>SIBR01000046.1 GCA_009695065.1 Opitutus sp. | reverse complement strand
CGGTTGGATTGAGATCGCGCGCAGCGCCTTGGCCGATCGTCGGGTTTGGCCTTGTACGCTGGTTTGGGGTGGAATTGGCTCCGGGCCGGCGGCGCCACGTGGCCCGCGCCCCGCACCCCGCCGGTGGATTACCGGATGTGACCTTCATCAAGCCAACCCTTCCCCATGTCATTTCGACGCTCCGGGTTTCGGGATCGGGTGGTCATTTATGGAATATTTTGCGGCAAAATCGTTTTTGGCGTCACTGGCCGGCTAGGGTCGCCACAGGGTGCTCTAGATAAGGGCGTCGACGTTCATCCAAGTTCCATCCACCTCGGGTCTGAAATATCCCCATGAGCCATTTTCAATCCCGACGCGCTTTCCTAAAATCCGCGGCCGTGGCGGCTGGAGTCGGGGGATTGAGTCCGCGCAACTGGGCCCAGGTTCCGGGGGCCAATGCCGATCTTCGAATTGGCCTCGTCGGCGTCGGCCGACAGGGAGGCGACCACGTCAAGGCCTACCTGGCGGCCAAAGGTGTGCGCCTCGTGGCGCTGTGCGATGTCGACGCCGACCACCTCACTCACGCGGCCAGCATGGTACGGGACGCGGGTCACTCGGTGGAGACGTTTATCGATTTGCGCCAGATGCTCGACCGTTCGGCTCTCGATGCAATTTCGATCGCGACGCCGAATCACCAGCATGCCTTGCAGAGCATCTGGGGGTTTCAGGCGGGAAAGCATGTCTACGTCGAGAAACCCCTGTCGCACAATATTTGGGAGGGGCGCCAGCTCGTCGCGGCCGCGCAGAAATATGGTCGCATTGGACAGCACGGGACCGTCAACCGTTCGATCGGCGCAACGGCAGAGGCGGTCGCATGGGTGCGAGCGGGCAATCTCGGCAAGATTACCGCGGTGCGCGGGCTTTGCTACAAGCGCCGGGACAGCATTGGCCGGACCGTCGGTCCGACGGAGCCGCCGAAGACGGTTAACTACGATCTCTGGCTCGGCCCGGCGCCAATGACTCCGCTGCGCCGAAAGAACCTGCATTACGATTTCCACTGGATCTGGGCCACCGGTAACGGCGAGATTGGCAACCAAGGTTGCCACCAGATGGACATTGCGCGTTGGTTCCTCGGCGATCCTGGCATCGCCCCGGCAACGATGAGCGTCGGCGGGCGTTTCGGTTACGAGGACGACGGTGAGACGCCCAATACGCTCGTGGTGGTGCATGACTATAAGCCGGCGCCGCTCATCTTCGAGGTGCGCGGCCTGCCGGCGAGACCCGGAACAAGGACCATGGATACATATCAGGGTTCCACGGTTGGCGTCGTGGTGCATTGCGAAGGTGGGACGATAGCGATGGTTCGGGGCGGCCCGAAGGCGTTTGATCGCGCCGGCAAGGAGGTGAAGCATTTCAATGCCGGAGCGTTGGGCGCAGGGGAGGGCCTCTTGCAGAGCCACGTGCAGAACTTCGTGGATGTCGTGCGCAGTGGGCAGCGGGCGGATCTGCGTTGTCCGGTCAGCGAGGGCCACATTTCCTCCGCGCTGAGCCATACCGCAAACATTTCCTATCGACTCGGTCGCACTGGGCGCATGGAGGAAGTCAAGGAGCAGATCCAGGGAGATGCGGCGTTAGCCGACGCTTACGGACGGATGGTCGAGCACCTCAGAGTGAATGGAGTCGATCTTGATCGAACTCCAACGGTTGTCGGTGTGCCGCTCCGTTTCGATGCGAAAGCGGAACGATTCATGGGAAATGAGAAGGCAAACGCGCTGCTCACTCGCAACTATCGGCAGCCTTTCGTCGTGCCGAAGCTGGCATAGCGAACCCTCGCCGAACAGTTTCCCTCATCGTAGAACCAAATTTGTCATGAAGCGAATATCCCCCCTGGCATTCCTTATCGCCTGGCTTGGCCTGGCTGCTGCGGCGGTCAGCCCCATCTACGCCGCGGACAGTCCCACGGCCGGATCAACCCCACCGCAGCCCGGTAATCTTTCGGGGGAGGGAACCGGAACCGTGCGTGTGACCCACCCGAATCTCTTCCTGAACCGCGCCGAGATCGACGCGATGCGGGAGAAGATTCGACAGCGCGCTTGGGCCGGCCGCCTCTACCAACGCCTTCAGGCGCAGGTCGAGGACACCCTGCGCGGAGGCCAGGAGTATGCCCACTACTACGACCCTTCTCCTTACCCGGGGGTCGACATAGGCGGGGGATGGACGACTGCCCGCCGCACGCGCGATGTCGCCCTGGCCGCCGTGATCAGTGGCGAAGCACGCTATGTCGAGAAGGTGCGGGATATTCTCTTGTACTATGTGGCTGCCTTTGCGGGTACGCCACCATCGCGCGACGTCGTCCTCCGGGGCGCGCCGGGTGACGTCAATCTGTGGGGACAAAGTCGCATCTACGACCAGCTTTCACCGGCTGAGCAGAAATCGCTTTTCCCCTTTCTTACCTTTGGGGCCCCGAGGACTGTCATCGGCCTGTGCTGGGCCTACGACCTCGTCCATGACCGGCTCTCCCCGGTTGACCGGGAAGCGGTGGAAAATTTCCTCCGGCGGTTGGCGCGGACGGCGATGGTGCCGCTGGCAAAGTTTCCGGTGGCCGAGAACAAATTATTTTGGGGCCGGGCCCTCTGCGGCGTGGTTGGCTACACGGTGGGTGACCGTGAGCTCATCCATTTCGCCTTGGATGCACCGGGGGGCCTGAAGGACACCCTGGAGAAGGGCTATCGTGACCAACTCTGGTATGGGGCGAACGCCTATGATTTGGTCTACGTCTCCTCAATGATGGTGGCCTTGGCCGAGGCGGCCTTGCGCGGTGACGGCATCGACCTCTACCGCTGGCGGTCCGCGAGCGGCAACTCCATCAGGGATTTTTTCGATACCAGTCTGAAGCTGGCCTTCCTGCGGTATCGGGATTCCAGCTACGCTTGGGTGCTCGCCCAGAATCCTGCCCGGGACCAATGGGATCACGCGCTTTGGGGTTACCTCGCCTTGACCCATGGCGGCGATCTTCCCGAGCGGGTGGCTCCTCCCGCGGCACCGAGTTCCATCTTCCCGGCCAATGGCATGGCGATGTTGCGAGCGGATGAGTCCTCCTCCTACTGGACATCCCCGGGTCCCGCCGTCTCCATCCGTTTTGGCGCGACGCGGATCAGCCACGGGCACAAGGATCCGTTTCATATCACGTTCCACGGCAAAGGAGGCCTGCTGGAACCGGATTGGTTCGTCCAATGGGACTACGATAATGCCGGCCGTGGGGGTAGGAGTAGTATGAACTGGAGCAAGCACCCCGTGGGGCACAATACGCTCCTCGTGGACAGGAAGGCGATGGACGCGCTGACCCAGCCCCTGACGGTCGCCGGGCACAACTTCGGGTCCGCGGCGAAGGTCATTCGCGTCAGCGGCAGTGTTTACCCCGGGGTCGAGCAATCGCGCACGCTGGCACTCACCCGCGGGTATTTGCTGGACCTGTTCGAGGCGCGTTCCGATGTCGAGCACACTTACGACTGGATCCTCCATGGTCTGGGTGATCTGGACGTCCCCGGCTTTGCGTTTTCACCCTTCGACATTGGAGCCGACCTGGGTTTCAACCTGATCGATTCCAGTGCCCCCAACAACGCCGAGAACCGCTGGATGCGGAATGGGCTGCGCGCTGCCGCGCCGGAAACTTGGTCGGCGATTTGGAAGCAGGCCAAAGGCGACGCCTGGCGGCAGGACAAAGCCATTGGAGTACGGGTTTCGGTCCTGGGTGACCCGGGTACCACGATCCACCGTGCGGACGGACCCTACTATGTTTCGTCGGGCGGGCTGGCGGACCGGCCGGAGGATGGGAAAACGCGCGCCGTGCCGCTGGTCGTGGCCCGCCGTCAGGGCCGGAACACGGTTTACTTAGCCCTTCATGAACCGTTCGATGACACCACATCGTCGGCTCTCCGGTTGCGCCGGATTCGTGCCAACGATGGAATCCTGGCGGTCGAGATCCGTGCCGAATCCTACACGGACTATTTCTTCCATGCCGGTGGCGCATCAGGCCCCCGCCAAGTTCAAAGCGAGATCGGATCGTTCCGTCTCAACGGGAGTTTTGGGTTCATCCGGAGGGAAGGAAAGGGAACTGTCACCCAAGGGCTATCCGAGAGCGCCCTGGACTTTCGGTCCCAGCCCTGACCGATGATCCCGCACGCTGGTCCAAGATAAAACTGCAACCGGCAAACGAATCCCAGCCATGACGCGGCAAAAAAGACTATCCGGCGCGCGGGATGGCGCTGAACCACACGATCGCGTTAAGGTTCAAAATTTCTATCGCCCAAAGATCATCCCATGTCGTCAACTCATCCCTATCCCATGTCATTTCGACGCGCGGTTTCCGCCCTCCTTGCATTAGGTGCCGTCTCGCTGGCGACGTCAGTCGCCGCGGCTCCCTTCTACCCCGATAAGAACGATCTGCTTTACTACCTGGATCAAACGGGCGCGCGCCACCCGGTCGCGACCCAGCAGGAATGGAACCGCCGGCGCAACGACGTGATCGCCAACATGCAGGTGGTGATGGGGCCGCTGCCCGTGATCGATCACCGGCTGCCGCTCGCCGTGGAGGTGCTCAAGGAGGGGCGGCTGGCCAAAGCCAGCTGGCGGCGCATCACCTATGTCGCCGAGGCCGGCGATCGCGCCTACGCCTATCTCTACATACCGGACGGACTCAACGGCCGGCGCGCGCCCGCCATCGTGAGCCTTCACGGCACCACTTACCCGTATTACGTTCCGCGCGGTGAATCGACGCCGGACAAGCGGCCGGCCACCGGCGACACGGAGTATGCGCAGGAACTCGCCGAGCGCGGCTACGTGGTGATCGCGCCCGACTACGTCCTGCGCGGCCCCGACTACAAGACCGATCCCTACAAGCTCGGATACGCCAGCGGCACCATGAAGGGGATCGTCAATCACATCCGCGCCGTCGACGTGCTGGCCTCGCTGCCCGAGGTGGATGCCGGCCGCATCGGCGCCATCGGCCTGTCGCTGGGCGGCCACAACGCCCTGTTCCTTGGCGTGTTCGAGCCGCGCATCCGGGCGATGGTTTCGAGCGCCGGCTTCAACACGTTCTTCAAGTACTACAGCGGCAAGCTCAAGGGCTGGACGAGCGACCGTTACATGCCGCGGATCGCCAGCGAGTATGGCAACGATCCCGCGCGCATGCCATTCGACTTTACCGAAATCCTCGGCGTCCTCGCGCCGCGGCCCGTCTTCGTGAACGCCCCGCGGAGCGACGACAATTTCGAGGTCTCCGGCGTGAAGGACTGCGTCACCTCGGCCCTGCCGGTCTACGACAAAATCTTCCAGGCCGCGGACAACCTCGTCGCGCAGTATCCGGAGGGCGGCCACGGCTTCGCGCCGGCGGCCCGCCAGGCCGCCTACGAATATCTCGACCGCTGGCTCGCGCTGAAACCGGCGGGACGCTGAGCGGTTCGGCGGCCCCCGCGCGACCGGGGCCGGGTCAGAGCTCGTCCGGCCGCACGGTGAGCAGGCGGGATTGTTCGGCCCGCTTTTTCGCCTTCTCCACGCCCAGCGCGTCCAGGCCGAGCGCATTCGCGACGGCGAGTACGGTGCCGACGCCGCAGAACGGATCGAAGACGACCCGGGCCGCTGCCTGGTCGCGGGCGAAGCGCACCGCGTGCGCCGCGGCCCGGATGCCCATCGCGCGCACCCACGGCAGACGGCCCGCGTCGACGATCACGTCGGGGATCGGCAGCACGTCGGGGCATCGCAGACCGCGCGAGACCGCGATCAGGTGGGTGTAGCCAGGCCGGCCGTGGGTTGGCAGCCCCGGGGGGCGGCGGCAGACCACCTTGTGAAACAGCACGTGGGCCCGCGCGTCCTCCGCCGCCCGGATCACCATCGCGCCCTTGTCGATCCAGCGGCCGTCGCGCTTGATGTCCGATTGAAAAAAGAGCGCGGCGCTCTCGTCGGGCACCGCGTCGACGACGAGGCGCACGGCGGCGATGAACCACGCCCGCCACGTTTCCAGCGCGAGGCCCACCTCGGAGACGTCGGGCAGCGACGTCACGGCGCACGCGCCGGGAATCCGGCCGCGCGCCTTCATCCAGGCGATCGCCTCCGCGCAATGAACCGCACGTCCCGGCTGAACAAGCATCGCGGACCCTCACCCGGCTCCGCGCCACGCTGCAAGCGCAAGCGCAGCGGGTCGCGTCGCGTCGCTCCCGGCGCCGGCAAGCCTGTGGTCGCTTCCTCCCAAAAACGAGGGCTTGCCGATCCGATCGGTCGCGGAGTAAGGCAGGCGACCGGCCGCGACGGTCGCGCGTTCCGGCCGGGTAACACCCCATCTCCCCGGTTCCGGCCATGGTCTATCTTTTCCTTGGCCGGTGGCTTCGCCGGCGGTTCGGACCCGCAACGTCATTACCTTTCCAACTTTTCTGTGGCTCGACCCGACCGCCTGCCTCCGCGCCTGATTCTTACCCCTGCGCCCGCGGATGCGGACATCGTCGGGATTCTGCAACGATCCTCCTTGTTCCTCAAGTATTGGACGGCGTTCGAGGCCACCACCGGCCTGCCCTTGGTCCTGCGTGAAGCGGGCTCGTTTCGATCGCCGCTTCAAGGCTCGAAACGGGTGAATCCGTTTTGCGCCCTCATGGCTGGGGCAAATCCAACCTGCTCCGCCTGCCTCCAATTGCAGCAGCGGCTGGAGGAGAACGCGACGCAGTCGGCGAAAACCCTGGAGTGTTATGCGGGCCTGAGCGAATCCGCCGTGCCGGTGCGGGTTGGTGACCATGTGCTCGGTTATCCGCGCGCACGCTCGCGGAGTTGCAAGCGGCCCTCAACCCGCCGCCCACCGCCAAGGGCAGGCCCGGTACGAACGGGTGAGGCGGCCGGGCCTCGCGCTGTACAAAAGTTCGCGCCCGGCCTGTCGCGAGTCGTAGCCTGCGGCGGCTCGTTCCGTTTTTCGCGACGAGCCTCCTATGCACATTCTCGATCGATTTCGCCTAGATGGTAAGCGCCTGTTCATCACAGGCGGCAGCCGCGGCCTCGGCCGGGAGATGGCGCTCGCCATCGCCGGGGCCGGTGCGGATGTCGTGCTGGTCGGGCGCGACCCGGCAAGCTTGGAAGCGACGGCCCGCGATATTCGCGTACTGGGCCGCGTGGCGGTCCCGTTGCTCGGCGACGTCGGGCGCACCGACGAATGCGAAACAATCTGCCGCCGCGTCCTCGAGGAGCACGGGCCCATCGACATTCTGATCAACAATGTCGGCGGCCGGCTGATCAATATTCCCCTCGAAGACCAATCGCTTGAGGACTGGCAGCGGATCGTCGACTTGAATCTGAGCAGTACCTTTCTCTGCATGAAACACCTCGGCGGTGCGATGGTGCGCCGCGGCACGGGCGGAAGAATCATCAATGTCGCTTCAATTTCCGGGATGATCGCCAATCGCGGGATTGGCGGCCGCAGTTACGAGACGGCCAAGGCGGCGGTTATCCAACTCACCCGGGCCGCCGCCGCGGATTGGGCGCCGAAGGGCGTGACCGTGAACGCGATTTGCCCGGGAGGATTCATGACCGCCCCCAATGTTCGCTGGGCCAGCGAGCACCCGGAAGTCATCGCGAACTTCCGCGAGCAGATCCCGCAGGGCGATTTCGGCCGGCCCGAGGACCTCGGCCCGCTGGCGGTTTACCTCGCGAGCGACGCTTCGCGCTACATGACCGGCGCCGCCCTCGTCATCGATGGCGGCTACACCCTTTGGTAGGATCCGGCTAGGGATTCTCCCGCAGAAAAATCAGGGTCATGCCGCCGTCGCCGCCGTTCCGGATTGTTTCCTGATTTCCACATCTCAAATCATCTCCGGGGTCCTCTACGACATCGCGTATTCCACGAATGCGTTATCCGGGTCGTTCGAGGCGGCCACGTGGAGTTTGCCCTTGGTGGGCTCTGCGATGATCGAGGCGACACTGATGCCCGCGGTCTCCCAGCCGGCCAACGGGCTGGCGGTCTGCGCCACGCGGCAGATGCCCGTCGCATGGCGATCCTTCGAGCGCAGGTAAGATTGCACGTCGGCGAGCGTCGCCTTGCCCAGCCGGCTCGCGATCAGTTCGGTCATCAACTTCTGGCGGGTAAAGGAGTCGGGCACGGACTCTGCGTGGTTTTCGCGCGTGGCGTAGCGGGGACTGATGAAATGGTTCGTATGCACGAGAAAACCCGCGCCCTGGTCGGTGATCAATTCCGGGCCGTCGGGCGTCGCCTCGATATCGAGAATCCGGCCGGTACCGTCGGCGAGCACGTAGTTGCCGTTGGCCCAAAGCGGCGTGCGCCGGAACAGCGGCACGACCTCGTCGAGCGTGCGGCATTCGAGAATCAACCGCTTGAGGGGGTAGTGTGGCAGACCGAAGCGTGACTTCGGGCCGCCCCCGAGATCGTTCGCGAAATGGGCCACGCCGTGGCGGTTGACCCCGTGGTAGCCGATCATGCCGCCGTAAGTCCACATCAGGAGCTCGGGCTTGTTCCGCGGCTTGAGGTGCAGGACATACGAGAGAGCGACGACGGCCGGCAGTGTGTCGCTGTTCTGGCCAATGAGGAGCCCGCCGTCCGCGGTTCCTCTCCGGCCGATGGCGAAGGCCGTGCAGCCCTCCTCGTGCGCCTGGCCCAACGCGCCGCGGATGTTGACCGCCAGCGCCTCGGCCTCGGTGATGCGGGCACCTTCGGCCAGCCCGGCGATTTCCTCCAAGAGGTGGGGGCAGTGCTTTTCGAACAGCGGGCAGAAACGCCGCGCCCGCGCCTGCAGTTCGCGGCTCCCGAGTTTCATCGATTCGCCCATGAAGGCCAGATGCGCGGCGATCTGGCGCGCCGCCTGTTCGCCATGCTGGCGTCCGAGTTCGCGGTGCGTGCCTTCGGCCCGGTAACAGGGAAACTGGCGCAGCGGCGTGTCGGGCTTTTTGTCGGCGGCGAGGACGGAACCGAACTTCCCGGTTCCCGCCACCAGCAGGCTTCCGCCCAGGGTGGTGCGCAGAAACGACCGGCGGGAAAATCCCGCGGCTTCGGGCGGTGAGACAGCCGGCCGGTTTTGGTGGGGCATCATGGGTCGAATCTCGGTCCGCGGGGCCAACGCCGTCAAGTCGGGGTATGGCGGAAGCTCGTTCCACTGCGGCCGCCCGTTCACCGCAGGACGAGGACAATCGCCGCCATCATCAACACCGCGCCGGCGAGTCGCCAGGCGAGGACGTTTCCGCCGAGTTGTTGTTCGCGGCTTTTCACCCAGTGGCCGAAAACCCAGATGAGCACCACGGTCCAGAGTCCGCGGGAGCTGTAGACGACGTTGGACTGGGCCGCGTTGCCCCAGTTCGCGACAGTGAAAACGAAGATCACAGATTGGATGCCCATGGTCAGCGTGCCGCCGATCAACCACGGCCAGGCCGCCCGTGGGATGGCGCTCAGGGGCGCGCGGAAGCGGAAGACGAAGACCAGTGAGAACACGCCCGAGAGCCCCAGCGCGAGGGGCAGAAAGCGGCCGGGCCCCCAGGCGGGCGACCACTTTTGCACGAGCACGTCGAAGATGGCATAGGCGGCCGCGGCCAGCCCCGCGGTGACGATCGTGCGGCCGACGTTGTGGTAGGCCGATAGCCCACCGCGGCGGTTCAGCAGCGCGATGCCGCCCGTGGCGAGGACGGCCGCCACCCACAACTGCCAGCGCAACACCTGGCCGCCGAGCAGCGTGGCCAGCGTCGCGACGAGGATGATCTTGAGCCCCAGGACGGGTGTCGCCACCGAAACGTCGCCCCGATCCAGCGAGATGAAAGTCAGCCATTGGCCGGCCACGAAACACACTGCGACGATCGCGGGCTGCCACCAAAGCTCGGGGTGTAAGGTGCCGCCGAGCGGCAGGAGAGACTGAAAGAGGAGGCCGCAGGCGATGTTGGCCACGAACGCGGTTCGCCAGACGCCGACCCCGAGGTCGGCCGAGCGCTTCACGAGCATCGCGCCCGCGGCATACAAGGTGGCGGCCAGAAGAGGGAACAGGACGGGCAGAGGCACGGCGGAAAGAGACAAGATGGCGGGGAACGCTAGCCAACCGGATCCCGGCTACCAGCTTCAACCGCCCCTCAACGTCTCCGGTCGATCACGGCGGATCGCCCCGGAACCCGGCCTCGTTGGGTCCGGCGCTACCGACCTCCCGGGGTCGTTGACGCATTATGAGTTTGAGGTGATCGGCGAGTGGTGACGAGAATTACGCCGATGCCCGTGATTTCGACGTGCCCACCCCTGCTGGCTTTTTTGGGCGACGTCGGTTGGATCGACTCGCTGGCGATTGTGGTGGGAGCCGGCGGCATCGGATTGCTGGCCTGGTAGCTCGGACGGGCCCGGCGCGAGTATGCCCTGGATCTGGCGGAGCAGGCCCGCCAGGGGGCGGAAGAACAGGAGCGGGCGGCCCTGGCGGAAAAAGCCCGGGAAGCGGTGACGCGTGAGAGCCAGGCCAAGAGCGAGATGCTGGCGACCCTGAGCCGGGAGATCCGGGCGCATCTCAACGGGGTCATCGGCTCCGCCGACCTTTTGCTCGACCACACGCTCAAGCCGCACCAGCGCGAGCACCTGACCACATTGCGATCGTCCGCCGAGGCGCTGCACCAGTCGCTCAAAGACGTGCTGGACTACGCCAACATCGAGACCGGGAAAATTCAGATCGGCCGGGCTTCGTTCGACCTGCGTCAGCCGCTCATCGAAGTCGTGGAATCGCTTTCGCCGCCCGCTTTGCTCAAGGGGCTGGAGTTGGTGCTGATCGTCGCGCCGGACGTGCCGGTGCTGGTTTCGGGCGACGCGCCCCGGCTCCGGCAGATCGTCTTCAACCTGATGGCGAACGCGGTAAAATTTTCGCCGGGCGGCCGCGTGGTGTTACGAGTCGAATTGCCGGGCGGCTCGGTGGCGCCCTCACAACAGGGGGGGCGACCTGGCTGCGTTTCAGCGTCAGCGACACGGGCGAGGGCGTCCCGGATGAAATGCAGGCAACGCTCTTCGAACGTTCGGTGGAGTCCGACCCGCCGTCGCCGCGCAAGTTCGGTGGTTCCGGTCTCGAAATCGCCATCAGCAAGCGATTGGTGGAGCTGATGGGCGGACAGATCCGGACCCGCCGTCTGCCCGAAAGCGGGTCGGAATTCTGGGTGATGCTGCCGCTGGTGGCCGACCAGACGCAGACCACCCTGACCCTGCCCGCCTCCGACGGACTGCACGTGGTCGTGCTTGATGAACAAACGGCCTCGCGGGTCGCGGCGTCCGCAATGCTCGCCCGTTTGGGGGTCGATAAGGATGCGGCCGACACCGTGGCGGGTGCGGTGATGCTCTTGCGCGACGCGCTTGAGGACGAAGCGTGCGATCCGGTGCTTTTGCTGGACGAAACCGTGGCGAAGACGGGTGGCGCCGAGCTGGCGCGTTTGTTCGCGGCGGATGCCAAACTTCGTTCCACCCGTGTCGTGCTGCTCGCTCGCGATCCCGACGTGGCGACCGGCCACGGCGTGGGCGTGGTCGTCGTGGTGCGCAAACCGCTGCTGCGCGCCGATGTCCTGGCGGAGGCTTTGAAAGCGGAGCAGGTGACGGAGGGTGTCCGAACTACCGGTTCACGTCCGCCCTTCGAGGCGGTGCGGGGAGCGCCGCCGGCCACCCGTCCGGGTCCGCGTGTGCTCGTCGTGGACGACGACGCCATCAGCCGTTCCGTCACCTCCCAGTTGCTGGAGCGCCTCGGCTGCGTGGTGGACGTGGCGCTGAACGTTCCCGAGGCAATCGCGCAGGCGGGGGCCACCGCGTTCGAGTTGATCTTCATGGACTGCCAGATGCCGGGCATGGACGGTTTCACAACGCCGGAGCGGATCTGGGCGGCGGCGGGCAACAAAGCGCCGCCGATCGTGGCGGTGACCGTCAACACGGCGGAGCGGGATCGCGACCATTGTTTTGCCGTCGGCATGTGCGATTTCGTCGGCAAGCCGGTGACCAAGGTGGAGCTGGCCCGAATTTTGAAACGCTGGGCTCCGTCGGTGGGAACTGGTCTCCGGACGCAGAACCAGACGACGGGTTAGTTATCGCCGGGGCCGGTTCGTCGTTTGCTGCACCGGTGAACCGCGAGAAGAACGCCACGGCCGGGTTTGTCCGCAGCGCCGACGCGGGGTGGGCGAAGGGAGGAATGAAAGTTCTCGCCCGGAGGAAAACACCGCGGTCAACTGATCATCCGCCGTCCCGCCGTTGGCGAACAAGCGTGGCGGGTAGTCCCGATGCTGCGTCACAAAATCAACCCGAGCCTGGAACTGCGACTCCTGCAGCCGGAGGATGCTCCGGCGTTGTTCGCGTTGATCGATGCGGATCGCGTTCGCCTGCGCGAGTGGCTGCCGTGGGTGGACGACACGAAGAAAGTTGCCGACAGCGCGAAGTTCATCGGGAAGGCGTTGCAGGAGCGGGCGGCAACGCGCGGTTTTACGTCCGGCATCTGGTCGGCGGGCCGTCTGGCGGGCGTGATCCGGCACAATCGCATCGACTGGGCCAGCCGCGTTTCGTTTCCCACCTACTGGCTCGCGTCGTCCGAGCAGGGGCGGGGCCTCATGACGCTCTGTTGTCAGGCGTTTTATGCGCATGCGTTTGAGCAGCTGAAGGTGAACCGCATCGTTGTCGCGGTCGCGACGGGCAATCTCCGCGGTCAGGCGCTGCCGCTGCGCCTCGGGTTCAAGCAGGTCAGCACGCGAAAAAAAGCGGAATGGCTACACGGCCGCTGGGTGGATCATCACCTCTACAGCCGGTTGACGCCCGCCGCGCCGCCGGGGAGTTTCTGAAGGCGGCTGACTTGGCCTCGGGCTATGGTTCGGTCTTTATTTCCCGCCAGAGGGAGGCCAGCCCGAGGCGATCGAGCCACGGGGTAAGGGCGGCCTCGTCGACTCCCGTGATTTCGCAGATTGCGCGAATATCGGCGGGGTGCTTTGCCGAGCGGCCTTCCCGATAGAATTCGAGTTTACGCAGGACGACGTATTCGGGCGGCGCCACGTCGAGGGTGAGGCCATCGGTCCAGGGTACGCGGCGACGTTGCGGCAGTGCCCACGCGTGCAGGGGATCCGAACCGGCGAGGTAGATGTCGGCTTTGTAGCCGGAGGCGTGATGGATGAGATTGAAATGACCGCGCTCCGAGCGGGCCTGCTCGGCCCGGATCACCGACTCCGGCGGCACATAAAATTCACTCTCTGGAAATGCCCGGAGCAATGCGGTGCGACCGGCATCGTCAAGACTCAGTACCACATCGAGATCGTTGGTGACACGGGGCTGACCGTAGAGGATCGCGGCCGTTGCGCCGGTGACCATGTAGGGGGATCCCGTGGCGGTCAGGCGGGCAACGAACAGGGTTACCTCATCCGGTGCGAGCATGGAGGATGCGATCGGCGACGGCGCTTTGCACGCGCGCCTCGGTCCATCCGGGCTGGCGCATGCGAAAGCCCGTGGCCAGCAGGGTGCGCATGGTGTGGTTCATGCGCAACGCTTGGTGCAGGCGCTGCTGAGGTGCCATGGCACGGTAGATCGCCACCTGCCGCGCGTGGGCGGCGCGCTCGGGATCTTGTTCGGCAGAGGCTGGCATGCCATGAAGCTAGATGAGCGAGCAGGGGGCGCAAGGATGGGTTGAACCCTTTCACGCCGGAGGCCGGGACGGGGACTTTCGTTGTGCGGGGTCGGCGATTCGTGCAGCGTGGCACCGATGATTTTTTTCGTCCTTCGGCTGATTCTGGTGTGCGGGTTGGCTCTTCCGTTGCTGCGGGCCGCGGGAACGGCGCCGTATCTCGGCGATCCGGGCAACTTGCTGCCGCTCGATCCACCGGCGCGAACGGCGCTGGAGGGAAAGCTCGCGCGCTTCGAACGCACGAGTGGCGTGAAGATTATCGTCCGGCTGCAGGCGAAGTCGCCCTCGGCGGAGGAAGACAAGGTGGCCGGGGCCTACATGCGGGCGATGGCCGGCCGGCTGGACGTTGCGGCGCGTGGCGTGCTGGCGGTTTACTTTGCCGACGAGGACGACTGGCGCGTGTGGATCGGCGACGAACTGACGCCGGTCTTCGTGGGGCGGCCGGGCACGGCGAAAGAGTTTACCGAGAGCGGCGCGATGCACGAGGCGAAGGAGGCCTTTTTGAAGGCAACGTTCGCGCAAGCGGACGCGGCGTTTGCGGCGCGGCAAAAATCCACGCCGGCCGGTCAGCCGCTGATCCGAGCCCGAAAGCTGGGGCTGCAAGCCGACGCCCTGGTCGATGGGCTCATCGGCCGGTTGACGAAGAAAGAGTAAGGCCGGATGGCGTTCGCGGCCGCTGGCTCAGCCGACCCAAGCCCGCGCGTTGTAGAACAGCTTCATCCACGGTGAATCTTCGCCCCACGTGCGCGGCGCCCAGCTCATGCAGGCGCTGCGGAAGACGCGCTCGGGATGCGGCATCATGATCGTCACGCGGCCGGTGGTCGTCGTCAGCGCCGTCATGCCGAAGGGCGAGCCGTTCGGGTTGAGGGGATAGTGCTCCGTGATCTGGTGATGGTTGTCCACGAAGCGGCCGGCGACGAGGCCGGAGGCGCTGCAGCGCTGCGCGGCGGCCGCGTCCTTGAACTCGGTGTACCCTTCGCCGTGCGCGACGGCGATCGGCAGGACGCTGCCCTCCATGCCGGCCAAGAGGACACTCGGGCTTTTCTCGATCTGCACCGAGACGAGGCGGCTCTCGTAGCGCTCGCTCTGATTTTGCACGAAGCGCGGCCAGAGATCGGCGCCAGGGATGATCGCGTGCAGGTTGCTCATCATCTGGCAGCCGTTGCACACGCCGAGGGCGAAGGCGTCTTCCCGGGCGAAGAACGCGGCGAACTCCGCGCGGGCGCGGTCGTTGAAAAGGATGCTCTTGGCCCAGCCTTCACCGGCGCCGAGGACGTCGCCATAGCTGAAGCCGCCGCATGCCGCGAGGCCGCGAAAGTCTTTGAGTGAGACGCGGCCGCTGAGGATGTCGGTCATGTGGACGTCAATCGCCTTTAAGCCCGCGCGGGTGAAGGCGGCCGCCATCTCGACCTCGCCGTTCACGCCCTGCTCGCGGAGGATCGCAATAGGCGGACGTGATTTGGCCGCGGCCCCTGCGGCCATCGTCCCGAGATCGAACGTGACCTTCGGCGTGAGGCCGGGGTTGGTCGCGTCGAGACGAATCTGGTGCTCCTGATCGGCACAGGCGGGATTGTCGCGGAGCGCGGCGATGCGGCGCGTGACGTCGGACCAGATCGCGCGGAGGCCGAACAGGGTTTCCTCGAAGATGCTTTTGCCGCCCCGGGTGATCCGGAAGGTGTGGGTGCGGTTGAGCGTGCCGACGCGCGTCGTGCAGGCCTTGAAGCCGTGCTCGCGCAGCGTCAGGTAGACGTCGTCGAGATCGGCGGCGCGGACTTGGATCACGGCGCCCAGTTCCTCGTTGAAGAGCGCGGAGAAAACCTCGTGGCCCTTGGGCAAATCGAGATCCACTCCGGTGTGACCGGCGAACGCCATTTCGACCACGGTCGCGAGGAGGCCACCATCGGAGCGATCATGGTAGGCGAGGAGCTTTTGCTGGCGGCCAAGGAGTTGGATCGCGTTCCAGAAATTTTTGAGATCGGCCGGCTGATCGACGTCGGGCGTGGCCTCGCCCATTTGCGAAACCGTCTGCGCGAGGATGGAACCGCCGAGGCGGTTTTTGCCGCGGCCCAGGTCGATGAGCAACAGCACCGTGTCCTCCTGTTGCTGGAGCTGCGGCGTGAGCGAGAGACGGATATCCGCGACGGGGGCGAAGGCGGAAACGATGAGCGAGACGGGGGCCGTGATGCGCATCTGGTTTTTTTCGCCCGGGCCGCCGTCTCGCCAGACGGTGCTCATGCTCATCGAGTCCTTGCCGACGGGGATCGTGATGCCAAGGGCGGGACAGAGCTCCATGCCGACAGCCTGCACGGCGGCGTAGAGGTCGGCACCGTCGCCGGGGATGGCAGGCGCGGCCATCCAGTTGGCGGAGAGGTTGACCTTGCCGAGGTCGCCGATCTGCGTGGCGGCGAGATTGGTGAGTGCTTCGCCGACGGCGAGGCGGGCGGAGGCGGCGGCGTTGTTGACGGCGACGGGTGTGCGTTCGCCCATGGCCATCGCTTCGCCGGTGTAAACGTCGAAGGCGGCGGCGGTGACGGCGCAGTCGGCCACGGGCACCTGCCACGGGCCGACCATCTGGTCGCGGGCGATCAGGCCGCCGAGGGTGCGATCGCCGATGGAGATGAGAAAGGTTTTGTCGGCGACCGTCGGGTGGGCGAGCACGCGGCGGATCGCCTCGGTGAGGGCGGCGCGCTCGGTGGCGACGGCGTTTTCGGCGGAGTAGGGTTTCCGGGGACCGGTGGGCGGGGGCGTGAGCGAGGTGAGATCGAGCGGAAACTGCGGCCGCGGCTGCGTGGTGTCGGTGCGGTGCATGCGCGGCGGCTTGCCGAGGAGCACCTCGAGCGGCAGGTCGATCGGGCGGTTCTGGAAATGCGGGTCGTCGAGGACGAGTTGTTTTTGGGCGGTGGCCTCGCCGACCACGGCAAACGGGCAGCGCTCGCGTTCGCAGAGCTGTGCGAACGTGGCGAGCTGCGCCGCGGGGACGGCGAGGACATAACGCTCCTGCGACTCGTTGCACCAGATCTCGAGCGGGGACATGCCCGGCTCGTCGTTGGGCAGGGCGCGGAGGTTGAATTTTCCGCCGCGGCCGCCGTCGTTGACGAGCTCGGGGAGCGCGGTGGACACGCCACCGGCGCCGACATCGTGGATGAAGGAAATGGGGTTGTCCGCGCCGAGGGCCCAGCAGCGGTCGATCACTTCCTGGCAGCGACGCTCCATCTCGGCGTTGTCGCGCTGGACGCTGGCGAAATCGAGATCCTCGTTACCGTGGCCGCTGTTCATGGAGCTGGCGGCGCCGCCGCCGAGACCGATGAGCATGGCCGGCCCGCCGAGGACGATGAGCTTGTCGCCGGGGTGGATTGCGCCCTTCTGCACGTGCTCGGCCTTGATGTTGCCGAGGCCGCCCGCGAGCATGATGGGCTTGTGGTAGCCGCGGAGTTCGCTCGCACCGGCGGCGGCGGGCACTTTCTGCTCGAAGGTGCGAAAGTAGCCGTTGATCGCGGGGCGGCCGAACTCGTTGTTGAACGCGGCGCCGCCGAGCGGCCCCTCGATCATGATGTCGAGGGCGGAAACGATGCGACCGGGTTTGCCGTGCTCTTTTTCCCACGGCTGGATCGCGCCGGGCAGTTTCAGGTTGGAAACCGTGAAGCCGACGAGGCCGGCCTTGGGCTTCGCCCCGCGGCCGGTGGCGCCTTCGTCACGAATCTCACCTCCCGAGCCGGTGGCGGCGCCGGGAAACGGCGAGATCGCGGTCGGATGGTTGTGCGTCTCCACCTTGCAGAGGAGATGGATGTCCTCGTCGTGGGCGGCGTATTCGTTCGTGCGCGGGTCGACGTAGAACCGGCCGCCGCGCGTGCCGGCGAGAACGGCGGCGTTGTCCTTGTAGGCGGAGAGGATGCCTTCGCTGTGGAGCGTGTAGGTGTTCTTGATCATCTGGAACAGCGAGCGGTCGCGCTTCTGGCCGTCGATGTCCCAAGTGGCGTTGAAGATCTTGTGCCGGCAGTGTTCCGAGTTCGCCTGGGCGAACATCATGAGTTCCACGTCGTGCGGATCGCGGCCGAGCGTTTGGAAGGCCTTGAGGAGGTAATCGATCTCGTCCTCCGCCAGCGCGAGCCCGAGTGTCTGGTTGGCCGAGACAAGCGCGGCCCGGCCCTGGGCCAGCACGGGCACGCTGGCCAGCGGACGCGGCGTCTCCTGCCGAAAAAGGACGTCGCAGGCCGCCACATCGTCGAACACCACCTGGGTCATCCGGTCGTGCAGCCGGGCGGCGAGGGCTTTTTGTTGCTCCGGGGTGAGCGTGGCGCCGTCCAGTTCGAGCGTGTAGGCGGTGACCCGCTCGATACGGCTGACGGCGGCCAGCCCGCAAATGTGCGCGATGTCGGTCGCCTTCGAGGACCACGGGGAGATTGTCCCGGGGCGCGGGGCGATCACTTGCAGCAAACCGGTGACCGGCACGGCGGCGCGGCTCGGCCCGTAAGTCAGGAGTTTTTCGAGCACGCCGCGGCCGGCGGCGTCCAGCTCGCCGCTCAATTCGACCACGTGGGCAAACTCGGCGCTGACCGCCCGCACGGGCAGGCCCGCAGCCGTGAAGTCCTGCAGGAGCTTCTGGAGGCGGAATTGGGACAGGGCAGGCGAGCCGCGAAGGATCAACATGGTCTGGAAAGTGGAAATGCTTCGATACATCTCTCACGCGGTCAAGGGGCGGAAACAACTTCGACGCGTCCCAGGAGCAAAGGGCTCCGGGTGGAGGCAGTTGGGAGGCATGCGCGCCGGCGGTTTGTGATTCGGGCGAAACGGGCTATCTCACTCGCCTGTAAATCCGGCGATCACGCGGTCAGGAAGCGGTGCGGCGCCCGGGCGAAGCCCGGCGTGGACACGGCCTCGCGGTAAAATATCGCCGCTAAGACGCGATCCGCGGAGAAAGCCGTTGACCATTCCGAGCGTCTCATCGAGATCAACAGCTTTGCATGAAGTCCGGTCGCCCGCATCGAGTTCCACGCAGTGAGCTTTCGAGTCAGGCCTTGGGCCGGCTCGACCTTCGCGGCGGGCGGTTCGCCACCCGGACCCGGCCATGAGCGATCGCGTCAGCCATGAATGCGGCGTCGCCTTGGTGCGACTGCTCAAGCCGCTCTCCTACTACCAGGAGAAATACGGTTCGCCGCTCTGGGGCTTCACCAAGCTCTTCCTGCTGATGGAAAAGCAGCATAACCGCGGGCAGGACGGGGCGGGCGTGGCGTGCGTGAAACTCGACATGGCCGCGGGCGAGCCGTTCATGTTTCGCGAGCGCAACATCAAGTCGAACCCGCTCGACAAGATCTTCCGTTCCCTGCTCGGCCAGTACAACGCGCACGTCGACAGCGGGGTGATCCACCCGGAATTCACCGACACGGTGAAGCGCAATTTCAAATTCGGGGGCGAGTTGCTCATGGGCCACCTCCGCTACGGGACCAGCGGCGGCTACAGCATGTCGTCGTGCCATCCGTATTTCCGGCGCAGCCCGTGGGCGACGCGCAACCTCGCGCTGTGCGGCAATTTCAACCTCACCAATACCGACGAGTTGAACCAGTCCCTGATCGGGATGGGGCAGCACCCGATTTTCGCGACCGACACCCAGGCGATCCTCGAGAAAATCGGCTTCTTCCTCGATGAGGAACACGAGGACATCTATCGCGTCCTGCGGAAGAGTGCGCTGAGTGGCGCGGAAATGTCGCACCGGATCAGCGAGGACCTCGATGTGACGCGCGTCCTGACCCGCGCGGCGGAGAAATGGGACGGGGGCTACGTGCTCGGCGGCCTGATCGGCAATGGCGACGCCTTTGTCGCCCGCGATCCGTCCGGCATCCGGCCTTGTTTTTATTTTCAGGACGACGAGGTGGTGGCATTTGCATCCGAGCGGGCCCCGCTGATGACGGTGTTCGACCTCGCGGCCGAGCAGGTGAGGGAAGTCACCCCCGGACACGTGGTCGTGATGAAGAAGCGCGGAACCGTCCAGGAGGCGCCGTTCACCCCGCCGCTCCCGCGGGCGTCGTGTTCCTTCGAGCGGATCTATTTTTCCCGGGGCAACGACCTCGACATCTACCGCGAACGCCAGGCGCTGGGCGGCCAGTTGGCCCCGCAGGTGCTCACGGCGATCAACCACGAGTGGGGCAACACGGTGTTCAGTTTCATTCCCAACACGGCGGAGACCGCCTTCTATGGCTTGATGTCGGCCCTGCGCACGCGGCGGCGTGACGAGGTCAAGGCGGCCATCCTCGAGGCGAGCGCGGCGGGCAAGCTCACCGAGGCGATGCTCGACGACCTGATCCTCCGCAACTGGCCCCGCGGCGAGAAGGTGGTGAGCAAGGACATCAAGATTCGCACCTTCATCGGCCAGGAAAACCTGCGCAACCAGCTTGCCAGCCACGTCTACGACATCACGTACGGCTCGGTGCGCGCCGGGTTGGACAACCTCGTCGTGGTCGACGATTCGATCGTGCGCGGCACCACGCTGCGCCGATCGATCCTGCGCATCCTCGCGCGGCTGAATCCGAAGAAGATCGTGATCGTTTCCACCGCGCCACAAATCCGCTTCCCCGACTGCTATGGCATCGACATGTCGGAGCTCGGCAAATTTGTGGCATTCGAGGCCGCGATCGCGCTGATCAAGGAGCGCGGCCAGACCGTGCTGCTCGACGAAGTCTACGCGCTTTGCCGCGCGGAAGTGGCCAAGGGCGGCACGGAAAATCATGTGCGCCGGATCTACGCTCCTTTCACCCCCGACGAGATTTCGCACAAGGTCATGGAACTGGTCCGCCCGCGGCAGCTCGAGTGGAAGGGCGAGTTCGAGGTGATTTTCCAAACGATCGAAAACCTCCATGTGGCCGTACCTCAGCATCGCGGCGACTGGTATTTCACCGGCAATTATCCCACGCCGGGGGGCTACCGCGTGGTGAATCAAGCTTACGTGAATTATTACGAAAAGCAGGACGGAAGAAGTTATTGAGCGCGACCGCTGTAGTCGTCGTGGTTGCCGCGCTCATCTGACCGCAACGTTTCCAACGTCACCCGCCCTAAGTCACACCGCATGTCCCTTTCCTACGAATCCTCCGGCGTCCGCTACGACCAGCTCGACGCGTTCAAGCGCGCCTGCCAGAAGGCGGCCCGGCCGACGGCGGCGGCATTGCGGGATCACGGTTATGCCGAGCCGGCGACGACGCGGGGCGAAAGTGCGTATTTGATCGAGGCGGCGGACCACTTTCTGGCGCACGTGGAGGAAGGGCTGGGCACGAAGAATCTCGTGGCCGATGCGGTGCACGCGGTGACGGGCAAGTGCTACTACCGCGAGATTGCGATCGATACTGTCGCCACCATGGTCAACGACCTCATCACCTGCGGCGCGCTCCCAATTTCGGTGGCGATGCACGCGGCGGTGGGGGACTCCGGCTGGTTCGGCGATGCGGCGCGGGCGCAGGCGCTCGTCGACGGTTTCGCCGAGGGCTGCCGGACGGCCGGTGCGGTGTGGGGCGGCGGCGAGACGCCGACGCTCGGCGGGATCGTCGAGCCGGAGGCGATCGTGCTTGCCGGTTCCGCCATCGGGAAGATTGCGCCCAAGTCGCTCCGCATCACGGGCGACGTGCAGGACGGCGACGGCATTATCTTTTTCGCTTCCTCCGGCGTGCAGACGAATGGTCTGTCGCTGTGCCGCCGGGTGGCCGCGCAATTACCCGACGGCTATCGCACGCCGATCGGCTTTGGCGATCCGCGCAGTTTCGGCGAAGCGTTGCTGGCGCCGTCGGTCATCTACGTGGCCTTTGTGCGCGAATGCCAAAAGCGGGGGCTGAAGCTCAACTATGTCGCGCACGTGACCGGCCACGGCTGGCGGAAACTCATGCGGCTGGAGGAGCCGTTTGTTTACGAGATCACGCATCCGCGTCCGGCGCCGGCCCTGTTTCAGTTTTTGGAAAAAGCCGGTCCGATCGAGCGGCGCGAGATGTATGCGACTTTCAACCAGGGCGTGGGCTTCGCGGCCTACGTGGCGCCGCAACTCGTCGACGCCGCGCTCGCGGTGGCAAAGGCGACCGGTTACGACGCCTGGCTCGCCGGGCGGGTGAAAAAAGCGGGCGCACGCAAGGCGGTCGTCGTGCCGTCGCTCGGCCTGACGTTCGAGGGCGATACGCTGCAAGTGCGGTAAGCGGGCGCCTTGCGGTTGGATGCAAGAGGCGTCGGCGGGGCAGAGTTTGACTACGGAAGCCAAAATCTTGAACCGCTGATCTTCGCTGATTTTCGGAAGACGGCGCCTGGAGGGTTTGATGGCCTCGCCGAATCGGCGTGGCGCGTAAGCCGCCAGCGGAATTGAGCTCGTGCTGAGCGAAGATTAGCGAGGATTAGCGGTGCCCTCGGTTTGGGTTTTTCCATGATACCTCTCGCCGGGCTGGGGCGACCGCCCCGTTAGACCCTCACTCGCGAACAACGTGCAGGTTTGCGACGATCTTTCGTGGAGCGCTCCGATGCTTTCCCCGCGGATGTCGCGAGTGGTCGCGGATTGAACCAAGCATTTATCCGCGACGATCCGCGTTATCTGCGGAAAGTCCTGGTTCCGGCTTTGCCCGGTTGGGAATTGCCGGCCGCGCCCGAGCCTCAGCTGCTGCCGTAGCACTCCAGATACTTCAGGCCGGTGCTCGTGTTGAAGAGAACGACGGTGTCGTCGGGCGTGATCTTCTTCGCGGCGAGCAGGTGCTTGAGGGCAGCGTAACACGCGGCGCCTTCCGGCGCGGGGAACACGCCCTCGGCGGCGCCCACCTCCCGGGTACAGGCGATCATTTCCTCGTCGGTGATGGCGATGGCCCCGCCGTGGGATTTGCGCAGGGCATCGAGCATGATGAAGTCGCCGATGGCTTTCGGGACCCGCAGGCCGGAGGCGCGGGTCGTGGCGCCAAGATGCTCGGCGGCGAATTTTTCGCCCGCCTCGAACGCCCGGACGATGGGCTGGCAGCCGCTCGCCTGCACCGTGAACATCCGCGGGCGTTTCGAGCCGATCCAACCGAGTTTTTCCATTTCGTCGAAGGCCTTCCACATGCCGATGAGACCGGTGCCGCCGCCCGTGGGGTACAGAATGACGTCGGGGAGCGTCCAGTTGAGTTGTTCGGCGAGTTCGTAACCGAGTGTCTTCTTGCCTTCGGCCCGGTAGGGCTCCTTCAGAGTGGAGACGTCGAACCAGCCCTCGGCGGTCTTGCGCTTCGCGACCTCGGCGCCGCAGTCGGTGATCAGGCCGTTGATGAGCGTGACGTGTGCGCCCATCTGTTCGCACTCGATGATGTTGGCGCGGGGCGTGTCGCGCGGCATGAAGATGTGGGCCTCCATGCCGGCGCGCGCGGCGTAGGCGGCGAGGGCGCCGGCGGCGTTGCCGGCGGAGGGGACGGCGAGCTTTTTGAGGCCGAACTGCTTCGCCATCGAGACGGCGGTGGTCATGCCGCGCGCCTTGAAGCTCGCGGTCGGGTTCTGCGCCTCGTCCTTGATGAAGAGCTTGGTGAGCCCGTGTTTCGCGCCGAGCCGCGGGGCGGGCAGCAGCGGCGTCCAGCCCTCGCCCAGCGTGACGATGTCGGACTCGTTTTTCACCGGCAGGACCTCGCGGTAGCGCCAGAGCGACTTCACGCGTGAGCGGAGCGACTCCTTCGTCAGGGTGCGCGCGGCGGCCGCGAGGTCGTAGTTGGCGAAGAGCGGCTTGCCGCAGCAGGCGGAGACGTTTTGCGGGACGGTGGCGTCGTGGGTCTGGCCGCAGAGCGTGCAGGCGAGGTGCGTGAAATGCATTGTGGAGCGCATAGCCAAGGACCGGGCGTTGGGAGCGGCAATCGCGAAGTGCGAGTGCGATGCGGCGCGGACGGTCCGGCGTTGACGGCGCGGTCTCGCACGGCCAACTCTCGGGCGACCGTCCCCCCTCATGCTCCCCATCGTCCAAATCTCGCTCGACCTCACCAATCTCGATGAAGCGCTGGCCACGGCCATGCTCGCGCGACGGGCGGGCGTCGACTGGCTGGAGGCGGGGACGCCCCTGATCCTCGCCGAGGGCCTGCGCGGCGTGCGGGCGTTGCGCGAGCGGTTTCCCGGCGTGCCGATCGTGGCCGACCTAAAGACGATGGACGGCGGTTATCTCGAGGCCGAGATGATGGCCAAGGCGGGGGCGACGCACGTCGTCGTCATGGCCCGGGCCCACGAGGAGACCCTGAAATGCGTCGTGAAGGCCGGGCGCGATCACGGGGTGAAGGTGATGGGCGACAATCTCGGCTGCCCCGACATGGTGGCGGGCGCGCGGATGATCGAGGACTTTGGCTGCGACTACGTGATCCACCACATCGGCTACGACGAGCGGCGCGGGATCGCGGCGGCGGGGCGGCGGATGCCGAGCCCGCTCGACCAGTTGCGCGAAATCGTGGCCGCGGTGAGCCTCCCGGTGCAGGCGGTGGGCGGCCTCACGCTCGAGCAGGCCGTGCGCACGCCGGAGTACGGCGCGCCGCTCGTGGTAATCGGGGCGCCGCTCGCGGTGGATGCGGACGCTTTCAAGACCGCCGACGGCAACCTCGAGGGCACGCTGCGGATCATCTGCGACCGCGTGCACGGCCATGGCGACGTGCCGGTGGGCCGCTCGCGCAATTCTCCCGCCCGATGAAAAATCCCGCTGTCGTCAATTTTTCCTCCGCGCCCCACAGCGTGGAGTTGCGTGAATTCGTGCGTCCCGAACCGGGACCCGACGATGTGATCCTCGCGGTAGAGGCGGTCGGCGTGTGCGGGAGCGACCTGCACCAGTGGACGGCCTCCCACAGCTGGAAGGTCAATTATCCCGTGGTGCTCGGCCATGAATTTGGCGGGCGCATCGCGGCGCTGGGCTCCGCGGTCAAGGCGTGGCAGGAGGGCGATCTGGTCGTGAGCGAAACCGCGGCGGTGATCGACGCGAACAACCCGATGAGCCGCGCGGGCCTCTACAACCTCGACCCGACGCGCAAGGGTTTCGGCTACGGGGTCGACGGGGCGATGACGCGTTTCGTGCGGGTGCCGTCGCGCTGCCTGCACCGGGTGCCGGCGGGACTGGCGATCGAGCACGCGGCCCTCACCGAGCCCTGCTGCGTGGCCTACAACGCCGTGGTCAACAACGCGAAGATCAAGCCCGGCGATCGCGTGATCGTCTTGGGGCCGGGACCGATCGGAATTTTGTGCGCAGCCATGGCGCGACTCGCTGGGGCGGAAGTGGCGCTCGTGGGCCTCGAGCGCGACCGGGCGCGGCTCGACGTGGCAAAAGCCTACGGTTGCCAGACGATCATCGGCGACGCGACGGCGTGGGCGCAGGCCCGCGACGGGCTCGGCGTGGACGGAGTGATCGATGCGGCGGGCGCATCGGCGGCGCTGAAGGCTGCGCTGGAGCTAGTGCGGCCGGCGGGCTGGATCAGCAAGGTGGGCTGGGGCCCGCAGCCGTTGAATTTCTCCCTCGATCCCCTGGTGCAGAAGAACATCACGCTGCAGGGCAGCTTCAGCCACAACTGGCCGATCTGGGAGCGCGTGCTCGCGCTGCTGGCGTCGGGCCAGCTCGACGTGCGGCCGGTGCTCGGCGGCGTGTGGGGACTGGAGAGCTGGCACGAGGCCTTTGAAAAGATGCACTCGGGCGAGATCGTGAAAGCCGTGCTGAAACCGGTTTAAGGAAATTCCCTTTATGCGACTGCGCGACAAAGTCATCATCGTCACGGGCAGCACGAGCGGCATTGGCCAGGCGATCGCGGAGCGCGCGGTGCACGAGGGTGCGCGCGTGCTGATCCATGGCATCGATGGCGTCGGCGGCAAAAAAGTGGTGGCCAAACTCGGGGCCAGTGCGGCGCTGCACCTCGACGACCTCGTCGATCCCGAGTGCGCGCCGCGAATCGTGGCCGCCGCGATCCAGGCCTTCGGCCGCGTCGACGCCATCGTCAACAACGCCGCCCTCGTCACCCGGAGCACGCTGGCGACGACGGAGGCGGCCTTTTTCGATCGCATGATGGCGATTAACGTGCGCGCCCCGCTGTTGATCATCCAGGCGGCCTACTCGCAGCTCAAGCAGCACGGCGGTTGCGTGCTCAACATCGGGTCGATCAACGCGCTCAGCGGCGAGGGGACGCTGCTCGACTACAGTATTTCCAAGGGCGCCCTCCAGACCCTCTCGCGCAACCTGGCCAACGCCCATTCGACCGAAGGCGTGCGGTTCAACCATTTCAACGTCGGCTGGGTGCTGACGGAGCGCGAATACGCGATGCAGGTCGCCGATGGCCAGTCGCCTGACTGGCCCGAGCGACTCTCCCGGAGCCTCGTGCCTTCGGGCCGGCTCATCCGGCCGGAGGAAATCGCGGCGGCGGCGGTGTACTGGCTCGGCGACGAATCGCGACCCATCACCGGTGCGGTGGTGGACATGGAGCAGTTCTGCATCCACGGGCGCAATCCGCCGAAGGTCTGACGATTCTTTGCGCCCGCGGCCGCGAGTGGCCGCGAAACATCCTCCAACCATGATGCCCCGACTGGCTGTTTTCCCCAAGGCGTATATCCGCCCGCTGTGCCGCGAAGGTTCGATGACGCTCCGCGAATGGGTCGACCTGGCGGCGCCGCTTGGCGTCGACGGCCTGGAATACTACAGCGGCTTTCACGAGCTCGCCGATCCCGCGAATTGGGCGCAGGCCCGGCGCGAGGTCGAGGAACGCGGCCTGGTCATCCCGATGCTGTGCTGCTCCCCGGACTTTTCGCACCCCGATCCGGAGTTCCGCCGGCGCGAGGTGGAGAAGGAGAAGAACTGGATCCGCATGACCGCGGCCCTCGGCGGGAAATTCTGCCGCGTGCTGTCGGGCCAGCGCCGGCCCGAGTTGACGCGCGAGCACGGACTTTCGCTCGTGGTCGAGAGCATCGAGGCCTGCCTGCCCGAGGCGCGGGCCTGCGGCGTGACGCTGATCATCGAGAACCACTACAAGGACGATTTTTGGAATTTCCCCGAGTTTGCGCAGAAGATGGACGTCTTCTGCGATCTGGTCGGGCGGATCCACGATCCGCACTTCGGCGTGAACTACGATCCGAGCAACGCGTTCCTCGCGGGCGACGACCCCCTGGAGTTGCTGCAGCGCGTGAAGCACCGCGTCGTGACGATGCACGCGAGCGACCGCTTTCTCGCCGAGGGCACCATCGAGGACTTGCGGCGCGACGAGACGGGCGCCGAGGGTTATGCGAAGCGGCTGCGCCACGGCACGATCGGCCGCGGGCTCAACGACTACGATGCGATCTTCAGCACGTTGCGCGGCGTGGGCTTCGGCGGCTGGGTGAGCATCGAGGATGGCGTCGACGGCATGGACCAGCTGGCCGAGAGCGTGCGCTTTGTGCGGGCCAAGCTCCGGCAGCACTGGCCGGAGGAAACCGCCGCGCGCCCGTGACGGGATAGCAGCGGAGTGAATCCCGGCAGTCTTTCCCTTATGAAAACCCCGCTCCCGTTCCTCCTCACCGTTCTGATTTTCCTCTCCTCCGCGTTGGGGGCGGAGGACTGGAAGGCGGGCCTCGCCGCGGTCAAGATCACGCCCGAAAAGCCGGTGCTGATGTACGGTTACGCGAACCGGGTGAAGCCGTTCGAACGCGTTGCGCAGGATATCTACGCCAAGGCGCTGGTGCTGGAGGACGCGCAGGGCCGGCGGGCCGTGATGGTGACCACCGACCTGGGCGCGATGCCGGCGGCGTTTGTCGATCCGTTGACGGAGCGCATCACGGCCAAAACGGGACTGCAGCGGGAGCAGATCCTGCTGAGCTGGGCGCACAATCACGCAGGTCCGAACCTGAGCATGAAGGTCACCCCGGGCGCCGGAATCTCGGTGGCCGACGCGGAGAATCGCGTCGCCTACACGCAGTGGCTCATCGACCGCCTCGTCGAATTGGTGGCGCAGGCGAATGCCCGGCTCGAACCGGCCCGGCTGTCGCACGGGCAGGGCATCATTAACTTCGTCATGAACCGGCGCGAGTTCACGCCGCGCGGCGTCATCCTCGGGGTGAATCCACGGGGGCCAGTCGATCGCAGCGTGCCCGTCTTGCGGATCGACGGGGCCGACGGGAGGCCGCGCGCCGTGCTCTTTGGCGCCGCGTGCCACAACACGACGCTCGGCTCGCAAAACTACGAGCTGTGCGGCGACTACGCCGGGTATGCCGAGCACGATCTTGAGAAAAAATATCCCGGCACCCAGGCGATGTTCATGATGGGGTGCGGCGGCGACGCGAATCCCTTTCCGCGGGAAGGCCTGGACAACACGCGCAAGCACGGCGCGGAACTCGCCGCCGAGGTGGCCCGCGTGCTCGAGGCGAAGCTCCGTCCGATCGCCGGCCCGCTGACCGTTTCGCTGGGCCGGGTCGATCTGCCGCTGCAGTCGCCCACGATCGAGGCGCTCAAGCCGCTGGCGGCAAGTTCACCCGGCTGGCAGAGCGACACCGCGCGCAAGCTGCTGGGGATGTTGGAGCGAGGGGAGAAGCCCCTGACGCACTACACCGCTCCGGTGGCGGTCTGGCAGTTCGGCCGCGACCTCACCTTCGTGGCCCTGCCGAGCGAGGTGGTGGTCGACTACGTGCAACTCGTCGAGGCCGCCATCGGGCCGCTGAATCTCTGGGTGGCAGCCTACTGCAACGAGGGTTTTGGCTACGTGCCGTCGGCGCGGGTGCTCCGCGAGGGCGGTTACGAGACCCGCGGCCTGATCGGCGCCGACGGCTGGTTCGCGCCGCAGACCCAGGATGCCCTCGTGGGCAAGGTCGCCGAACTCGCGAAAAAAGTCGGCCGGCCGTAGGCGTTTGCCGGTTTCGTGCTGGTTCGGCAAAAATCTTTGGATCGCGAAAGCGCGAAAGGACGAAGACGCGGAACGATCCGGCTGGCGCGTGACGCGAGCGCGGCGGAGTTTTCGGAGCACGCTGACGGGATTGGCCGGTTCGCTGATTTCTTGCTTCCGCTCTTCTGCGATCGATCGGGCTGCTCCAGCGCGAGAAGCTGGCGCGCTGCAAACGATAAAGCCTGACTCCATTTGGCTCATCTCCCGATTCTGGCTTGTCGTTGCCTTAGTAACGCTTGACGTAACCATCGGCGCGGAACACCGTAGCGAACGATGATCCGGTCGTTCGCCTGTCCCGCTACTGCCGCGATTTTCAATGACCGCCAGGTCCCGGATTTTCCTCCCACCTTCCAGCGCACCGCCCGCCGCAAACTCGTCCAAATCGACCTTGCCATGAATCTGTCCGACCTGCGCGTTCCGCCCGGCAACCGCCTGGAGGCCTTGCGCGGGGACCGTGATGGCCGGCATTCCATCCGGATCAACGACCAATGGCGCATCTGTTTTCGATGGACCACCAATGGAGCCGAAGAGGTGGAAATCGTCGATTATCACTGAACCCATGAAAACCAAATCCCTGCCGCTCCTCACGCCCGGCGAAATGCTCCAGGAGGAGTTTATTGCCCCCATGGAGCTCTCTGCCTACCGGTTGGCCAAGGAGATTGGCGTGCCCCTGACCCGCATCACGGCGATTCTGGCTGGTAAGCGCGCCATCACGGCTGACACCGGTCTGCGCTTGGATCGTTATTTTGGGCTCACCGAAGG
>SIBR01000045.1 GCA_009695065.1 Opitutus sp. | reverse complement strand
CGTTTGGCTTCGTTGACGTCGAGTTGGCCGAACTGCCGCTTCCAACGATGGAATGTGACCTCGGAGATGTTATGCTCCTTGCTCACTGCCACGATGCTCTTGCCGCCATCGGCTTCCCGCAAAATGCGGATCTTCTGTTCCGTCGTGTGGCTCTTGCCTTTCATGGTCTCGGCTCCTTTTAGGGCCGCAGACTAACATTACAAGTGGACCAGATTTCGGGGGATCACCGCAGATAGGATGCCCAGGATGGTGCTCTGCCGCGGCTGGTCCATCGCCACCAGCTCGATCAGCTTCTCGTTCGCCGTCTCGAGGTCCTCGATCTTCACCAGATTGTGCTCCACCAACGACGCGCCGAGCAGGCGGTTGGCGCGCATCATGAGGGGACGATGTTACTTGGACATGCGAAGGAAAAATTGGCTCAACCGACCGCGGCAAGCGACGCTTTTTCTTTGGCGCGAAACTTACCTACTCGCTTTAATAATTCTTTCTTCAACCGGTCGAGTCCGTCGCCCGTCAGGCAGGAGATCTTCAGCAGGTCCACGGTCTTGTACTTGGTTTTAAATTTCGCCAGCAGCGCCGCCGCCTCCGGCTTGTCCATCTTGTTGGCCACGACCAGCCGCGGCTTATCGAGCATTTTCGGGTCGTAAAGTTTCAGCTCGTTCAGGAGATGCTTGTAGTCGTCGACCGGTTTCCGGGCATCGGTACCCGCCATGTCGACGAGAAACATCAACAGCGCGCAGCGCTCGATGTGCCGGAGGAAGCGATGGCCCAGCCCGCGGTTTTCGTGGGCGCCCTCGATTAGGCCGGGGACATCCGCAAGGAGCAGCCGCTTGGTCCCCTTCACTTCGTCGGAATAGTCGATGACCCCGATCTGCGGATGCAGGGTCGTGAACGGATAGGCCGCCGTCTTCGGCCGCGCCTTGGTGATGCGCGTCATCAGCGAGGACTTGCCGGCATTCGGAAAGCCCACCAGCCCCACGTCGGCGATGCTCTTCAACACCAGCCGATAGTGCCCGTGCTCGCCGGGATGCCCGGGATTCGCGCGCTTGGGCGCCCGATTGGTCGAGGTCTTGAAATGCGTGTTCCCCCACCCGCCGTTGCCGCCCTTGCAGAGGACGATCTGCTGGCCGTCCTCGATGAGTTCCGCAACGGGCTTGTCCGTGGCCAGGTCGAGCACGACCGTGCCGAGCGGCAGCTTCATGAGGTTCGGCTTGCCGTCGCGCCCGTGACAGTCCGCCCCCTGCCCGTGCTCGCCCCGTTCAGCGCGCCAGTGCGGCTGGAACTTGTAGTCGACCAGATTGTTGGTGTTCACGTCGCCGAGCAGGATCACATCGCCCCCGCGGCCACCGTCGCCGCCGTTGGGCCCCCCCCACGGCTCGTATTTTTCCCGGCGGAAGCTGATGCAGCCGCGCCCGCCGTCACCGGCCGTTAGTTTTACTGTGCACTCGTCGACAAACATGAGCCCACCATGCAGAAGGCCGCGCGTTTGCCAAGGGGTGGATTGAATATCGGGGCGGCCCGCTGGATTTAATGTCGGAAATCCGAAGCGGCGGCGACATAAGTGCAATGAGCATGCGTGACGAAGAGCGGCTTAACCGCCGTCCAATTTTCCGCTCGCGATAAGCGAGCGCCAGTGAGTGAACCGGAGCCGATGAGGCAAAGGGCACCGATAAGATTTCGCACGTTGGCGAAATCCCATCAGCGGTTCCCTTTCCCCGACCGTCCGCCTCTGCTTGTCCAGTGATTCTGATTTCTTCGCCTACTTCGTTGCCGCCCCGATTTTCTTCTCCAGCTTCTTGATCTTCGGTGCGATCACGTAGGCGCAATAACCCGCGTTCGGGTTGTTGCGAAAATAGTCCTGATGGTACTTTTCCGCCGGCCAGAATTTTTCCAACGGCACGATCTCCGTCGTGATCGGGTCGCGAAACACCTTGGCCGCCGCGCCCCGCGATTTTTCCGCGGCCGCCTTCTGCTCCGCGTTCGCGTAGAGGATGATCGAGCGATACTGCGGCCCGTGATCGTTCCCCTGCCCGCCCACCTGGGTCGGGTTGTGCACGTGCCAGAAATAATCGAGCAGCCGTTCCAGCGTCACCTGGGCCGGATCATAGTCGATCCGGATCACCTCGGCGTGGCCGGTCGCGTGCGCGCAAATCTGCTCGTAGGTCGGGTTCGGCTCCTTGCCGCCGGCATAACCGCTCACGGCGCCCTTCACGCCGGGCAGCAGCTCGTAGGCGGCCTCGGTGCACCAGAAGCAACCGCCGCCTAGGACGAGGGATTCGGTTTTGTTGTCAGCGGCATTCATGAGCGGAGAAAGAAGCGCAAAGGCGCCAAGAAGCAAAGGAAGGCGGGTCATCGCGATGAGAGGATTTGGGCTGCAACTCTATTCCGGAAATGACGCTCAAGTCAAAAAGCACCAAAACTCAACCGCAGAGAACACGGATTATCCCGGATCGATTTTGATGTCTGCCCTCCGCGAGCATCTGCATCATCCGCGGAGAAAATCGAGGGAGTGATAAATCTTACCGCGTGAGCTTCCGGTATTTGATCCGGTGGGGCTGGTCGGCCTCCTTGCCCTTCCGGCGGCGGAGATCCTCCTGGTAGCTCGTGAAATTCCCATTGAACCAGTGGACGTAGCTGTCGCCCTCGAACGCGAGGATGTGGGTCGCCACGCGGTCAAGAAACCAGCGATCGTGCGAGACCACGACGGCGCAGCCGGCAAAATTTTCCAGGCCTTCCTCGAGCGCACGGATCGAATTCACATCGAGATCGTTCGTCGGCTCGTCGAGCAGGATGAGGTTGGCTCCGCTCTTGAGGAGGCGGGCGAGGTGCACGCGGTTGCGCTCGCCGCCAGAGAGTGCACCGACTTTCTTCGACTGGTCCGCGCCCGTGAAACCGAACTGCGCACAATACGCGCGGCTGTTCACCTCGCGATTGGCGAGCTTCATGATCTCCTCCCCGCCGCTGATCGCCTGCCAGATCGTTTCGCCATCGGGCAGGGAATCGCGCGACTGGTCGACATGGGCGATCTTCACCGTGTCGCCGACGCGGAGGGTGCCGCCATCGGGTTTCTCGGCCCCGATGATGAGGCGGAACATCGTCGTCTTGCCCGCGCCATTCGGACCGATGACCCCCACAATGCCACCGGGCGGCAGTGAAAAGTTCACGTCTTCGAACAGCACATTGTCGCCGTAACTTTTCGAGAGATTTTTCGCCTCGACCACGAGTGCGCCGAGCCGCGGCCCCGGCGGGATCATGATTTCAAACTCCTTCTCCTTCTCGGTTACGTTTTGCTTGAGCATGTTTTCGTAGGAGCTGATGCGCGCCTGCGATTTCGTGACGCGCGCCCGCGACGACTGGCGAATCCACGCGAGTTCGCGCGCCATCGCCTTTTGCCGCTTGTCCTCGGTGCGCTGCTCGACTCCCGCGCGGGCCTGCTTCTGCTCGAGCCATGAGGAATAATTTCCCTGCCACGGAATCCCATGCCCGTGCGACAGCTCCAGAATCCACTGCGCGACGTTGTCCAGGAAATAGCGATCGTGCGTGACGGCGATGACCGTACCTTCGTAGCGCGCGAGATGCTGCTCGAGCCAGTTCACGCTCTCGGCATCGAGATGGTTCGTCGGCTCGTCAAGGAGAAGAATCGCCGGCTTCTGCAGGAGCAACCGCGCGAGCGCGACGCGGCGGCGTTCACCGCCGGAGAGCTGGTCGACGATCGCTTCGCCGGGCGGACAGCGCAATGCGTCCATCGCCATCTCGACTTGCGGCGCGACATCCCAGGCGCCGCGCGCGTCAATTTTTTCTTGCAGCTTGGACTGCTTCTCCGCGACGACGTCCTTTTCCTTGTCGGTTTTGGCGGCACTCAACTCGTCCCATGTCGCATCATAGGCTGCCGTTAGATCGGTCAGGTGCTTCACCCCTTCCTCGACGCAGCCGCGCACGGTGGCACCCAGCGTGAGGTGCGGCTCCTGTTCGAGCATGCCGATTTTGTAGCCGGGCTCGAAATGCAGGCGCCCGTCGATTTCCGTGTCGCGGCCCGCGAGAATGCGGAGGAGCGACGATTTGCCGGAGCCGTTGAGGCCGAGCACCCCGATCTTCGCTCCGTAGAAAAACGAGAGCGAGATGTCGCGGAGGATCTCCTTGCGCTCGATTTTCTTCGAAACGCCGAGCATGGAGAAAATAATCTTCGGAGCGTCGTCGGGTCTGGCCATGGGCGTGACTCAATGAGTCCGCCGGCTCACCGCAAGTCTGCCGTCGCTCGCTTCGCCGGCATCACCAACCCGGGAAAGTCTCCCGGAGTCCGCTTCAGACTCCCGCCCAACGATACCGGGCGAGAGTCTCCTCGTTCAGTTCGATCCCCAGGCCGGGCTTGTCCGGCACGCGCAACTCGCCGTTCACCGGCCGGAAGGGATTCACCAGGAGATCAGTGCGCAACGGATTGTCGGTGGCGTTGAACTCCAAATACGGACAGTCGCGCAACGTCGCGGTAAAGTGGAGCGTGGCGGCCACCAGGATGTCCGTGGACCAGCAATGCGGGATCACGCGCACATTGCGGGCCTCGGCATGCGCCGCGATGCGCATGGCCTCGGAAATCCCGCCGACGCGCGCCACATCGGGCTGAATGATCCGCAGGCCGCCCCGGTCCATGAGGTCAAGGTAGGGATGCTGGGTGCTTTCCTTTTCGCCGGTCGCGATCGGCGTCGGTGACACCGCCACCAGCTTGGCAAAACCCGTGACGTCGTCCGGCGAAAGCGGCTCCTCGAGAAAGTAGATCCGCGATTCGGCCAGGCCGCGGCTGAGGCGCACCGCGTCGTCGAACGGCACCGCGAAACCCATATCGATCATGATGTCGGTGTCGTCGCCGACCTCGCGGCGGATCGCCGCCGCGACGGCAATGTCCTTGCGCACGTCGTTGCCCAGTCCACCCCAGCCGAATTTCATCGCGCGGTAGCCGGCAGCCTTGTGCTTGCCCGCCAGCGCCAGCGTTGCCGCCAGCGACGACTGCGACAGGTCGCTCGCATAAAGCGGCATCGCGGCCCGGCGCGCGCCACCCAGCAGCCGGTGCAACGGCAGACCCGCGACCTTGCCGAGAATATCCCACAGCGCGATGTCGATGCCGCTGATCGTGTGCATCGCGATGCCGCGCCGCCCGTAGGTCTGGGTGTGGCGGTACATCTTGTCCCACAGCCGGCCGATATCGCGCGGGTCCTCGCCGATCAGCAGGCTGCGCAAGCCCTCGGCTGACACCGAGCACAACGGCGCGTCGAGGATCGCCTTGCTCACCAGCGGATTCGTGTGCGCCTCGCCAATGCCGGTGATCCCGGCGTCAGTGTGGACGCGAATGATCAGGACCGACTGGCAGCCATCGCCGATCGGTTTCACGTTCGGCAGGCGGAGCATGATTCCCTCGACGTCAGTGATTTTCATGCAGCGAAGGCGCAGGGTTCCGTCCGCCACGGGCGCTGTCAATTCGGATCCCCACGCGCCGGCCGGCGCCCCGTTGCCGAAGCCCGACCACGCCAGCCCGCAACCCGGGCCGAATCGTTATTCGTCAACTATTGGTTGCCATCTTAGTAGGGTCAACGCGGCTGCAGGAAGAGCGTCGGTTGGCCGGGCTTCACGTCAGAGACTTTTGTTTTGAAATCCGCCTCCTGGGGACATGCCGCCCTCGGCGCGTAAGCGGTGCGAGCCCGCGCCGAGGGCGGCGTAGCTCCACTTCGAGCCAAAACGAAAGTCCCCGGGCTTCACGCCGCCGGCCGGAGATATTGCGCTTGTCTCCCCGTGCTGGGCACCGGCCTAATCCAAATACCCCATGGGCGCCCCCCCCGCGCTAGCCAATCAATCCGAAGCCCGCCCCTCGACGAATGCCGCGCTGGGGCCGGGGGTCTTGGTCGGCTCCATGTGGATCGCCTACCTGCTCAATTACTGCGACCGGCAAGCAGTGTTTTCCATTTATCCGATCCTGAAGACCGAACTCGGTTTCACGGACGTACAGCTCGGCCTGATCGGAACGGTGTTCAGTTTCATCTACGGAGTGGGTTCGCCCATCGCGGGCCAGATCGGCGACAAGTTTTCGCAGAGCCGGTTGGTCGTGCTCAGCCTCATTTTGTGGAGCCTTTGCACGATGCTCACCGGACTGGCGACGTCCGTCGTGCTGTTTCTCGTCTGCCGGGCGCTACTCGGCATCAGCGAATCGCTTTATATGCCCGCCGCGATTTCGCTGACGGGGAGCGCCTATCCGCCGGGCGCGCGCTCCCGGGCCGTGGGCATCTTAAAAACCGCCCAGATTTTCGGGGTCGTTTTCGGCGGCTGGTTCAGCGGCACCATGGCGGACCGCGGCCAGTGGCGGGCAGCCTTCTTCATTCTCGGAATCATGGGCCTGCTCTATGCCATCCCCTACCATCTGGCCCTCAAGCGCTCCGCCGGATCGATCCACGCCGAAACCAAGAAATCGGGCAGCATGCTGGCCATCGTACCGCTGGTGAAAATCCCGAGCTATCTCCTCCTCGGTGCCGTCTTCGCGCTGCACAGCTTCGGCCTCTGGCTCCTGTATGCGTGGCTGCCCACCTTCTTCCGCGAGAAATTCTCCCTCGGCCTGGCCGACGCGTCGCTCGCCGCCACGATCTACCTGCAGGGCGCCACGCTTGTGGGCATGACGGGCGGCGGCTGGCTGGCCGACCGCCTGTATCGGCGCTGGCACGCCGCCCGGTTCTACGCGATCGGACTCGGCCTGTTGTTCTGCGCTCCGTGCTACCACTTGCTCGGCAGTTTTGACTCCCTGCTTTACACGAAACTCATCTCGATCGCGGTGGGGCTCGGCACCGGCCTCGTCATGGCGAATGTCTTCGCCGCGGGCTTCGAGATCGTGCCAGTCGACACGCGCGCCTCCTCGGTGGGATTCCTGAACTTTTTCTCCTCGGTCGGCGCCGGGCTCGGCCCGCTGCTCGGCGGGATGTGGAAGCAGAGCCTGGGCATCGCCCACCTGATGACGGTGGCCGGTCTCATTTGCGCCGGCACCGGCGTCCTCATGCTCATCGGCACGAAGGCGTGGTTCAACCGGGACTACGCGAAGGTGCATTAGCGCACTAGAGGACGTCCGCGCCGAGGGCGGCGCAGCTCCACTTCGAGCCAAAACAAAAGACCCTGGCTGGTGGGACCGGCTACGCCTTCTCCGGCGTGAGGAAGCGTCCCCGCGGCGGCAGATTCACGAGCCGCCCGGCGGCATAGATCGCATTGCCGCGCACATAGGTGTCCGTCACGCGCGCCTTGCTCCGGCGGCCGACATAGGCGCTGACGCGATGCCACGTCCACAACTCGTCGGCCGCAATCGTCCGCGCCGGACCAAACTCGACGATCGTGAAGTCCGCCTCGCAGCCCGCGGCCAGCAATCCCTTGCGCCCCTCCAGTCGGAATCGCCGCGCGACATTGCGGGCCAGCACCGCGGCGAGCACGGGCAAATCTTTTTCGATCGAGGCCGCAGCTTCGGACAGCATCAACTGAAAGCCGTGTTGCACACCAGCGATTCCGCCCGGGAGATCGAAAAAGTTATCCGGCGTGTTTCGGTCGGCGGGAACCGGTGAATGACCCGAAGCGAGCGTGTGAATCCGGCCGCCGCGCAGGTCCGCCCAGAGCTCGATCCGTCGCTTTTCGTCGCGGATCGGCGGCACACACCGGGCGGGCGCGCCGATCCGCGCCACGTCCCGGTCGTTCAGCAAGAGATAATGCGGACAAGTTTCCGCGGTGACGTCCACGCGCTGTGCCCGCGCCTCGTCGACGAGCGCCAGCCCTTCCGGGCTGCTCACCTGCAAGAGATGCAGGGAACATTCCGTCTCGCCGGCCAGTTCGAGCGCGACCCGGATCGCCGCTACCTCGACTTCGACCGGCCGGGCATCGAGCCACGCCTTGGCGGTGGCACGTCCCTTCGCCTTTTGCACCGCGGTGAATTTCGCCGCGAGCACGGCATCCTCGGCCTGCACCGCGACCAACAGGCCAAGCCGCGCCGCCCGCTTCATGCCTTCGCGCAACACGCCGGCATCGACCCCGGGAAAACCATCGACCCCGCTCGTACCCAGAAACGCCTTCAAGCCGATCGCGCCCGCGTCGCGCAAGGCGGCCAATTGGTCGAGGTTGCACGGCGTGAGTCCGCCCCAGAGCGCGAAATCGACACAGGATTTTTCCTCGGCGAGCGCCCGCTTCTCGCGCAACCGCGCGGCGTCGAGCACGGGCGGTTCGGAATCGTGCGGCATGTCGAAAAAGCATGTCCCGCCGCCCGCCGCGAGCGCCGCGGACCCCGCGGCGATACCTTCCCAATCGGTGTGGCCGGGTTCGCTGAAATGCACGTGGGCATCAATGATGCCGGGGAAAACGTACCGCCCCCCGGCCTCAAGCGTGGTCGCGGCGGCATCCATGATCTCCGGCGCAATCTTCACAATGCGGCCGTGCGCGACCGCCAGATCCGCCACCTGCAGGCCGGCGGGCGTCACGATCGTTCCACCGCGCACGATCAAATCGAGGTCCGATTTCATGCTGCGGCAGCTTCAAACCAAGGCGAGCGCCGGGAAGAGCGCGGTTTCAAAAACGCCCGAACCCGCCCGGTTCCCCGAACGCGATCTCGCGGCGCAGTGGAATCGGACGCCGCGAGATCGCGTTCTCGTCCGGCCATCACGGCAGGAGTTCGTAGGCGGGTAGCGACAGGAACTCGTCGAACTGGCTGCTCTTCGACATGCGCATGAACACCTCGACCGCCGTCTTGAAATGCCCGCTGTCGTAGCGCGCCGCACCTTTTTCCTCGCGAACCTGTTTCAATACCTCGACGAGGAACTGATCGTAGAGTTCCGGCGTGATCTTGCGGCCGTCCTCAAGCGTCGCGCCGTAGCGCAGCCACTGCCAGAGCTGGGCGCGCGAGATCTCGGCGGTAGCCAGATCTTCCATGAGATTGTAGATCGGTTCACAGCCGGAACCGCCCAGCCACGCCTCGAAATACTGGATGCCGACGCTGAGATTCCGCTTCACCCCGGCTTCCGTGATGGGCCCGCGCTGGGGGACCAGCAGCATCGCCGCGGTTGTTGTCACATCGTGGGTGCGGTGCAGTTGGTTCGGCCCCTTCATGTGCTTGGCAAACGCCTCCAAGGCGACCGGCACGAGGCCCGGATGGGCAACCCAGGTGCCATCGTGGCCGTCCGTCGCCTCGCGCTCCTTGTCCGCGCGCACGTTGGCCATCGCCGTGTCATTGGCAGCGGGATTGTTCTTGATCGGAATCTGCGCGGCCATCCCGCCCATCGCGTAAGCGCCGTGGCGGTGACAGACATTGATCACGTGCAGGCAGTAGTTCCGCATGAACGGCACCGTCATCGTGATCAGCGCACGGTCGGGGAACACGTACTCCGGCCGGTTGCGGAATTTTTTCACCACGCTGAAAATGTAATCCCAGCGGCCGCAATTCAGCCCGGAGGCGTGTTCGCGCAATTCGTAGAGGATCTCCTCGGCCTCAATGGCACCGAGAATCGTCTCGATCAGGACGGTGACCCGCACACTGCCCCGCGGGACGCAGAGGGCGGCCTGAGCGTGGATGAAAACGTCGTTCCACAACCGGGCCTCGAGATGACTTTCCAGCTTCGGCAGGTAGAAGTACGGCCCGCTGCCGCGCGCGAGGAGCTCCTTCGCGTTGTGGAAAAAATAGAATCCCCAGTCGAACAGCGACGCGGAAATCCGGCGGCCGTTGAAAAGCACGTGCTTCTCCTCGAGATGCCAGCCGCGCGGCCGCGTGACGATGGTCGCGGTCTTTTCCTTCAACGCGTAATTTTTCCCCTCAGGCGAGGTGAAGGTGATCGTCCGACGGATCGCGTCGCGCATGTTGATCTGGCCCTCGACCACGTTTTCCCAGGTCGGCGCCGTCGCGTCCTCGAAGTCCGCCATCCAGCACTGCGCGCCGGAGTTCAAGGCGTTGATGGCCATCTTGCGATCGACCGGCCCCGTGATCTCCGTGCGGCGGTCAAGCAAGTCGGCCGGTGGCGGCGGGACCCGCCAGTCGCCGCCGCGCACCGCCGCGGTTTCAGTGAGAAAGTCGGGCATGCGGCCGGCATCGATCTCGCGTTGCCGCGCGACCCGCCGCGCGAGGAGCTCCTCGCGGCGCGCGCCAAATTTCGAGCAGAGATCCGCCACGAAACGGCAGGCCTCCGGCGTGAATATTTCCGCATACTGCGGCTTCATCGGCCCGACAATTTCGAGCCCGGCAAGGTGAAGGGAATCCATGGACGCGCAGCGTGGTTATCGCGTTGTCAGGTGTCACCACGATATTCACCGTGCCCGGAACGCCCTCGATGACCCCGGAACAAATTTTCATGCGTGAAGCGATCGCGCTCGCGGAAGCCGGCATGCGCCAGAACTGGGGCGGCCCCTTCGGCTGCGTGATCGTGCGCCGCGGCGGGATTATCGCCCGTGGCAGCAATGGGGTGACCTCGACCAATGACCCGACGGCCCACGCCGAGATCACCGCCATCCGGGAGGCATGCGGTAAACTCGGGAAGTTCTCCCTTGAGGAGTGTGAGCTTTACACCAGTTGCGAGCCCTGCCCGATGTGCCTCGCCGCTATCTATTGGGCCCGCATTCCACGGGTATTCTACGGCAGCACGCGCGCCGACGCGGCGGCCATCGGCTTCGACGACGAGTTTATTTACCGGCAGATCCCGCTGGCGCCCGAGCGCCGCGCGATCGCCATGCAGCCGCTGATGCGCGACGAGGCGCAGGCGTCGTTTCAGGCATGGCAGGCCAAGTCCGACAAGATTGCCTATTGAGGATTGGCCGGTCCAGGCGGCTGGGCGCAGCCAAATCCACCCAGCGGCATACCACCCGCCATCCGGTAGCCGGCACTTGCCAATCGGCCGTAGCCGCTCAACGTTCCACCCCCCCATGTATTTTGACCATCTTCAACCCGCACTCTCCGCCCCCCTCCCCCGTCTCGACGACGAGGACGATGACGACGAGAAAGAGGACGAATCCTCGATGAAGAAGAACGCCCCGGTGGCGCTGCTCATTCAGAAGAAGTTCCTCGAACAACGAAAAATCTTCCTCTGGGGCGCGGTCACGGACGCGACGGCCAAGGACATCACGGAAAGACTCCTTTATCTCGAAGGGATCAACCCGGGGAAGGAGATCATTTTCTACGTCAACTCCCCGGGCGGCTCGATCACGGCCGGCATGGCGATCTACGACACGATGCAGCTCGTGACCTCGCCGATCACGGTCGTCGTCACCGGCATGGCCGCGTCGATGGGCTCGATCCTTTTGTGCGGCGCGGCCAAGGGCCGGCGTCTCCTCTACCCGCACTCCCGCGTCCTGATTCACCAGCCACTCATCTCCGGCCGCATGATCGGCCCGGCGAGCGACATCAACATCCAGGCGCAGGAAATGGAAAAACTCCGCTCCGAGTTGAACCAGATTCTCGCCACCGCCTCCGGCCAGCCGCTTGAGCGCATTAATCGCGACACCGACCGCGACTTCTACCTGAACGCGAAGGAAGCGATCGAGTACGGCCTCGCCGACCGGATCGTCGACAAGGTCTGAGGCCCGGGCCCCGCCAATTCGGCGCAATCGCGCCGAGTGCATTCGAGCGAACCGCCGGCTCAACCACGTCCTTTCCCATGTCCACCCCCACCGTCTACCGCTTTTCCTTCGGCCCCTGGAACATCAGCGAGGGCGCCGATCCGTTCGGGCCCAACGTGCGCGCGATGTTCCCGCACGAAGGCAAGTTTGCGCTCTACAAGCCGCTCGGTTTCGACGGCGTGCAGTTCCACGACGACGATGTCGTGCCCGAAATCGATCTGCGCACTCCCGCCCAAATCACGGCAGAAGCCGGCAAGGTCGCAACGATGCTGGCCAACCAGGGCCTCATCCCGGAATTCGTCGCGCCCCGGCTGTGGTTCGCCGAACAGACGATCGACGGCGGCTACACCTCCAACAGCGCGGCCGACCGCCAGTATGCCTGGGAGCGGACCCAACGCTGCGTCGATATCGCGAAGGCCCTCGGCTCGAAGGCGATCGTGCTCTGGCTGGCACGGGAGGGCACCTACATTCGCGAGGCCAAGGACGCCCGCGTCGCCTACGACCGCCTCCTCGAACTGCTCAATCGCACGCTGGAGTACGACCGCGACATCGAAATTTGGATCGAGCCGAAGCCGAATGAGCCGACCGACCTCGCGTATGTGCCGACCGCTGGCCACGCCGTCGCGCTCGCCTACGCCGCGCGCGATCAACGGCGCGTCAAGACCGTGATCGAAAGCGCCCACGCGATCCTCGCCGGCCTGGATCCGAGCGACGAGATGGCGTTTTGCCTCGCCCACCAGAAACTCGGCAGCGTTCACCTTAACGATCAGAACGGCCTGAAATACGATCAGGACAAAAATTTTGGCAGCGTGAACCTCCGCGCCGCCTTTAATCAGGTCCGGGTGCTCGAGGAAAATGGCTACGGTCGGAACGGCGAATTCGTCGGGCTCGACGTGAAAACCATGCGCACCCAGCGCGGCGTTCCGGTGGTCGATCATTTGAAGGCGAGCCGGGAACTGTTCCTCGATCTTCTGGCCAAGGTCCGCACTTACGACCGCCACCGGGTGCAGGAGCTGCAAGACAAGCGCGACTACGAGGCGCTGGAGCTCTACACCGTGAAGCACCTGCTCGGCCGGCAGTAAAGTCGTCGCGGCATAACTTCCGCGTCGACGATCGAGACGCGGCCGTTAACCTAGGGAGCCTATGAGTACTCCCCTCGCCCGCCGGCTGCGAAACGCCGGTCTCTTGGTCATCAGCCTAGCCGTGCTGGCCCTGAATGTGGCCGCCCAAACCCCGGGCAAGATCTTCAAGGCGGGCGCTGCCACCAGTAATATCACCCCGCCGATCGGCGCGGGCATCGTCGGCGGGTTCGTCATCCCCGCCTCGACCCACGTGCACGATGAACTCCACGCCCGCTGCCTCGTCTTGGACGATGGCACCAGCCGGCTGGCCTTCGCCGTGGTGGACAGCGTGTCGGTCAACCGCGAGGTCTTCGACGCGGCCAAGCGCCTCGTCCATGAAGCGACCGGCCTGCCCGTGGCAAACATGATGATGTCAGCCACGCACACGCATTCCGCCACCAGTGCGCGCGGGGACAACCCCCTCGTGTTCCGCAAGACCTTGGACGAGTATCAGACCTTCCTCGCCCGCCGCATCGCCGACGGCATCCGCCGCGCGATCAACAACCTCGAACCGGCGCGAATCGGTTGGGCGTCCGGCCAGGTGCCGCAGCACCTGTTCAACCGCCGCTGGCTGCTCAAGGATGGCCACACCGCGGTGAATCCGTTCGGCACCCAGGATCGCGCGGTGATGAATCCCGGCGCGCGCCCCGACCTGCTCAAGCCCGCCGGCCCCACCAATCCCGAGGTCTATTTCATTTCCGTCGAAGCCGTGAAAGGCCGGCCGATCGCGCTTCTGGCCAACTACTGGCTGCACTACGTCGGCGGCGTCGGCGGCACACAAATTTCCGCCGACTATTTCGGCGCGTTTTGCGACCGCATGCAGGAGCTGCTCGGGGCCGACCGGCAGGATCCGCCGTTCGTCGGCATTCTCGCCAACGGTCCGTGCGGCGACGTGAACAACGTCAACTTCGCCGCCACGCCGGATGAACGCGCGAGGAAATATGCGCCTTACGAAAAGATCCGCCTCGTGGCGAACGACGTCGCGCAGGAAGTGCTGCGCGTGCGCCGGACCCTGCAACACCGTGACTGGGTGGAATTGAAGGCCGCGCAGTCGGAGCTCACCCTCCAGATGCGCCATCCTGCCGCGGAACTCGTCGCCCGCGCGCAACAAATCATTGCGCGGCCCGCCAACGTTTCACCCGTCCATCGCAACGAACTCGCCTACGCGCAACGCACGCTGAACGCGAAGGACTGGCCGGAGACGGTCAACATCATCCTCCAGACGTTCCGCATCGGCGATCTCGGTATCGCGGCCGTTCCGTTCGAAACGTTCACCGAAACCGGACTGGAGATCAAAGCGAAGAGCCCGTTCAAGGACACCTTCACCATCGAACTGGCCAACGGCGGCTACGGTTACCTGCCGACGCCGGAGCAGCACGAACTCGGCGGCTACGAAACCTGGCTCGGCACCAATCGCGTCGAAAAGGAAGCTTCCCGCAAGATCATGGCCCGCGTGCAGGAATTGTTTTCGCAGGTGAAGTGACCCCGGCCGGCGTTTTCCGCCGCGCTCCTCGGGCGGTCAGGTCGCGAGATTTTCGCGCGCCCGGCGGGTGGCCGCGGCGATCTCCCGTTCGATCACGTCCATCGGATTGAGCGGACGGAGCGGATCGGCACAGGGCGTGACGCGATTGGTCGCCGGGTCCCAATCGACCGGTCCGTACCGCGCGGGCGCCGGCTGGCCGGCGAGCAGATGCCCCAGCGCGTCGCCTTGATTGAAGTGCCAGAATTCGAACGGAAAGTGAATGAACCCATGCGCCTCCATCATGACCGTGATCTCGAGCCGGTTGCGCAGCGCGTCCGCGGACACGAAGGGGGAACGCATCGGCGTGTGCTCGCTCATTTCCAGATAGGGATAGCCGCGCCACACCTCACTGCCGTCGTCCCGGCGAAACACGGAAATATCGATGGCCGATCCCGACATGTGCGTGCCAATCTTGGGAATATTGGCGATCAGCACGATTGCCCGGCGGAAAACTATTTCGACCGGCGGGATGGTCCCGCCATTTTCCCAGATGCATTTGCGCAAAATCGCATCGAAAAGCTCCGGTTTGCGCACCAACTGGCCCTGCATTTCCAGCGAGCGAAACCCATCCTCGATCTTCAGGATCCAGCCGCGCTCGTTCATCGTCCGGCCCGCGGCCATCACGAGCCGGATGAGACTTTCGCGCATGAAGAATACGCGCTCGAGTTCTCCGGCGATCTTGGACGTGGAAAACAACATCTCGATCCCGGCAGCCGACGCCGCGTCGCGCAACGAGGCAAAGCCCTCGCCGCACTCGCGCACTTCGAAGGTCAGCGATTTCTGCACCAGTTCATAGCCCTGCTGCATCTGGTCGGCCCAGTAGGCGCGGCGGGCGGCATCGTCGGCGGAGGTGGTCATAAAGAGGGTCGCGATTGCGCGAGAGCTGCCGGTTCGTTCGCGGGCGAAGCGCGCGCCTACCGTTTCTGCAACGCCCGCCATTCGAGCCCGGGACGATCGACGCGGAATTGCACGAGCCGCCCTTGCGCGGCCTCCGTGACGTAGGCGGTCCGTCCATCCGGACCGCCAAAACAAATGTTCGTGGGATTCGGGCCCAGCACGCCGATCTCCTTCAGCACGTCTCCCTGCGGCGTCATCTTCACGACGGTGCCCTTGCCGTGGCGCGTGATGTAGAGATTCCCGTCTACGTCGCACCGCATGCCGTCGAAACCGAAGTCGGGAAACTGCTTGATCAGCCGCTTGCCCGAGAGCGATCCGTCGGCGGCGATGGCAAAAGCCCACACGTTGCGCTGCACGCTCTCGTTCACATACAGGGTCTTTCCGCCGGGACTGACTTCGATGCCATTGGTCGTCCCCATGTCACCCGCCACCCGGGTGACCTTGCCGCCAGTCGAGATGCGCCAGATTTGCCCGCGCTGATTCGGCCAGTCGGGATCGCTCGCATACAGGGTGCCGTCGGGAGCGAGGGCAAGGTCGTTGGGCTGGTTCATCGCCGCCTCGTGGGCATGCACCGCGATTGCCCGGGTCCGGGGATCGATCCGCAGCACATTATGCCCGACGTAATCGGCCACATACATCTGCCCGGCGCGATTGAAGCGGATGCCGTTGCCGACGCTCGTGCCGGGCAGGGTCACGAAGACTTCCGCTTTTCCATCCGGGCGCACCCGCCCGATCGTTTGCTGCGTGGCGAAATTCACCACGTAGATCGCACCACTTGCGTCACAGGCGGGGCCCTCGATGCCCTTCGTGAAACTACCGGCGGCGGTCAACGGCGTGGCGGTGAAAAGCGCCTCGGGATCGGTGGCGGCAAGAACCGATCCAGCGGTCAGGAGCGAAACCAGTTTCAGGGTGTGGGTGAGATGTTTCATGGCTGAACGGGTTTCGCGGCGGGCGGTTGACTGGCCAGACTGGCAATCCATTGCGCCAGCAGCGTGGATCCCTCGCCATCGGGCGTCATCGTGCCCAAAGGCGGCATCTGGCCGGGTCCGCGGATGACGGGACGGTGCACGAGCAGCGATCGCGCGGGATCTCCGGGCGCCACGATCTTCGCGTTAATGATCCCAAACGTCGTGTGCTGGGGCGTGGCGTCGAAGATGCTCATATCCTGGTCCGCGATGTTGCTCGCCAGCTGCATCATGGAATTACCCCCGCCGGCGCGGGAGTGGCAGTGCGAACAATTGGCGTGCAGGTAAGCGCGCGCCCGATCCGTCAGCGGCGCATTCGTGTCCCGCGGATTCACGATCCGCGGCAGGGTCCCCGCTGCTTGCGCCAGCAGCGGGCTGTCCTTGGGCGGCGGGCGCTGCTGGGCGTTAGGCGTGACGAGAGCGAGCAACGCCGCCAGCGCCTTGTCATCGAGTTTCTGCGCGGCGAATTCGCGGCGCCATTGGCCCTCCGCCAGCGCCGTCGGACTGGCCGTCAACAGCCCGGACCGTTCCCACGCGGCAATCTGATCGCCGCGATTGAGCTGCACGGTGCTGACACCGAGGACGAAATTCACCGCCCGACTGTGACACGACATGCACTCCTGCCGGCCCGGGATCCGCCACGGCTGCCCGGAAGCAAGCTGCCGGGTCTTGCCCTCCGCCGGCTCCAGCACCGCCTCGGTTTGAGCGTCGTTCCAGACGTAGGTGTAACCGGTCCATTCGTTTTGCTGCCGGAGCAGGACTCGCGTTTCGATGCGCACGTCCTTCAACCGGAGAGTCTGCACCAGCGCGGTGCCGTTAGGCAGGTTCCAACCGCCTTGTTCGGTCACTTCCATGAGCTCGCGACCGGGCAGCGCAATGAACCGTTCGATCTCCGCTCCATCGTGCCAGGCCGGGGCATTCACTTCGTAACGAATGAGGGCCGCGTGCGGTTTGAGTGCCCGGGCGTCGCTGAAGAGTCCCGTATCGCTGAGCTTCGTGGGAAAGAAATTGGCGGGCGCGGCGGGCGGCGCCGGATCGAGCCGGTGGATCGCATTGCCCAGATAGTCGACCACGAAAATGTCGCCCTGCGGCGTTTCGCAGAAGCCGGTGATGCCGAGCGTCGTGTCGGCCAGGCACACCTGGCGAATCAGTTTTCCGTCCTGCTGCTTCGCCGACCAAATCTGGCCGGTGCTGTGATCGCCGTAGACATAGCATCCGACCAGATCGGGGAACTTGGTGCCGCGATAGACGATGCCACCCGTAAGGGAGCGAAATTCGCTGTGCGGATGCTCGACCAGCGGTGGCGTGAACGGCGTCGGGCCCCGCGGGCGCTGCGAATGAAAGGGATGGCTGCCCTCGACCACGGGCCAGCCGTAATTCTCCCCTCGCCGTGCGATCCGGGCATATTCCCATTGGTCCTGCCCGTTTTCACCCACCCAGAGATCGCCCGTCTCGCGATCCAGCGTCATGCGCCACGGATTGCGAAACCCGTAGGCCCAGGTTTCCGGCCGGGCGTCGGGCGTCGTCAAAAACGGATTGTCCGCCGGTACACTGTAGGCCTTGCCCGGTGCCGGATGGTCGACGTCGATCCGCAGCACTTTCGCCAGCAGCCGCGTGAGATCCTGCCCTGCCCCGCCCTCATCCGAGTCGCTCGTGCCGTCGCCACTCGTGGTGTAGAGCATGCCGTCCTTGCCAAAGGTCAGCGCCCCACCGTTGTGACCGTGCGATTTCCACTCGATGATCACGTGGCGCGAAGCCGGATCGATGCGGCCGGACTTCCGATCCATCGTGTAGCGCACCACGCGGCTTTTGAAATCATCTTTTCCATCGGCGAACCGGCCGTTGGTGCCGAAATAGAGAAAACCGTTTTCGGCAAACCTCGGGTGAAAACAAACGTCGTAGACGGCCTCGTCCAGTTCCAGCAACCGCTCGGGCGCGATCGCGCCGGGATCGTTGGCCACCCGGCTGATCCAGCCCTTTTGGCCCGGCGCATAACCATTGGTCTCCAACAGCAGAAATGTTCCCCGCCCCGGCTCGACGGCGAGCATGATGGGCTGCTTGATCTCCAAACCGGCAAACGCCGGCACGGTCCGATACGGCAGCGGCGGCTCGGGTGAGCCCACGAGCCGCGTACTTTCCCACGTCGCCCGCGCCACCGGACCATTGCCCTGCGGCCCGATGAAGCGCAGCGGCACGTAATCTTCATGGAGGTGGAAGTTCGGCGCGCTCAGATTGGCGGTGGTGGAGAGTGCCGGTGCATCGAATCCGGTCGAGTAGTCGTAGCGACACAAGGCGTGCTGCCAGATTTCGCCCGGCGCCGGCCGGCCGCCGGTCGACAGAAAATCGCGCCACGGGATACGCCCCTCCACCGTCCAACCCCGATCCTTGTCCGCCCAGTGATTGAGCGTGCCGCGCACCTGCACCGCGGTGTCGAGGTGGAAGGGGCGCTCGGCCTTGTGCCGGTTGTAACCGCCGGCGCCGCGCGACGGGAGGAACATGTCGAGTTTGCCATTCGCGGCGTTGACCTCGAATTCGTAATAGCCGGGCTTGTCCTTGCCCGGCTTGAAGAACAGTTCGAAGACATCGCACGTCCAGATCGCCGCGTCCTGTTCGGTGACGTTGGCAAACACGTCGGTATCCTCCATCTCGGCGGAGAAGTAGAGATACTCCCGGTCCCAAAGCAGCCGCGCCTTGGTGGCCGTCAGCGGCTTGCGCTGGCCCTCGGGCAACCAGGAAAATTGAAAGCTCTCGATGACCTCGGCCTGCCGCCAGGCCGCCTCGTCGATGAATCCGTCGATCACCGGCGGCGTGGCCGTCCAACGACATTCAAAGGGAGGCGCCGGCGGAATTGCGCCCGCCGCCATCAACGTGGCCCCGAGGCCGACCAAGCCGCTGAAGCTCAACCGCAGGACGGAAGGAACGGAAATCATGAAATGTGTGGGAGAAACTGGATGTCGTTGCGTGGAGTCGATTCGAGGGGAGGCCCGGACATCCAGGCCCTCCGTCCGAAACGCACTAGCGCTTACCGGCCTTCGTTTCCACGGACTGCGCTTTCCCGGTCTCCTCGCGCTTGCGCACGTCCTGCGGATGTTTGGAGAACGACTCAAAGACATCCCCCATCACGAGGTCGGCGAGGCGGCCGAGTTCCTTGAGAATCACGGCCTCGGCCTCCGCCGTCAGCGGCGACCGGTTCGGCTCATAGCCGCCGACCGCATACGCGTCCGCCGTGGGGATGTAACCGAGGTAACCATTCGCGTAGCCGACGATGATGGGAATCGCGCGATCCGCGATCGCCTTCTCCAACTTGAAACCGTACTCGACCATCGGTTCGCCCGGCATCGAGAGAAACAAATACGGCCCGATTTTCAGCGCCTGCATTTCCGCCCGCACCGGCTTTTCCTTGCCCGGCAAATCGACCACTCCGCGGGCGGTGCGGATCTGGTAGAACGAGGCCCGTTGTTGCAGCTTCTCGCGCGTGACGCTGAGGGCCAGCGCACGAGTCACCGCACCACCCAGATCCCGGCCCGCCCACTGGATGTCCGCCTCATCGGCGCAACGATAAGGGTAACCCGGCAGGTTCGGCCGGATGTCCCCGGCGCAACCCTGCAAAAACATCACCGACGTTTTCTGCCCGTAGATCATCTCCACAAACGTCTGCGCCTCACCTGGAAAATCGGCGCTCATCTTCGGGTAACCGTTCGGATACGGCGGCGAGCCCTTGTCGCCCCACGTGAAAAAGCAGGGGTGACAAACCGCGTGCATCATGACCGCCATCGGCGTGAGCGATTTGCCATCGTCGAACCTTAGCACCTTCACCCGCGGGTCATTGGGCCCGTCGGGGTTCAGGCGTACCACCGCGCGACCGTCGATCACCTTGCGCCGGTTGATCCCAAACCCGATGCGGTCCTCGCCGTAACCGATCGTCACCGTGCGCAGGCTGGCGGCAGCCTGCTTTCCGGCCGCTCCCAGTTTTTCGATCAATTCCCCCGCCCACTTCGGGTTCTCCGCATACCCGGGCCCGGAGTGGTTGTGGGCCGCGGCCACCATGATGTTGGCCGCGGGCACGCCGGTTTCCTTTTCTAGGCGTTCCCGCGCCAGCTTCACCATGTCGTCCCACGCCCCGATCGTATCGAGCGTCACGATCGCCGCCTTCGTTTCGCCGTCATCGAGCACCAGCACGCCCGCCCGCAACGGATCGCGCACGCCCGTCACCGTCCGCCGGTGACCGATCACGGTGATGCCCGCCACGTCCGTCGGCGTGATGTCGATCTTCGCGACCCCGGCCCGCAGGTTCGAAGCCGCGAGGAACTGGCCGTCTTTCACCTCGCCCCCGTGAACGGGCACCATCCCAGCTCCCGCTCCACCGGCCAGTAGCAGGCCCACCATGGACCATGCGCGTTTCCAAGACAGGCGGGGAACACCGGAGGATAAATTCATGGGCGTGGGGTTTCGGCTATTGCTCACAGCGAAGCGCCCGCAGCTCAACGCATTTGTCATGCCTCAAGCGGCGCCGGGACGGCGATGAACCCACCGCCTCACTTCGCCGGATGCGCGTGCGCGGCTCCCGTGGCCGCAGCCGCGGGTGGTGCCGGTGCCGCAGCGGACGCGACTGCATTCGGATCGCTGGTCACGATCAAGTGGCCCCACATGGTCACCCAATGCCCCGGGAAAGTGCAGGCGTATTCATAGACGCCTTCCGCAAACGGCACGATGAACGAGAGCGATTCCTTCTGCCCGGACTCCACCAGTTTCGTGGCTCCCAGCACATCGGGTGAATCGGGCACGTAAGCCCGGCCCTGCGCATCGCGATAGTCGGCGGCCAACAGGAGCGCCGCCTGGCCGACGCGTTCGCGCGCGCCGGGCTTCACGACCACCAGATTGTGGGGCATCGCATCGGCGTTCTCGAAAACGATCGAAAACCACTTGCCGGCCTCGATCACCAGCTGCGGCGGATCGAAACGCATCTCCTCGGGCACCGCGCGCACCAGCAGCACGGTCGTGCGCAGCGTCTGCAATTCCTTCCGCAGCGGGGCGGCTTCCACCGCCGGCAACCGTCCCACCAGTTCGTCCGCCACCTGCACCGCCCCAACGTAGCCGTGATCCCGCCGGCCGCTCTCCGGCGTCTTCTTGCCCCACGCGATTAGCGCCGCCGCCAGCTTGTCCGCCTGGTCCGACGACCAGCCCGCGCGCGGCAGGCTGCGCAAGGCATCCGCGGCCGTGGCGATTTCCTCGCCCCGCAAAATCAACCCGCTGAAAAGACGGAACTGGCCCGGCGTTTCCCGACGGGTGCTCACCGCCGCGCGAATCGCAGCCTTGAGCAGCGCAGAGGCCACGCCCTTGGACGCCGCCGGATCCAGTCCGCGTTCGAGCAGCGGCACCAGCCGCGGGTAAACCGAGGCGCGGAGCCCGATCTCGGGCACCAGGGGTACACCGCCGAGCAAATCCGCGAGTTTCTCCGGCTGGCCCTCCGCTTGAGCCCAAACCGCGTCAAACGAGCCGTCCGCCACCACGCCGGCCGCCCAGCCGTAGTTGCGGGCGGGCCCGGTCCCCTTGACTGCCAGATTTTCCAATCGCACCCGGACGGACTGCAACTCGGCGCGCGGTTGCGCCAACAGCAACCGGCCCAGCCCCGGCCGGTCGATTTCGCCGCCGGCTTCCAGCGCGCCCAGGATGATCTCCGCGCCGGTGGTCCGCCGGATTCGCATGAGATCCGCCAGCGCGTCGGCCCGGGCCGCATCCGGCACCGCCACGAGCGTCAGCATCCGCTCCAGCACTTCCCGCCGGCGAGGCAGCTTCAACAAATCCACCGTGGTGACCGTGCGCAGCAGATAACGAATCCGGTTCGGATCGGCCGCCAGCAACGGGCTGCCGTCGTCCAGCCGGTCGCGCCAGTGCGGTTTCAACTGCTTGATCGTCTCGTCCAGCGTGTAATCGAGATAGTAGTCGAGCGGATGCCGGATCGCTGTGAGCGCCACTTCGACCGCCTCCTCCGACCGGAAGAAACTCGCCGCGCGCACCGCATGCAGCCGGACGCGCGGATTCTCGTCGTCCGCCTGAATCTTGAGCAGGCCCAGCGCATCGGGCACGCGATCCCGCCAATAGCACAGGACGCGTGTCGCCGCCGCCCGCGCGTTGGCGTCGGGCGAACGAAGCATCCGCCCGAGCAGCGCCGGATCGACGACGTTCTGCCACTGGTGGACCCAGAGCGCCTCGGTCAGATGATGCTGATACTCGGGATCGCGCGGATCGAGGCGGCCGACCCAGTCCTTCACCGCCGCCACCACTTCGTACGCCTTGTGCCGGCCGAGTTCGATTTTCGCCAACTCGCGGACGTGGTTCTCCGGCTCCTTCAGCAGTTCGAGCAGCGCGTTGATCGGCTGGCCATGGATCTTCGGCGGCGTCAGCAGCGGGCGACCCTCATACGTCACGCGATAAACCCGGCCGTAGCTGTGCCCGCGATTCGGATCGCGCAGATGGTTCAGGTTGGTGTGGGCGATGATCGGGCTCTGCCAGTCGAGCAGGTAAACCGCTCCGTCCGGCCCCACATTGATTCCGGTGGGCCGGAAGTTGGGATCGGAGGACGACAGAAAATCCGGCAGCTGCTTGCCGAGGAGGCCGGAACCCTCGTCCTCCACTTTCACCCGGTAGATGCCCTGAAACTGAATGACGTTACCGTTCAGGAAATTTCCCTGAAAGTCCCCGGGAAAGTGACGGCTCGTGAGGATCGTGCTCGCCGCGGACGGACGGGACGGCCGGGGCCAGAATTCCTTCAAATTCGGATGCTTCGCCGGGTAGTCGATGTGACCGCTGAAGGCCGCGCCGAAATAGGTGCGATTGCCCGTCGCATCCGTGATGAGATCGTTACCCCAGCGATCGAACGCGCGGCCATGCGGATTGGCGAATCCGTAAGACACGTAGGTTTCGAATTTGCCCGTGGACGGTTCGAATCGATAGATCGCCGCGTCGAGGTTCCGGACCGGACCGCTCGCGGTTTCCACCTGCGTGCGATGAAAGACGCCGTCGCTCAGGTAGATCGCTCCACCCGGCTCGTAGGCGAGCGAGTTGGCCTGGTGGTGCGTATCCGCGGAATCGAGTCCCATCAGCACCCGCTCCTTCCAGTCGGCCCGGCCGTCGCCGTCGGTGTCGCGCACGAACCAGAGATCCGGCGCCTGAAAGATCAGGACGCCATCCTTGTAAAACTGGAAGCCGGTCGGACAGTTCAAGTCGTCGAGAAACGTCGTGCAACGGTCGGCCTTTCCGTCGCCGTCGGTGTCCTCCAAGATCAGGAGGCGGTCCCCCTGCTTGGATTCCGGTGTGCGGAAGGGATAATTTGGCCACGCCGCGACCCAGAGCCGGCCGCGCGTGTCCCACGCCATCTGCACCGGCTTGGAGAGCTCGGGGAACTGCTCCTCGCTCGCGAACAGGTTCACCTTGAGCCCTTCGTGCAGCTTCATTTTCGCAATCGCCTCCTCGGGCTTCACAAAAGGGTGCGAACCGTCGGGATTCGTCCCCGGCTTGCTGGTCGGCACCGGCGTCACCGAGGGCAGCGGTGCTGCCTCGCCGGAGAGGTCCCGGCCCTGCGCCACGCCCCAAACCTGAAGTTCGCGATTGGCCGTCATGACGTCGCGCTGGCTCAGCTCCTCGGCGATCACTTGAAAATTGGAAACCTTCGGCCGGCCCTCTCCGGCAAAATAGGCGCCTTGCGAGCGGCCACCGTAAACATTGTAGCCGTCGAGCGTGCGGTACCGGTCGTGCCACATTTCGTTCTTGGCGTTGACCGCGGCCCGCAGTTTCGGGTCGACCGGCGGCGGCGGCGCCCCGCCGAAGAGCGCCGAGAAGATCTTCGCGGCCAGCTTCGCCTCGCCCGCCTCGGTGAGATGAATACCGTTGAACGTCAGCGGCTCCTCCCCTTTTTTCGCCGCCGCGGCAAAGAGCTCCTGCGACATCGAGAACAAGTCGATGAACACCACGCCTTCGCGGTCGCGGGCGACGTCCGCCATCGCGGCCGTGTAGAGCGCGAGATTCGCGTTGTTTTCCGGTGGCACCGCGAAATTCGGATCGGGGTGTTTCTCGTTGGCGATCGGCGAAAAGAGTACGATGCGCGGCGCGCCCGTGCCGCTGAAATTTTTCTCCCGGGTCTCGCGCAGGTATTTATCAAGTTGTTCCGTAAAGGCCGGCAGGCCCTCGGCGCCGCGGAACGACTCGTTGAAGCCGAAGAAGGCGAGGACGGTACTGGCCTGCACCTTCGCCAGCCATTCCTCGGGCGTACCGAAATTCTGCGAGCGCGCCCGCATCGCCACTTCGTCGCCGGCGAAGCCAAGATTGCGCATCACCAACCGGTGCGACGGATAGCGCGCGTGGATCATCGTCTCCAGCCAGCCGTGATGCTGCATGCGGTCGGCCAGCGTATTGCCGACGAGCGCGATGTGCTCGCCCGGGTTGGGCGAAAGGGCCGGGGGCGTGGCCGCCCGACTGGACAGCACACCGGCAAGGAAACAACACGCGAGAAGACGAACGTTCATCGAGACAGGGGGTGATTGAAAGGCATCAAGCCGGTGAACAGGGGTGATCGGAGAGACGCTTACTTTGCGCCACGGTCAGCGCCGACTTACAGTAAAAAGTAAAGCCGGTCGGCTTTTGCCAGGAAGGGCGCGGCGATCCCATCTCCAGCCCAAGCGACTCAATGCGGCCGCCGGAATGCGGTGGGCATCAAGGCGTGCACCGCCTCAACGATCCGGTTCTCAACGCCGGGCGCGAAGCGGTTGGGACGGTTGTAATACAACATGGCGCCGCCCCCTTCGTAACCGCCCTCCTCGAGGACGCGCTCCGAGGGGATGTAGCACGGCACATCGTTGGAGTAGCCGTTGACCCAAAGCCGCTCCGAATCCAACTCGCGCTTCAGTCGCAAAGAGTAGTCCACGACGACCTCGCCGGGCAGGAAAACCATCGCGAGATCGGGACCGAAATTCCACACCTGCACCAGATAAGGCAGAGCGGTCGGGAGCGTTTCTCCCCGGTCGAGCTTCGCCAGCTGCGTGGCCGCATGATAGGCGACGGCCGCGGCCTTGTCCTTCGCCTTCCCCTCCCACTCGGCGCGCGTCGGCAGCCGGTCGAAGGGCAGCGCAATCTCGCGCGTGCGACATTCCAGCGGACCGGACAGCGGCTTGAGCTTCGTCGCCAGCAGTCGTTTTGCCTCGGTTCCGAGGGCGGTGCCGTAGGTTTCAACATGCTCGTACGTGCCGCGCGGATTTGGGTTCTGATCCGCCCCGCACCCGATCGCGGTGAGGGCAATGGCACCGGGAAATTCCTTCTCCAAGTACTCCTGCGCGCACCCGGCCCAGTCGCCGTGGATGAAATTGAAGCCCACCGTCGTGCAGTGACACGCATAACTCGTCAGCACGGCGCGCACCTTGCCGTCGGCTCCCGTCACGCGGAGCACGGGCAGCGAGTGGTCTTCCGGCCGGAACGCGTAGACGCGGCGATTGTGGGCGAAACTGACATGACCCGCGCCCCACGCGAGGGCGGCCGGCTGGCGGTCCGCCAGCGCCGCGAGGGCGACCTGCTCGAGCTTGTCGTTCAGCTCGCGGGTATAGCGCTGGATGTTTGCCCAGTGATCGGCGGGAATGCTCGTGCCGAAGAGCGTCGAGCCGAATTGATCGACGCCCACGCCCGCCAGCATCGGAGCGCTGTGGGTGTGGCTCGAGCCGAGGGCCACGCGCTCGCCCACGACCATCGTCCGGGCCGCGAGACGCCGGATCAGTTCGACACGCATACTGGCGGGTACCCCCAGATTATCGATCGTCACCAGCACGGCCGGCCCGTCACCATCGCTGCCGAACGCGATCGCCTTGGCAAAAATGTGCTGCTTCACGCCCTCGCTTTCGGTGCGCCGGCCCCCGTAGCCGCTGAGCCGCACCGGGTAGTCGGGCGTGATATCGACCCGGGCGGCCCCCACCACCCAGGTCGGCGCGTCCGCGGCGGAGAGCGAAAGCACGGACGGGCAAAGCACGACGAGCATGGAGAGCAGCAGCGAACGGGAAATATTCATGGGGGACCGGGGTTGGAGAACGTTTCCACTTTAATAAAATCCCGTTCCCGTTCACAGCTTTTTTCTGAAGGGACGTCCACCTCCGTCATGCCCGGGCCGCTCGCAGGGAGTTGACCGGGGGCAAAGACCGCCACAAAACGGCGCACTTCATGTTGCCCCACTCCGCTCTCATCATCGGCTGCGGCAGCATCGGCGAACGCCACCTCCGCTGCTTTTTGCAGACGGGCCGGGCCCGGGTCACCGCCTGCGACACCAATCCGACCCTGCTGGAGCGCATCGCCAGCACCTACCGCGTGCCGACCAGGACCGGTGCAGCGTCCGCTCTGGCGGACGCCGAGTTCGATACCGTGGTCATCTGCACCCCCGCACCCCTGCATATTCCGTTTGCGCTGGAAGCACTCGCGGCCGGTAAACACGTTCTCATCGAAAAGCCGCTCTCCCATTCGCTCGCCGGGCTCGACGAACTGTTTGCCGCCCGCGCCACCTCCGGCCGGCAGATCGCCGTGGCCTATGTGTTGCACGTCTATCCGTTTCTCATCGCCGCCAGGGAATTTCTCGCCCGCGGCGATTTCGGGCCGGTGCTTCAGGCCTCCGCGAATTGCGGCCAGCCGTTTCATGTCTTCCGCCCCGCCTACGCCCAAACCTACTATCGCGACCATGCGACGGGCGGCGGCGCCATCCAGGATGCGCTCACCCACATCGCCAACTGGATGGAAGGCGTGCTCGGACCCACGGCAAGCGTGCTCTGCGACTGCGCGCACCTCGGCCTGCCGGACGTCAACGTCGAGGACACCGTCCACGTCAGCGCGCGCCACGGCGGCGGCCGCGTGCTCGTCAACTACACCCTCAACCAGTTTCAGGCGCCCAATGAAATCGCGCTGCAGTTCAACGCGGCCGGTGGCAGCGTGAAGATCGAGTTTCACCGGCAGCGCTGGGGCACCTTCCCGGCCGGCGCGAGCGACTGGACGTGGCACGAGGCACCTCCCGTCGAACGCGACGCGCATTTCATCGCGCAGGCGAATGCGTTTCTCGACCAAATCGAAGGCCGGCCCTCGCGCCTGTGTTCATTGGAAGCGGCGGCTCAGACGCTGCGTTTCAATCTCGCCGCCCTCGCCTCCGCCAAGCGCGGAGCACGCGTCTCCTGTGCCGAGCTATCCGGCGATGCCTGATTCCGCCCGTAATTCCACTCGCGAGCTTCGTCTCGCCATGCTGGGCATGATCCCCGGCAACGGTCATCCATATTCCTGGTCCGCCATCGTCAACGGCTACGATCAATCGACCATGGCGGCATGCCCGTATCCGGTGATTCCGCGTTATCTCGACGCCCAGCCCGCCGGCTCGGTGGGCGTGCCGGGCGCCCGCGTCACCCATCTTTGGACCGACGACCCCGCCGAAGCGCCCGCGGTCGCTGCCGCCGCGCTCATTCCGCACCTCGTCGCCCGCCCCGAAGACGTGATCGGCCACGTCGACGCGGTCCTGATCGCCACCGACGATGGCTTCGACCATGTGCGGCGCGCCCGTCCGTTCATCGAGGCGGGCCTGCCGGTCTTCGTCGACAAACCGTTGGCGCTCACGCTCGAGGATCTGCGCACATTCATCGCTTGGGAAAAGGCCGGCGCCCGGCTCCTCTCCTCCAGCGGCCTGCGCTACGCACCCGAGCTCGCCCCGTTTCTCCCGGGCACCGTCCATCCCGCCGTCGGCGAACTTCGCTGGATTTCCGCGCTGACCTGCAAGACGTGGGAAGGCTACGGCATCCACGTGCTCGAACCGCTCCTGCGGATTCTTGGGCCGGGTTTTCTATCGGTGCGCCTGGAGTCCGCCCCCGGCGTCGAAGTCGCCCACCTCACTCATCGCACCGGCGTGCAGATTACGGTGCCCGTGATTTACGACGGTGGCGCCACTTTTGGCACGCTGCAGCTCTGCGGCACGGGGGGAATCGTCACCGTCAAACTCGCGGACACCTACACCGCGTTTCGCGGGCAGATCGTGAGCTTCATCGATTTCGTGCGCAACGGACAGCCGCCTTTCCCTTTTGCCGAGACCGTCGAGCTCATGAGCATCCTCGTCGCCGGCCTGCGCAGCCGCACTGAAGGCTCGCGCCGCGTCGAAATCGCCGAGATCATTTCCGCACTCTAATTAATATGAACACCCGCCCCAGTCGCGTGTTGGCGCTGCTCCGTCAAGGCCAGCTCCCAACCGTCTTGAAGCTGAATCTTTCGGATCCCCGTGTGATCGAGATCGCCGGCTTTTCCGGCATCGACGCCGTCTGGCTCTGCAACGAACACGTGCCCAACGACTGGCTCGGCCTCGAAAACCAGATTCGCGCCGCCCGCATCCATAATATCGACACGCTCGTCCGCGTGGGCCGCGGCAGCTACAGCGACTACGTCCGCCCGCTGGAGGCCGGAGCCACCGGCATCATCGTGCCCCATGTCGCCGACGAAAAAGAGGCCCGCCAGATCGTCGAGTGGGTGCGATTTCACCCTGTCGGTAAGCGCGCCCTCGATGGCGGCAACGTCGACGGGCATTTCTGCCAGATTCCCTTCGAGGAATATCTCCGCCATAGCAACGCGGAGCGCGTCGTCATCCTCCAGATCGAGTCGCCCGAGGCGCTCGAGAACGTGGAGAAAATCGCGGCCGTTCCCGGCTTCAACGGCCTGCTTTTCGGCCCCGGCGATTTCAGCCACCGCATCGGCAAGGTCGGCCAGCTCAACGCCCCGGAAGTCGTCGCGGCGCGGAAACGCGTGGCCGCCGCGGCCCGGCAGCACGGCAAGTTTGCCATGACCGCCGGCTTGTTCGCGCCCTTTGCCGACTTGGTCAGCGAGGGACATCAGGTTTTCAACCTCGGCGCCGACGTCATCGGCTTGGCGACCTATGCAAAACAGCGCCTTGAGCTGTTTCGGAGCGAAATTGGCGCCCTGCCCGCCCCACAGAAACCGGCGGCAATCTCCCCGTATGCAAGCTGAGGCCCCGTCGTTCTCCCTCGCCGGCAAGGTGATCGTCCAGTGCGGCGGCACCGGTCTCCTCGGTCGCGCGCTCGTCACCGGCATCGCCGCCAGCGGCGCCACGCTGATCGTCGCTTCGCGCGACCGGAC
>SIBR01000011.1 GCA_009695065.1 Opitutus sp. | reverse complement strand
CCGCCCTCATTACCGGCGCGTCGCGCGGCATTGGCCGTGGGATCGCGCTTGAACTCGCTCGCGCCGGTTGCCGCGTGGCCATCAATTATGCGGGCAATGCCGAGGCCGCCGCCGAGGCGCTCGCGCTCGTCCAGGCCGCCGGCGGCGCCGGCTTCATCGTGCAGGGCGACATCGCGGTGGCCGCGGACCGGGCGCGCCTGGTGGCCGATACCATCGCGAAATTCGGCCGGCTCGACCTGCTGGTGAACAATGCCGGCGTCGCCCCAAAGGTCCGCGCGGACCTGCTCGACTCGGGCGAGGAAAGTTTCGACCGGCTGTTCGCCATCAATCTCAAGGGGCCGTATTTTCTCTCGCAGCTCGTGGCGAAACAAATGCTCAGGCAGGAGCGCGACGCCGAGGGGTTTCGCGGCCGGATCGTGAACATCACCTCGATCTCCGCCTACGCCGCGTCGATCAACCGCGGCGACTACTGCATGGTGAAGGCCGGGCTCACGATGATGACGAAACTCTTTGCCGACCGGCTCGCGAACGATGGCATCAACGTCTACGAGATTCGTCCCGGGGTGATCGCCACCGACATGACCGGCGGGGTGAAGGAAAAATACGACCAGCTGATCATCCACGACGAGCGCGGCATCACGCCGCTGCGCCGCTGGGGTCAGCCCAAGGACGTCGGCCGGGCCGTTCGCGCCATCGCCGAGGATCGATTTCCGTTTTCCACCGGCGCGGTCTTCGACGTCGACGGCGGTTTTCATCTGCACCGGCTCTGAGCCGGATTCAGGCCGTAGAACCGCACTGCCATGTCCGAAAATGCCGTTTTCCTGCGCGCATTTTGTTCAAAACCCAATCTCCCCGCAGATGACGCGGATGGACGCGGATAAATCCCGATCGAACCATCCGCGTTAATCTGCGTGATCCGCGGAAAGGCTCGGCCGGAGCGATTCGGCGGTGGTTGCGCAGTTTTTGGCGTCCGCGCGACGAGAGGGCGTTTAAAATTGGGGCAAAACCTCGCGCGCCAGAGGGGACTGCGCATGCGTTGGCATCACGGCGGATTATAACTTGGGACCACAATTAGCAGCGGTTTGACTCTGCCGATACCCCAACCTGTGGTGGGCGTCCGCGAAATAGCGTGGCTCCGGGAGGGGCCCGCTGACCGTCTCGGAATCGTTATTTATTGCCGCCATGTCCTCCGATACTCTGCCTGTTTCGCACGCCGCCGACGGCCTGCAGGACTTCATCGCCATCTCCCGCTACGCCCGTTATTCACCCGAAAGACGTCGGCGCGAAACCTGGGCGGAGGCCGTGCGGCGGGTGCGCGATATGCACCTCACGCATTACGCTGACCGCTCGCTCACCGACGCGAAACTCGCCGCGTACGAGGCCGGAGACGTGACGCCGGCGGATTTGGCCGCCCTCGAGGCCTTCGGCGGCGACGGCCTGCACCGGGCCATCCGCGAGGCGTTCGACCTGGTCACGCGCCGCGAGGTGCTGCCCTCGATGCGTTCGCTGCAGTTTGGCGGCGAGGCGATCCTCTCGAAGCACGTCCGCATCTACAACTGCGCCTTCACCTACATCGACCGCGTCGCGGCGTTCGGGGAAACGCTGTATCTGCTGCTGTGCGGCTGCGGCGTGGGTTTCTCCGTGCAGCAGCAGCATATCAACCAACTGCCGGTGCTGGCGCCGCGCGACGAAAGCCTGACGCCGATCACGTTCATCGTGCCGGACACAGTCGAGGGCTGGGCGCAGGCGTTGCATGCGCTGATGGAGGGAGCGGTGTCCGGTCGGCACATCATTTTTGACTACTCCTTGATCCGCCGGGAAGGCGCCCCGCTCCGCATCTCGGGCGGCCGGGCCCCCGGTCCGGAGCCGTTGTTTCACTCGCTGTCGCGCATTGATCAGATCGTGAAGGCGGCCGGTGGCCGGCGACTGCGCTCGATCGAGGCCTATGACATTCTGATGTGGGCGGCGAAAGCGGTGCTGGCCGGTGGCATCCGGCGCTCGGCCACCATTTGTCTGTTTTCCGCGGACGATGCCGAGATGGCCGCGGCCAAGACCGGGAACTGGTTCGAACAACATCCGCAGTGCACCGCCAGCAACAACTCCGCCGTGATTCGGCGGGCGACGGCCAACCGGGAGCAATTTACGGCGCTCTTCGAGCAGCAGAAGCAGTTCGGCGAGCCCGGATTTTATTTCGTGGAAAATGAGGAGTACGGGGCCAACCCGTGCGTGGAGATCGGCCTCCACCCGCGGCTCAAGGTCGACGCGGGCGTCGCCGCCCGGCTGCGCGAACTCGGTTACACCGGCGTGCTCCGGATGGGCGATGAGCTCACCGGGGTGCAGTTCTGCAACCTCACGACCATCTCGGCCGCGGCGGCGGAAACTCCGGAGAGGTTTTTCCAACTCTGCGTCCAGGCCGCGCTCATCGGCACCCTGCAGGCCGGCTACACGGATTTCAGTTTTCTGTCGCCCGTTTCGCGGGTCATCACCGAGCGCGAGGCGCTGCTCGGCGTTTCGCTCTGCGGCGTGCTCGACCGGCCCGATGTGCTCCTCGACGCGGCCGTGCTGCGCCGCGGCGCGGCGTTGATCAAGGCGGTCAACGCGATCGTCGCGCGGGCGCTCGGTATTGCGCCCGCCGCCCGCACCACCTGCGTGAAACCCGAGGGCACCGCCAGCCTCCTGCTCGGCACGAGCAGTGGGCTCCACCCCCACCATGCGCCGCGCTATTTCCGCCGCGTGCAGGCCAACGTCCATGATCCGATTTACCGGCACTTCCGGCGGCGCAATCCCCACATGGTCGAGTCGAGCGTCTACGATCCCAACGGCCGCACCGAGGTCATCACGTTTCCCGTCGAGGGCCCGGACTTTGGCATCTACCGCGACGATCTCTCCGCGGTGAAGCATCTCGAGTACATCCGGCTCGTGCAGGAGAACTGGGTGCAGGCGGGCCGGCGCCACGAGCGCCATTCCCCCGGGCTGCACCACAACGTTTCCTGCACCATCTCGGTGCGCGATGAAGAATGGGCCGACGTGGCCGCGTACATCTGGCAGCATCGCGCCACGTTCACCGGCGTCGCCCTGCTGCGGGAAACCGGGGACAAAATCTACGCCCAGGCCCCGCGCGAACGCGTCGCCACGGCCGAGGACATCCGGAAGTGGAACACGCTCGCCTACCAGTCCGTCGACTACACCGAGATCGAGGAGAGCGAGGACATCACGGAACTGAAGCAGACCGTCGCCTGTGCCGGCGGCGCGTGTGAGATTGTCTGAAGGGTTTTTGCGGCGCAAAAACCTATAATAAGGTTTTCGCGGAGCGAAAACCTCCGCAGCGTGGCGGCAGATGCTGATTACCTGCCAGGTTGGATTCGAAGATCTGCTCGCGCGGGAGCTCGCGGAGCTGCACGGCGCGGCGATCGCGGAAAAGGGCCCCGGCTGGGCCCTGCTCTCCTCGCACAGCTCTCAACTCTCAACTGCCTCCCTCGTCTTCGCCCAGCTCACCCTTCGCGATCCGGTGGAGCTGCGGGGCGACTCCGTCAACGCGCTCGCCTCCGGCATCGCCGGACATTTTTTTTCCAGCCTGCGGGGTGAGCGGATTGAGGCGGCGTGGCCGAGTGTGTGGCTCGGGCCGACGGAAGTGGTCGGGCTCGGTCGGCGGATCTTCGCCGTCGAGGCGGCGGGCGGCGAGTTGCTGCGGAAAAAATTGTCGCGCGTGGCGAAACTCGCGGTGGCCGACGTGCCGCGCGGGGTCGGCCCGGCGCGCGGACTGTTTGTGTTTTTCGCCGATTTCGGCCGCGTCTTTGTGGCGCGCGATGCGTTTGTTCACGGCCAGCGCCGGATGGCGGATGACGATCTGGCGCCGTCGCGTTCGTACCTGAAGGTCGAGGAAGCCTACATCATCCTCGGCCGTGAACCCGCCGCGGGCGAGACCGTGTGCGACCTCGGCGCCGCTCCCGGCGGCTGGAGCTTCAGCGCGGCCAAGCGCGGCGCGACCGTCGTCGCGGTCGACAACGGCCCGCTCAAGGGCGGCGCGCTCGGGCACCCGAATATCGCTCATCGCACCGATGACGCCTTCAAGTTTGCGCCCTCCGGCGCAAACTTCGATTGGCTGTTCTGCGACGTGGTGGAGGAGCCGCATCACGTGCTGCACCAGATCCTCGAACTCTGGCTCGCGCGCGGTTGGTGCCGGCGCTTCGTGGTCAACCTGAAGTTTGGCCGCGTGGATGCGATCGCCCTGCTCGGCGAATTGCGCGCGCCCGGTTCGCCGCTGACGCAGCACGTCCCGGCCCTGCGCATCCGGCACCTCTACCACGACCGCGAGGAACTCACCCTCGTGGGTGAGGTGGCTTCGAGCTCCTAGGGGTAAAATGGCGGGCAGGCTGCGGCCACGAAAAGGCCGGGCGCGGCAGAGCCGCAACCAAACCCCGGCCAGCGGAAAAATTCAGAAGCCAGGAAGCCATGAACTATTTCATGGTTTCTGAATTTCCTCTCGGCCGGCGAGGATTTCATGACCGCAGCACAGAAAGGGCGCAAAGCGGTGACGGAGATTTCCCGGGCGCTTTCAGGCGCTACGCACGAGTGGGTCGTCGACGGCGCGACGATTTTTCATTCGGGGTTCGCACGACGTCGCCCTGCCCGAGAGGGCAGGGATGAGTGCATTTTCGTTTTGTTCTCGGTCCCGCCTCTCTCGAGGCGGGCTACGCATACCCCCTTGGCTGCGGCCGCCGCGTCCTCCGCGCCTCCGCGTGAGTCCAGTTTGGAGGGATTGACCGGAAACGGTGCCATCGCCGTTTTGATTCCTGGCTTCTGAATTCGCCAGTTTTGTTTGGTTTTGTCGCGAGGCCCACTCAGGCTCGGGCATGCCTCATTTTTCCAAGCGCGGTTCGGACCGTCGTCCAGCTTCGCGACCGGCGGCGGGGGAGCCGGTGGCTTCGGGTCCGCGCAGCGGCTCGGCGCGGGACGAGGTGAAACTATGCGGGCTCGCCGCCGTCCGCGCCCGGTTTGCGCGCGATCCGGGTTCGATTCAGCGGTTGTTTTTCGATCGCGCAACCGGCCAGCGCGTAGGGGCGATCTGCCAGGCGCTCGCCGTGGCGAAAAAAATTTACCGCCAGGTCGAACCGGCCGAATTGGCCAAGGTTTCTGGTACGCTGCACCACGGCGGCATCGTCGCGGTGGTCACGCCGCCGGTTTTGCGCGCGCCGTCGCCGGCCGAAGTGCGGGCTTGGGCGGCCCAGGGTGCTCCCGTGCTGCTGTTGGAGCGCGTGGGCAATCCGCACAACCTTGGGGCGATTGCGCGGACCGCCGGTTTTCTCGGCGTGGCGCGGATCGTGTTGCCGAATCACCCCGATGCGGCGCTGCCGGGTGGCGCCGCCTTTCGGGTCGCCGAGGGCGGACTGGAGGCGGTGGAGGTTTTTCGTGTGGAGAGCCTGGTGGCGTTTGCCCGGAGCCTGGCGGCGGCGGGCTACGATGTCGTCGGGGCCGCCACGCGCGGCGGACGGGTGGATCTGGCCCGCGTGCCGGGCAAGCCCGTGGCGCTGGTGGTTGGTAACGAGGAGCGCGGTCTGTCATCCGAGATGGCGGCGGCTTGCACGCGGCTGGTGACGATTCCCGGGGGCGGCGGCGTGGAGTCGCTCAACGTGTCCGTGGCGGCGGCGGTGCTGATGTGGGAACTTTGCGCGCGGCGGAAGTAGCGCTGGCCGAGTCTCCCGCTGATGGAGGGCCGAGCTCCGCCGAGGCCGTTTTCCTTACGAAATGACATCGGCCTCAGGGGTGACGCGCATTGGGAGGATTTCGGTGACAGCCGATCCCATCCCGCTTCTCCCGAAGCGGACTACAGGGCAGAGCTCGGCGTTCCATGCTTCAAAAGGACCAATGAGATAATGGATTTCTTTCATGCCATCCTGGCCTCTTTTCTGCTCGGCCGCGATTGCAACCGGGGCCCGGCGCGCCTTGATGAGTTGCATGCCTTCTGTTGTCCCGAAGTCCACCTTGGCGCCCGTGTCCGCGGGCGCCTTCGACTGGCCGGTTTGTTCCGCGGCGGAGCGTTTGGTGACAGCCCACCTGGAGGCGTTTCTCCTCCGAAACACCTTTGCGCGCCACCTGGCGGCGCGCATGCGCGACGAAACCGGGACGGATTTTTTCGAATGGGTCGACCATCTCGTCCTTGCTCCAGTGCACGCCAAAGCGTTTCGGGCGGCAGGATTTGTCCGGGAAAAGGTCGAAGCCCCGCGCGGCACGACGGTGCTCCACCATCCGCGGGCGATGATGCCGCGCATCCTGCTCCGGCCGGACAGTGGAGCGGCCGGCGCATCGACCGTGCTCGCCCTCCGGCCCGAGGTGCTGGCGGACTTTCTGGCGGCGCACGATCTCGACGTCCCAATTCATGGCGGATTCGGCGCCCGCTTGCGCCGGGCGCTCGTCAGCGAGGAGAACGGCACCCAGCTGGGGGCGGTCGAGCGGCTCGGTGGCCGCGGCTTCGTGGTGCGCGAGCCCACGGCAAAATTTGTGCGCGGGGTGCTGGCCGCCCGCGAACTGTGGCGCACGCGCAAACGCGATTTCGCGACCGACCCGGAAGCAGTGGCGCACGCGTTCGTCCGGCTCGACGCGGTGCTGGCACTGGTGGATCGCGACGCGGCGTGCGATTTGTTCTTCGCCGAGGAGCGCCACTTTTGGGAAGAGCGCAACCGGGCGGGCCGCGTGCAGAAACTCCGGCAGGATCGGCTCGGGCTGGGGTGGGGCAACCACGACCACCACACGTTTCGCTGTTCGCGGGCCCACTTTGCGGACCTGAATGGGTTCTTGCAGCGGCTCGGTTTTGAGAAACGAGAGCGCTACTACGCCGGGGCCGAGGCGGGCTGGGGGGCGCAGATTTCGGAGCAGACGGTGGCGGGCATCGTGGTGTTCGCGGACGTGGACTTGATGCCGGAGGAGACGGCGATCGATTTTTCCACCCAGCGGCTGCCGCCCGCGCCGCGCCTCGGCACCGTGGGACTCTGGTGCGGCCTGCACGGCGACAGCTTCCTGCAGGCGGGCATGCACCATCTCGAGGCGCGGTTCGATTTCGCGCGGTTGCGGGATCAGCTCGCCGCGGAGGGTGTCCGGACGATGAAGCCCTTCTCGGATTTTGATTTCCTGCGCCAGGCCTTCACCGAGGGCGAGCGCTGGACCGTCCGGTCCGCGCGCGTGGCGGCGCTGCGCCAACGGGGACTGATCACCGACGAACAGGCGGAAAGTTTCCTCCGCGACGGCGCGATTGGCAGCCACCTGGAAAACCTGCAACGCCACGGCGGTTTCAAGGGCTTCAATCAAAAATCCGTCAGCGCGATCATCGCCGCCACTGACCCGCGGGTCGCTCAGAAAGCGCACGTCTGACTCCGCTGCGCCCGCCGGGCCCACTCCGCCCAGCTCTCCCCCGCATGCCCAAACGAGTTTGTCATCTAATAGATGACAACGGCTCGATTGGTGCAGCGGGAGGTCGGCGGTGTCATCGTCTACGGTCCCCCTTCTTCCGAAGCGACAGGGCTCTAATCCACGCCTGAGGCTCACTCGACGGCATGGATTAGAGCCCTGTCGCTGCGCTCGGTAACTTCGCTGCGCTCAGAATGACAAAATGAGTTCCTATTCGAGTTTTCACACGGTCTGGGGAGAGGCGGGAACGGTCACCCGGCGGTGCGGCTTTGGGGCATTCTGGTCGAGAAATGTGTTTCGTTTCTCGGATGGGCGGCTAGACTTTGGACGTGGACGAAGAGCTCAAGAAAATCGCGCGTACCCTCGTGTGGTGGAAGCCGCCGGAGGAGGTGGAGTTGTTTTACCTGGTGCGGCGCGTGATGGAGCTTGGTACGCCGGAAATGGTCCAGTGGGTTCGGGTGCATCTCGGCGAAGCGGTGATGGCCGAGGCCCTCCGCACGGCCGAGGCCGGTAATTTTTCCGCGCTGTCCTGGAATTACTGGCATGTGGTTTTCCGGATCCGTCCGATGCCGCCGTTGCCGCACCGCGAGGTTCCCGATTCGCCCTATGTTTCAGCCGAAATTAGACGCGCTGCCTCCCGCGCAACGCGCCATCTGGCCACTGCTCGCTGAAGTGCCCGGCCACTTCGTGTTGTATGGCGGCACGGCGGTGGCGCTGCGCCTGGGGCATCGGGTCTCGGTCGATTTCGATTTTTTTTCGCCGCAGTCGTTTCAACCGGAGACTTTGTTGGCCGCCATCCCGTGGCTGCGCCGGGCCGAGCCGCGGCTGTTGCAGCGCAAGGACAACACGTTGACGGTGGAGGTCGACGGACCGAAAGGAGCCGTGAAGCTTTCGTTTTTTGGCACGATTGGTTTCGGTCAGATTCGGCCGCCGGACGTTTGCGCCGACCACGGCCTGAAGGTCGCTTCAGCGGAGGACTTGCTGGCGCTGAAGCTGGGCACCATTCAGCAGCGCGTGGAGGCGAAGGACTACCTCGATATTCGTGCGCTCGTTCGCGCGGGATTGAGCTTGGCGGAGGCGCTGGGGCACCTGGAGGCGCTGCATCCGCTGGCGACCAACGCGATGATCACATTGAAAACGCTGGTGTATTTTTCCGGCGGCGATCTTGCGAGTTTGCCGTCGGAAGTAAAAAGCGATCTGGAAAACGCCGTGCGGGACGTTCGTGAGGCCGTGCCCTTTGCCGGAACCAAGGCGCTTATCGGGACGGTGTGATCCAGCGAGGCGCAGCCTGCTTGCCCGAACAGGTTAACCCCTGGATTGGGGTAATGGGATCATTGAAATAAGGCGGGGAAATTCAGAAGCCGGGAAGCCGTGAGCGGAGAAGGCCGAAATTCTTGTGCCGAGAATTCTCCTGGTTTCCTGGCTTCTGAATTAATTCTTGGCCTGGAGGCGCACGGCAAGGCGGGCTCGCGGGCAAAAACAACGGCGCGTTGTTCTTCGGATCGTTCAGCAGCGCCTCGAAGCGCGGGTCGCGTTTTATCGCGCTCCCGAGTCCAATTCTTTCGTTCTTGCACTTGGGCGCTCGCTTGACGCCAACCGTGTCCGCGACAAACGTGCTTTATGTCCAAGTCGCTATTGGAGTCCGCGCGCGTTGATCGGTCCGTATTTTCCGTTACCACGCTTAAGGGAGCAGACGCAGAAGATCGAAACTACTGGCGCCTGCGCCCGCACGCTGAACGACTGCGCGCGCTGGAGCTGCAACGACAGATTGCCTATGGCTACAACCCTGATTCCGCCCGACTTCAGAGAATTCTTGAAGTTGTTAAACCGGCGGCGCGTTAAATACCTGATTGTGGGTGGTTACGCGGTGGGGTTCCATGGCTATCCCCGGCCGACGGGCGACATCGATATCTTCATCGCCGTTTCGCCTGACAACGCACGTGCGATGGTGAAAGTATTTCGGGACTTCGGTTTCGTCACGGTTGATCTGTCAGAATCGCTTTTCCTCACTGCCGGAGGGGTGGCCCGAATTGGCCGTCCACCGGTGAAGATCGAGGTGCTCAATGAGATTGACGGCGTCGAATTCGACCGGTGTTTCGCGAGTCGGGCCCCAGGCAAAATCGCGGGGCTGAAAGTGAATTTCATCGGCTTCGAGGATCTGGTGAAAAACAAGCGCGCCGCGGCCCGACCCAAAGACCTGGCCGACCTGTCCTATCTCGGCTTGACGAAAAAGCGGCCCAACCACTGAGGCCGCGGAGAAATTCAACCTCAGAACAAGGGCGCGTTGTTCTTCGGGTCCGCCCGCAGCGCCTCGAACCGCGGACCGAGGTCTAGACCGGCTAGAGCGGTACCACTTAATCCGGAGTCAAACGTTCCGCTTCCGGACACCAGGCCCTGGAAAATGCCGCCTCGAATGCGAGTGGGGCGGTGCCGCGGTGGAGCGCCTCCCGCGGAGTCAGCGGCTGGGAATGGGGTCGGTGCGGCGAACGGTCTTGCCCTCCCAGACGGCTTCGTCGGTGGCCGGGTTGTAAGTGAGGACGCGACTCTCGCTGTGGGGCGCGGGCGGGCGATCGATCGTGGGGAGCCAGCGGCGGTGCTCGGCGAGGACGGCGGCGTGCTCGGGCCGGAGCGCGACATTGTGCCACTCGCGCGGGTCGATCGCGTGATCGTAGAGTTCCTCAGTGCCGTCGGCGTAGCGGATGTAGCGCCAGCGTTCGCTGCGGACACCATGGTTGCCTTGATTGTGGCTCGTGATCGCGGGACGGATTCGCTTGGTGTCGGCGTTGCGCAGCTGAGGCACCAGACTCAGGCCTTCGAGGTCGGGGCGACGAGTGAGGCCGCAGAGTTCGATGAGCGTCGGGTAGAGGTCGAGGAGTTCAGCGGGTTGCGTGCTGCGGCCGCCGCGCGCAATGCCGGGTCCGGCGAAGATCAGCGGCACGCGGGTGCCGTTGTCCCACAACGTGTTTTTCCCCGTGATGGCTTTTTCACCGAGGTGCCAGCCGTGGTCACCCCAGACCACGACGATCGTGTTGTCGGCGAGACCGGCCTCGTCCAGCGCCTGGAGCAGGCGGCCGATCTGCGCGTCGACGAAGCTCGTCGCAGTCAGGTAGCTGCGCACCAGGTTGCGCCACTGGTTGTTTTCCCGCACCCACTGGAGGCGAGGTTCGGGCAGCTCCCAATGGAGATACCACGAGAAACGCGGCGTGTCGTCGCGGTCGTCGGGTTTGATGACGGGGAGGATGGAGTCGTCGTCCGGATAGAGATCGGCCCATTTTTGGGTCACGTAGATCGGGACGTGCGGGAGGAAAAATCCGGCGGCGAGGAAGAACGGCTGGTCCTTGGGTGCGCGTTTGATCTGATCGGCGGTCCAACTCGCGACCTGGTAGTCGCCCTTGTCTTCGTCTTGGTGCGGGAACACGCCCCAGTCGACGAGCGGGTTGTTGCCCATCGGGGTGTCGCCGACGAGTTTCTTCGGCGGGCGCACCCCGACGCCGCCGGCCGAGCCGATAACCTCGAACTCGGGCGCCGGCGTCGCGGCCGAGGCGGGGTCGGCGTTCTTCTTTTTTCCCTTGGCCTGAGCGGCGCCGTTGCCGGGGCCACCGGCGCCGTTGTGGTAGATTTTGCCGGTCGCGAGGGTGCGATAGCCGTGAGCCTTGAAATGATTCGGCAGCGAGACGCGATCTTTCCACTCGGGGAGCGTGCGAAACCACGGAGCGAGGCCGTAGATGCCGGTGGTGGTCGGGCGCAGGCCGAGCATCAGGCTCGTGCGCGAGGGATTACAGAGCGGGGCCTGGCAGTGGGCGTTGAGGAGCGCGGTGCCGCGGGCGGCGAGCCGGTCGAGATTTGGCGTCTTGGCCAGCGGGTGACCGCCAAAGGCGCCGACCCAGTCGTTTTGATCGTCAATGGCGATGAAGAGGACGTTGGGCTTGGAGGAGGCCGCGGTCGTCACCGCGGCGGCGGCGGACGCGAGGGCGAACAAGGCTACGGAGGCGAAGCGCATGGAGAAACGGGGTGAGGTAAACAGCCGACTGCGTCAGAACGTATTTTTTGGGCCAAAAGTCCAGAGCGCGCCGTGGTCGATGCGGTGGCGGAAGGGCCCAACTCTCCCCGCAACGACCAAACGATTTTGTCATCTAATAGATGACAACGGGTCGATGGGTGCTTCGGCAGGGTTTCGGTGGTATCCGCTCCCGTCCCGCTTCTCTCGAAGCGGGCTACTGGCCGGAACTCGATTTCCGTCGCCGGCCGCGGGAGAGGCGGGACGGGCTGCATAAAGATGCGGCCCATTGACGGCTCGGAAGTATGCAGTCATTGACGTTAATCCACCTGCTGCTCGGTTAGTGCCGGATGTTGCGGGCCGTGCCTGGTCGGCCGCTTACTCGTCGTTTGATTTATCTCCCCGTGAAAACCCTCCTCCAGCTTGCTTGGTTGTTTTCGTCTTTCGGCCGGCTCGCCCGCGGCGGCGCCCTGCTCGCCGCAGTCGTGACGAGCGCGGCGGCCCTGGCCCAATCTGCCGGCTCCATCACCGGCGTCGTGACGGACAAGGCCACCAGCGGTTACCTCGTCGGCGCGGAGGTCCGCGTCGTGGGGACCGACCTCGCCACGGCCACGTCTCGCGAGGGAGCCTTCACGCTCTCGGGCGTGCCCGCCGGCAATCAAACCCTCGAGGTGAGCTACCTTGGTCGAAAAACCAAATCCGTCCCGGTCGCAGTTCGCGCCGGCGCAGCCACCGCCGCCAACATCGATCTCGGGGACGCCGAGATTATCTATCTCGATCCCTTCACCGTCGAGTCGGTGCGCGAGGGCCAGTCGCGCGGGATTAACCAGCAACGCACGAGCAACACGGTGATGAACGTCATTTCCTCCGACGCCATCGGCAACCTGCCCGATCAAACCGTGGGCGAGGCGCTTTCGCGGGTCGCCGGCGTCAGCATCGTGATCGACGGCAAGTCCGCCTTCGCGTCCATCCGCGGTTCGGAAGCGAAACTGAACTCGGTCACGCTCGACGGCTCGCACATCAGTTCGCCGGCGAACGACGGGGTCTTCACCACCAGCGGGACGGAAACGCGCGCGGTCGATCTCAGCACGATTCCGTCGGACATGATCAGCGGCATCGAGATCATCAAGGCCCTGCCGGCCGACCGGGACGCAGACTCGTTTGGCGGGCTGGTGAACCTGACCACGCGCAGCGCGTTCGATCTTCCCGGCCGGAGCATCAACGGCCGGGTCGAGTATCGCTACAACAACCTGCGCAAGAAGGACGGCTACGCGTTCAACCTGAATTACAGCGATGTGGTGAACGCCGCGCGCACCGTTGGCCTCACGGCGACGATCTCCCGCGCCAACGAGCAATACGGGCAAAACGACTATGAGATTTCGTATTTCGACAAGTCGATCGCCCCGGTGAACACGATCGCGGGCATCACGGACCAGGGCATTTCGGAATTCGACCAGCGGTTCCGGCGGATCGAGACCAAGAACCTGGGCGGCAATCTGAATCTCGATTACCGTCCGGGCGGCGCGAACGGCTCGTCGCAATTTTACCTCAAGCTGTTCCACAACGGCAGCAACAAGGACATGACCCGGTGGCGGCTGCGCGAGCGGGGCTTCAACACGTTTGCGGCCGCGTCCACCGATCTGCGCGCAACGGGCACGGAGGCTCGGATCACCCGCCGGCAGGATCGCATCTTCACCGATCGCGACAACGATCGCATCGCGGTCGGCGGCAAGACCAAGCTGCCCGATGGCCACCTCAGTTACGAAGTGAACTACGGCCTCGCGGATCTCGACGCGACTCTCCGGCGTTATCAATTCGATATCGCCGTCGCGGCCACCCGCCGCGGGATCGACTTCATCGTGGATCGGGCGGACCCGGAATATCCGAAAATCACGCTGACCCACCGCGCGACCGGCAGCGACGCGTTGTTTCGGACCCAGGACATCGCCCTCAATCAGATTCGATTTCAGAACACCTTTGGCCAGGACAAGGATCTCGTGGCGAAGGCCGACTACGAGTTCGACCAGAAGATCGGCAGCACTCCGGTGCAATGGAAAGTCGGCGCCAAGTTTCGCAGCAAGGACCGCAAGCTCGACGGCTCGATCGACGACTTTGCCCCGACCGGCACCGCCCTGCCCCAAAGCACCTTTGGCGGAAACTATGAGCCGCGGAATGTGTTCCAAGGGCGCGTCCCGACCTTCGGACCCTTCCCGGGGCTCGACGAGGTTTTCAACTACTACACCCAAAACAAGGCGTCGTTCGCCGTGGCCAATGGCGACGAAACCACGATCGTCGCGATTTCACGTTATAGTGCCACCGAGGACATCGCCGCCGGCTATGCGATGGCGACGACGCAGTTCGGCAAGCTCCAGGCGATCGGCGGACTGCGCTACGAACAGACGAAGGTGGACTACACCTACCGTCCCAGTCCTGCGTCGCGGGCCAAGGGCGGTTCGTCCTACGGCAATCTCTTCCCGTCCGTGCTGCTGAATTATCGGTTCAATCCGAATCTCGTGTTGCGCGGCGCCTGGACCAGCACGCTGTCCCGGCCCGACTACGGCGATCTCATTCCCTACGAATCCGCCCTCGATCCCGAGGGCCTCACCACTCTCGACAGCGGCGCGCTGGTGCGGGTCTTCAAGGGAAATCCCAACCTGAAGGCGCAGAAGTCGATGAACTTCGACACCGCGCTCGAGTGGTATTTTCAGCCCACGGGCATGCTCTCGATTGCGCTCTTCAAGAAGGACATCACGGACTTCATCTACAAGGGCGTGACCCGCTCCGTCCAGGGGCCCATCGTGGTGGCCCTTTATCAAAATCTCAATGGGGCGAAGCAGGACATCACCGGGACCGAACTTACGTGGGCGCAGGCGTTGCCCATGCTGCCGGGTCCGCTCAGTGGACTCGGCTTCAGTGTGAACGCGACATTCGTGCACGGGAAATCGGAATTCCCGACCTTCAATGTGACGACGAGCACGGCCGGCAAGCGGACGGAGGATTTCGTCCCGGCCCAGCCGAAGCGGGTCTACAATGCGCAGGTCTACTGGGAGAAATATGGTTTCACGGCGCGCGTGGCGGTGAACTACATCGACGAATTTATCCGCGAGGTTGGCGGCCTGAACGGAAGCGTCCACAACAACGACGCGAAGCGCTGGGATGCGCAGGTGTCCTACCGCATCACGAAAAATCTCACGGTCTTCGTCGACGGCAAGAATCTCACGCAGGAGACCAAGCGCTGGTACGACAACAATCCGCGCCGGCCCGAGGAAATGGAATATTCGGGTTGGAACGGCGCGGCCGGCGTGCGGTTCCGCTACTGAGCTCGCGCGGCCAGCGCATGCGGATGCTCCCGGGTCGTTGGTTGCTTCTCCTGCTCGCCAGTGCGGTGGGGGTGTCGCCACTCGTCGGCGCGGACTCGGCGGCGACGTTCATCCTCGCCGCGGGCAATGCCGACAACGAGGCGGAGCGACTCACCGAGTTGCGGGCCCTTGCGGCGCGGGGTGAGGCGCTGTTCGATGAGCCGACGCGGGTCGAGTTGGCCGCGTTGCTGCCCGTGGTGGAGGCGTGGGTCGAAGGCCGCGCCCGAGCCGGGCAGGAGCTGGCGCGCGGGGAGGGCGAGACCCATCGATATCTCCATCAATTTTTTTAACGCCGCGACTCTGGCCTACTCGCCGCCATTTCCAACGCCGCCGCGCGTGGAATCACCGCTCTATCCGTTGTGGGCGTTTTATCGCGCCCGATTTCTGGCGTGGGTGATGATTGAGAGCTCGGAAATATCGGCCGTACCGGAAAAGAAACGATTGTTCGTCGGCGAGGCCGAGCGCTGCTTCGACCTGGCGCGGGCGGCCTTTCCCCGAAATCAGGTGCTAAAAATTTATGGCGGTGAAAATATTCCCGTCTTCGGTCTCACCCCCTGGGATGATCGCGCGCCGGCCTGGGCCAATCATCAGCGGCGTGCGCTCGATCAGCTCCACCGGATCATCCGGTGGTGGTGTGGGGAACGGCAGCTCGGCAACGGGGAATTCGGGGGCAAATGGGGCGACGATGTCGAGATGTGGCGCTGGTGGGCACCCGTGCTGATCGGTTTTGACGGCCCGGCGTTCAGCGACCGGCAGGTGATGCTCGCCCGCGGTAATCTTTCGCGACCGGGCATGGCCGGTGGCTACACGAGTCAGCTCACCGATGTGGAACACACGGCGGAAGAAACGGCCGACACGCTGACCCCGATGCAGCACGTCGCGGGCGACAGGCCGGAATGGGCGGCGCGCACGCGGCGGCTCCTGGAACTCGCTGACCAAGTTTGGTGGGGACCGAACGAGCGCGGGCAACTCCAGTTCAAGCACATCGATTTCAACCATGAGCGGCTCGGCGCCGACGCGGGTCGCGCCTACGACACGGGCTACCACGTGCGCGTGATGCAGCCGGTGCTGTTGCTCTGGCAGCGCCCCAACGGTCCGACGCTCGGCGCCCCGCTGACCCGCTGGCTGCGGACCTGGGCCGAGGCGGGCGATGAGCACCGACAACGGCAAGCCCGCCGGCATCGTGCCCGCGGCGTTGCAGTGGCCTTCGGGTGGCGTCGGCAGCAAGGAGCGCGGCTGGATTGGCCCGGAGTTGGCCGGAGATCCGATGGTCAACCTGTATTCCTGGCCGGAACATCCGGTCGCGGCGATGACGGCCGCGCTGCTGCAGGCCCACGTGCAAACCGGCGAGCCGATTTTTCTTGAGCCCTTGCTGCGCATGGCGGCGATGCGCCGGGCCCATCTCGCGGCGGGAGATCACGATGGACCACCCGGCAGCGCCGCGTGGGCCGCCCACCGCCTCCCCGCCATCATCAACGATGCCCTCGCCAAACTGCGGCAGCTCACGGGCGACCCGCGCTTCGACGACTTGCTGCGGACCGACGCGAACGGCTATGTCCACTATCTGCTGACGGGAGACGACACGCAGCTTGCCCGGGAGTTGGGGGCGACCGCCTCCACGCTGAGCCTCAACTGGCCGATGTTCACCTCGGAGGTCCGCTTCACCGATCGCGTGCTCGCGTTTCCGCGGGATTGGCCGCGCCCGGCGGCCTCCGGACTCGGCCCGATCGATCCCGCGCTCCTGTACTCCACCATCACGGGCGACCCGGGCTCGGTCGGGAATTTTCCCCTCAACGGCGCGCGCTGGCACATGGCGCCCAAGGATTTCGCCGTGCTGGTGACGGAAAACCGCCGTGATCGCTTCGCGGCCGAGCTGCACCAATTCGGCGACTACGACCGGTCGTTCTTCGTGAGTTTGCTCACGCTCGACCCCGGACGCTACACGTGGACTCTTTTCGCCCCGGAAAATCGCGTCCTCAACACGGGGGAAAGCACAATTTCCGCCGAGCGGCGACGTCTGTTTTTTGACGTCCCGGCTCACCTCCGGCTCCGTCTGGTGCTGCAACGAAAGGAGTAATGCCAAACGGCCTCGACGGAGCTCGGCCCTCCATCTCCTTCGCCGCCTTGAGTTGCGGTCGCAGGCCGCGTTTGAGCCTGTCATGCATTTCTTAGTCGTAGCCCTGCCCGGGAGGGCAGGGACCGAAGGTTCGATCGATCCGACTTGTCCCGCTTCTCCCGAAGCGGGCTACCTCCGGTCGACTCGGCAACGAGATGGCAAAGTTCATGACCGCCTCTAGGATGCAGGCTGGAAACATTGGAAAGCCCGCCATGCACCACGACGTCATTTTTCTCGGCACCGGTCACAACGCGCTGGTCGCGCAAGCCTATCTGGCGCGACTGGGTTTGCGGACGCTCTCGCTGGATCGCGCGGCAAAACCCGGCGGCGGGCTCCGCACGATGGAGAACCCGCGGCTGCCGGGCTTCACGCATCATCCGCACTCGTTCTTTCACCGGGCGCTCACGCGGATGCCGTGGTTTCGCGATCTCGAACTCGAGCGCCACGGGGTACGCTATCTCCAGCCCGAGCTGAATGTGGCGATGTTGTTGCGCGATGGGCGGGCGCTCGAATGGTGGACCGATTTGGAGCGCACGGTCGCTTCGTTTGCCCAGTTCTCGCCGCGGGACGCCAGCGCGCTGCGGCGCTGGACGGAGGAATTCCGCCCGATCGTCGAGAAAATCCTGATTCCCGAAGCGCAATGTCCGCCGCTTGAACCGGCCCGGCGCCGTCAGCTCCTCGGGCGGAGCGCGCTCGGGCGGAGGCTGCTCGAGGTCTCGGCATTATCTCCGCTGGAATTTGTCACCCGCGAGTTCGAGCACGACGCCGTCCGGGCCGGGCTGCTTTTTTTCAACGGACTCCGTGAAGTGGATCTGCGCTTGCCCGGCTTTGGCCACGCGATCCCGGCCCTGCTGGCCTCGCCGGCCAAGGCGCAGATGTGCGTCGGCGGTTCCGGCAATCTCGCGCGCGGGCTGGTGGCCGACGTCACTGAGCACCGGGGAGAAATCCGCTGCGGCGTAGAGCTGCGGGAAATTCTGGTGCGCCAAGGCCGGGTGGCTGGTGTGGCGCTGGCGCAAGGCGAACAACTCACGGCGGATCTTGTGGTGTCGGGCCTGAATCCGCAGCAGACGTTCCTGCAATTGTTGCCGCAGACGGGTGTGTCCGCGGCGCTGCGCGCGCAGGCGGCAAAGTTTGAGTACAACCTCCTCGCGCCGCTGTTCGCGCTGAACGTGGCCTTGCGGGAGCCCCCGCGCTGGACGGCGGCCGAGCGCCGGCCGGACCTGGCGAAGGCGTTCATGTTCATTGTCGGGCTGGAACGTTACGGTCAGTTTTCCGATATCGTCGCCGCGCACGAACGGGGCGAAATTCCCGGCACCGTCGCGTGGGGCGCCTGCCCGACGCTCTTCGATCCCACGCAGGCGCCGCCGGGCCGGCACGTGGCTTTTCTCTGGGAGAAGTTGCCCTACGCGCTGCGCGGGAACGCGGCTAACTGGGATGCCGAGCGTGAAGCCCACGGCCGGCGGTTGCTCGCCCAGTGGACGGAGTTCGCGCCCAATCTCGTGGGCGGCGTGCTCGATGCGTTCACGCGCTCACCGCTCGATACCGAACGCGAGCTGCCCAACATGACCGGCGGCGATTTGCTCGTGGGCTCGTTCGCGCACGGGCAGACCGGCGCGCACCGGCCGTTTCCGGGTGCGGGCAACTATCGTACGCCGATTCCCGGCCTGTATCTCTGCGGCGGCTCGACCCATCCCGGCGGCAACGTCACCGGACTCTGCGGCTACAACGCCGCGCGCGTGGTCGCCGCGGATTTGGGCAAACCCATTTGGTGGACTCCGCCGGATATCGAGCAGGCGCTGGAGAGCCTCAACTAGCCGGGGTGCTTTGCTTGTCTGGGCAGCCCGCTTCGAGAGAAGCGGGATTTTTGGCGCTCTATCGATCAACTTTCCCTGCCCTCTCGGGCAGAGCTACGTCAAAGCAATTGATGGTGAAATTCGGGAGCGCTATTTCCACTCTTCATCAAAGAATCCCGCATCGACGATCTTTCCGGGCCAGCGCGGGCCGGGCGCTTCCCGCAAGTCGATGATGGCGTAGTCGGGCAGCTTGGCGATCTGCAGCGCGTTCGTGCCGTAGGCGTGATCGCGGAAATCGATGCCGCTGTTCAGCACGACGTAGCGCCGCGGGTTGAGCGGGTTCGGGAAAATGAGAATCGGCGCGTGATCGGCGGCGGCGTACGTTTGGCCGCGAAAGACGAGTTGCTGCGCGTCCCAGCTCAGCGGCAGCTGCGCGAGAATTTTCGCCAGCACGCGGTTGGACGATGGATCGCCCCACAGAATCAGGTTGCGCTTCGCGATGTCGTCATCGTTCACCGCCGTGTCATCCTGCACCGGGGCGTCGCCCCGAAAAATGTCGCGCCACATTTTTTGCGCATGGGCCAGTTCGCCGGCGGTCCACGACCCGAGCTTTTCGTTCAGCGCCGGGCCGGTCGGTTTGACGAAGACAAACGCCTCCATGAACGCATCGTCGATCGGACCGGTCAGGCCGCGATCCTTGTGCAGGCCCGTCCAGGGTTCGGCCACGCGCCAGCCGGTTTTTTCCTTCCGGAGCCAGATTGTGTCCGCGGCATTGCCGGCGGGCAGCGCCAATTTGTGGCCGTCGATCTCCGCCTGCTTGGCCCACGGGGGAACTTGCAGCGCCGTGACGTTCCTGGTCTCGATCGTGAGCGGGCCGCCCTCGATCAGCCGGGCGTGCACATCGGCCCGTGCCCAGTGGTGTTCGAGGCCGCGAATGTCGAACCAGGTGTCGCCGGTGTACCGCAGCGTGTAGGTCGAAACGCGCACCTCCCGCGGCAGCGGGTTGCCTCCCTTGTCGGCGAGGGCCTCGAGGCGGGCCGTCAATTGGTCTTTGGTCGTGGGATGATACTTGTGGGCGGTCTGCGGTCCGATCAGCCGCTCGAGTTTCAGTCCCTCGGTGGCCATGGCCTTTTCCATGACCTCGGACGACTGCTTCTGCGGATCGATTTCCCCATTGTAGGCAATCGTGGGGCTGTTGAACAGGTTGCCGGCATAGAGCGTCGCGTCGTACCAGCCCCACAATTTCTGCTCCCACCAGGTCGGCGGCTCCTTCCCGGGGGCAAACGCCTTCGTGTAGATGGGCGTCTCGGCAAATCCCGCGCCCGGCGAGGCGGAGCTCCAGCGACCGGCATGATGCGTCGCGAGATGCCACACGCTCGCGCCGCCCATGGAGAAGCCCGCGACACTTGTGCGCAGCGGATCGATGACGGTCTGGCCGCGCACCGCGTCCATCGCTTCGAAGACATCGACCTCGCCGGCAAATTTCGTTGCGTTGCAGTAGCGGCCGTAGGGGATGAGGATGATCGTGTCCTTGGGCGTGAGTTCCGGCGTCTTCGCCAGCCGATCGGCGAGAAAGGCGAGCTCGGAACGTTTTTCGCCGCGGCCCAGCAGCCACACCTGCAGTCGGCTCGGCTCGTCGCGTTTCCAGTTTGCCGGCACGAGGAGGCCGTAGGGCTGGATGGAGTCATCCAGTTTGGAGCGGTACCCGCGGACGACGAGGCCCGTGACATCGAGCCATGGCATCCGGCCCCGGCGCAACTGGGCCGCGCGCCGCCGGCCCTGGGCAAGCAGCTCGCGCGCCGTCGTCACTTCCGTGGCGGCAAAGAATTCGTCGTAGCGCAACGCCCAGTCCACCGCCTTGTGAAAGATTTCGATGTCGGGCAGGTAGCTGAAGAGCGTCGGCGTCGACGCGAGATCCCGGGTGAGCGTGTCAATTTCCCGCCGCAGCGCCGCCGCGCCCGTGGTGAGTTCGTCGCGCTCCGCCTTCGAAATGGCGAGGCCGGCCGGCGGCAGCCGTTTCGCTAGTGGCACGGTCGTTTGGGCCGAGGCGGTCGCGATCCCACCGGGGAGAATGGCTACGGCCAGCGCGGCAAAGATGGGGAGCAGGCGTTTCATGGGGAAAAAAGGGGGACTGGGTGGAGCGCCACCACCTCGGGCGGCAAGAAAGTGCACGGAGACTTAAAGTGCTTCGGGTCGGATGCAAAGCCAAGACGGGCGGAGCCCCTGCTTCGGTCGCATCGGCCGGCGGTTGGTGGCACTTAATTCCAACCCGCTTCTCCCGAAGCGGGTCACGCACGAGCGCCCGCTATTGCGGCCCGCTTCGCGACAGACTGTGTGAAAACTCGAAAAAGTACTCATTTTGTCATTCTTCGCTTCGCTCAGATGACAGACTTTTCACCCAGTCTGGCGAGAGGCGGAACCGGCAATCGGCAACGTGGCGATGTGCATACGACAGTGGGGCGCGCTTGCCTCGCGGCGTTCGTTGAAAACCATGTTCTCATGAGTGCTCCCAAACTGCACGCGATTCACGGCCAGCCCTCCTGGTCCTTTCGCTCAAGCCACGTCCATGTGAACCTCACCCAGTTGGGTGGCCATCTCGGCCCGGTGAAATTCCGCGTTGGGCGGAAAATCATCGCCCCCTTTTCCGTCGCCCCCTGGGCCGGGGAAAAACTCGCGCCGGGCACGCCGGATATCATCCGCGTGCTGCGCGGCGATTTTTTCTGCGCGCCTTTCGGCGGCAATGCGACGCCCTGGCGGGGCGAACAGCATCCGGTACACGGCGAATCGGCCAACGGCCGCTGGCGGCTGGAGACGCGGGAAAAGGCGGACGATCGCGTGACCCTGCACGCGAGCCTGGGGCAGAAAATCCGCCGCGGCCGCGTCGACAAGTACGTGATGCTGATCAAGGGCCATTCCGCCGTCTATCAGCGGCACGTTCTTTCCGGGTCGTCGGGTCCGATGAATGTCGGTCACCACGCGATGCTGAAATTTCCCGAGGCTCCCGGCAGCGGCATCATCAGCACGAGTGCCTTCCTGCGCGCCCAGGTTTTCCCCGGCGCCTTTGAAAACCCGGACCAGCGCGGCTACCAAAGCCTCAAGCCGGCCGCGTCTTTTCGATCCCTTTCCCGTGTCCCTTTGCTGAACGGAGGCACCACCGACCTCAGCCGCTATCCCGGCCGCAAAGGCTTCGAAGATCTGGTGATGCTCACGGCCGACCCGAAGCTGCCTTTCGCGTGGACCGCCGTGACGTTTCCGAAAGAGCGCCATGTGTGGTTCGCCTTGCGTGACCCGCGGCAGCTTCGGCACACGATTCTTTGGATCTCGAACGGCGGCCGGCATTATCCGCCGTGGAGCAGCCGGCACACCGCGGTGATGGGACTCGAGGAGGTGACGGCCTACTTCCACTGCGGCCTCGCTGAGTCGGTGAAGCCCAACCCACTCAACCGGAAAGGCATTCCGACCGCGCTCGCCCTTCATCCGAAACGGCCGACCATGATCAGCTACATCATGGGCGTGGCCGCGATCCCGGCCGGATTCGACCGCGTGGCGAGAATCCAGGCGGCCAGGAACGGCGTGGAATTGATTTCCTCCAGTGGCCGTCGCGTCTCGTGCTCCATTGACCTGGCGTGGTTGAAGTAGCCTGGCTCCCGCGGCCGCGCGTTTTTTGGAGTGGAGTCCCGGAGCATCCAAGAGCTAAACCCTTGGCGTCCCCCTGGCGCTGCCTCCTCCGGCTCGCCATCCCGGTCGATCAAGCCTTCCATTCCGGCAGCCACAAATTACGCCGATTACGCCAATAAAATTATCCGGTCGTTGTGCCCATCTGTGCCACGAGGAATTCCCAGCCAAGGCGATTGCCGCAAAAAAGCGCAAGAGGCGCAAAAAACAAACCAAGCCGACGGCGGCCTTGCGCGGTGGCTTGAAAAACGACGCTGGAATAATTCTGCTCCATCCCGGCCCTTGCCTTTTTTTGTGCCTCTTGCGCTTTTTTGCGGCTAATGACTTGGTGGCTTGAGTTTGATTGCGGCTCCGCCGCCCTTTGGAATCTGTGGCAAAAAAGATCCTCGCCCTTAGTAGCCCGACCCCGTCGCTCACCCGCCATGAATTACTCCCATCCCAATCCCAGGAAAATCCTGTTTCTAGGCCGAAAGCCTGACCGCGCCGCCCAACCGAAGGAGTTCCCATGATCTCCCCGCTGACATCCCATGAACTCGAGGCCTACCGGCGATTTGACGTTGCCACGCTCTTCTTCGCCCGGGCCGCGCTGGAGGGGTTCATCAGCGAGGACTACACCGGCCCGGAAATCCGATCTTTCTTTCCGGAGCATGGGGCGGCGGTGGGCTACGCCGTGACGAGCGAATGGACCACGCTCGACCCGGACTCGCCGAACCTCAATTTCCTCGACTACTACGAGTGGCTGGCCGCGCAGCCGGCGCCCCGGGTGGTCGTGAGCATGGACGCTGACTCCCGCGCCGGTCGGACCGCCAGCTTTGGGACGATGCAAGCCCGCACGCTCCAGCGTCTCGGCGTCACGGGTGTCGTGACCAGCATCGCAATCCAGAAACTGGATGGCATGCGAAAGGTTGGCCTGCCGGTCTGGTCGACCGGCGCGGCTCCCGCCCACGGACCATTCCATCTCGTCCGCTACGGCGCTCCGGTCACGGTCGGGCAGGTGACGTGGCGGACGGGCGACCTCGTCGTTGCGGACATCAACGGTGCGATCCGCATCCCGGCCGAGATGGCTCGCGACGTCCTGCGCAAGGCGGCCGAAGGCGCCGGGAAAGAGCAGTCCTATTACGACGTGATCGACTCCCCCGGCTTCACCGTCGCGAAGCTACGAAAGTGGGTCGCCGGTCACGCCAGCATCTATCCGCCGGTGAACGAAGAGCAGGTCGAGCGCTGGTGGGCGAAGAACGGTGCGAGGCTTGCGCCGCGGAGCGAGGGGATCAGTCGGTAGGGCAGGAGCTGACGTCGCGCGGGTCTCGCCGCCGCGGGATCTACGTGGTGAGTCTGCAATGCGAGCTCGGAGCCCAGTTGGCGCCTGCCCCGACTGTTCAGTCCGGCGTATTCAGTTAAGACTGATGCACGCACCCGGCCGCCCGGCTCGAGGCCGCCGCGGTCCGGCGTTTCTGAACGGTGTCTGGCGCCCACGTCGGACGGACATGAGGTGATAGCTGAGGCGTGCTTCCGGTGGGCGTAGAAACGATCGCTCAGATGGCTGCCGCAATCGCGATCAAGGCGCCGTGCCTGGTTCAAGGGCGGAAGGCTGGCAAAAAATTCCGAACTTACAGCAAGGCCTGTCAGGCCGAGTCCTTGCGCGGCGGCGGGGTTTTGAGCCGGAGGTGGTAGTCGATTTGATCCTTTTGCGGCTCGGCCCGCGGTTGGCCGGCGGAGGGCATCGCAGGGATGGTTTATTCAGACGATTGCCGTGCCATGTGATACGTGTATCGATATTATACGCACATGGTTAAAACCCTGGCCGACCTGTCGGTGGATGAGTCGTTTCTCGGCCGGCGCTGCGGCTGCGGCGCGACTATTGCCGGAATCGGCGGGAGCCGCCGGAACTGAGCGACGAGGGGTTTCTGCGCTTGGGCATCCTGCGCGTCATGGGCCAGTGCGATTCCGGCCGGGATTTCCTGCAAGCCCAACAGGACCGCGGGGAGCCCATCGCCCGTGCGACCTGGTTCGATGCGCTGCTCTCGCAGCGGCGGGCCAACATGGTGGCAGAGGTGGCGACGCGCTCCTACGAGATCTTCGGCCGCTTCTTCCAGAGCCGAGACTGGCTGGGTGCGCTGCCCGAACTCGCTGGCCGGGCCGTCTGGGCCATCGACGGCCACCAGATCGCGCACCCCTGCCATGCGTCCCGCGCGGCGAAGGATCAATACGTCCCGGTCGGCCAAACTCTACGGGCTGTGCCTGCATTCCGGCCTGATGCGAGCGCTGGTGCCATTTCAGGGCGACGGCGTTCACCGGCACGACTTTCCCATCTTCCGGAAGAACTGGACCCGCTGGCTGCGGCAGGACCGTGGCAAGAAGATGCCCATCGTGGTGGTCGACCCCGCCTATATCGACGTGCTCTACTGGTCGGAGCAGCGCCGGCTGGGTCAGGCCGTCATGATCACCCGAGAAAAAGAGAACATGAAGCCAACCGTGATTAGCCATTACGCGTTCGATCCGCAGGATCCGGTCAACCTCGGCGTCGAAGCTGACGACATGGCCGGTTATACGTACGCTTACCTGCGCCGCATCGTCTATCGCGACCCGGCCAGCGGCGAGCGGTTCATCTTTCTGCCCACTGAGAAGAGCCTGCGACCCGGCGTCATCGCCTTGCTGTATTTCCTGCGCTGGAAAATAGAGAAGACCTATGATGTCTTCAAAAACAAGCTGCACCAACAGAAGGCCAACGGGGAAACCGCGGCCCTCACGCAAGCTCACCTGACCGCATTGACGCACAATCTATTGACCATCCTACTGTGCACGCTCGATACTGCGGGGATCTCCGAACAAAAAATCGAACGCGCCACGCGGAGCGGATCAAGCAAACTCCCGCGCGTCAACGGGTCCCAGCACAGGAACTGGTGCGCCATGCCACGCAGCTCACCTGCCAGTTCATCCGGCTGGTTAGACATTGCCTCGAACTCGAAACCCCTTGGCGGGCCGCTCTTCCGCTCTTCCAGCGAAGATTGGACGCTTGCCTGTAGTGCCTTACCGGACACAGATGGGGGAGTGCCCTACACTCCAAAAGAGCCGCTCCGCTGGCGAGTTCATTGTTCCCGCTGGGGGCGGCGCGGGTGCATCGGCCGGTGGTCGGTGAAATCCCGTTCCCTTCCCGCTTCTGGCCAGGCCGGGTGAAAACTCGAAAAAACTCATTTTGTCATTCTAAGCGAAGCGAAGAATCATGCCGTCGAGGGAGACTCACGCGTGGATTAGAGCCCTGTCGCTTCGCTCGGTAACTTCGCTTCGCTCAGAATGACAGAACTTTTCACCCAGTCTGCCGCGGAGCGGCTACACGGCGGAGGAGCCAGAGCGGGCTCAGACTGATGCTCATGATATTTTGCGACGTGAGCAGCGCTGGGCCCCGCCGCCGACTAGTGAGTTTCTTGTCCCTGGTTGACCGCGAGCGGCCGGAGGTCTGACAATGGGCTCCTCCGATGAATGGCGCCGAATCACTTCTCCGAACACTCGTAGCCAACGGTATCGACGTTTGCTTCATGAATCCTGGCACGAGCGAGATGCAGTTCGTCGCGGCCCTCGACCGCGTGCCACAGATGCGCGGTGTGCTCTGCCTGCATGAGACCGTGTGCGCGGGCGCAGCCGACGGTTACGCCCGCATGACCGGCCGTCCCGCCGCCACGCTGCTACACCTCGGCCCGGGGCTCGCCAACGGTCTCTCCAATTTTCACAACGCGCGGAAGGCGCGCTCCCCGGTCGTGAACATCGTGGGCGAACACTCCACCGCGCACCTGCGTTACGATGCGCCGCTCACCGCCGACGTGGCGGCGTTTGCCCACCCGGTCTCGGGCTGGGTCCGCACGCTTGATCAGGCCGGAAATATGGGCGCCGCCTCGACCGAGGCCGTGCGCGAGGCCCGGCGTCCGCCCGGCCAGGTCGCATCGCTCATCATTCCGGCCGACCACTCGTGGAGCGAGGCCGGCGAGCCCGGCTCCGCCGCCGCGGTCGAGAGCCGTGCCCGGCCGGCGGAGTCGAATCTCCGCGCGGTGGCCGCCGTCGTCGCCTCGGGTGGGCGCGCCGCATTTTTTCTCGGTGGCTCGGCCGCGAGTCGCGCCGGCATCGTGGCGGCCGCCCGCACCGGCCTGCCGGTTTTTCTCAACCGCTATAACGGCCGGGTGCCGCGCGGCCGGGACTGGGCTTTCGCCCGGCGCGTCGCTTACTTCCCGGAACCAGCGGAGGCGATGCTGCAGGGCCTGCAGCACCTCATTCTCGTCGAAGCCGAGGCGCCCGTTTCCTTTTTCGGCTATCCCGGACGCCCCAGTACGCTCGCGCCATCGTCGTGCCGGCTCCACGTCCTCGCCGCTCATCACGAGGACGGCGTGGCCGCCCTCGAGTCGCTCGGTGGAAAATCAGTTCTCCCTACACCGGCTGCGCCTACCACGATGCCGCCGGATGGACCGCTCACGCCGGAATCGCTCGGGGCTGTGCTCGCCACCCTGCTGCCCGCCGATGCGATCATCAGCGACGAGATGGTTTCCTCCGGCGAACCCGTGAACAGCGCGCTCACCGGCGCCGCGTTCCATGATCTCCTCCCGGTCACGGGCGGTTCCATCGGCCAGGGTCTGCCCGTCGCGGTGGGCGCGGCCCTCGCGTGTCCGCAGCGAAAAGTCGTCGCCCTCGAAGCGGACGGCAGCGCGATGTATTCCCTCCAGGCCCTTTGGACCATGGCCCGCGAGAACCTCGATGTGGTGACGGTGATTTTTGCCAACCGCCGCTATCGGATTCTCGAAGTGGAGATGAAGCGCACGGGCGCGGGCCCCATCGGCCCGAAGGCCGATCAGATGATCGACATCAGCCGTCCGGCACTGGACTGGGTCAGTCTCGCGCGCGGTCTCGGTGTCGAGGCCGCCCGCGCGACCACGGTCGTGGAATTCGCCGCACTGTTCAGCCGCGCGCTGACGACGAAGGGGCCTCGGTTGATCGAAGCCCAACTGTGAGCGAGTCGGGGTTTTGCAGAGAGCTAAGCTGTAACGATGCAGTTGGCTTGGGGTGGAACGCGACCTCCGGGCGCGTTCTTCGAGCGCACCTTCCGAGACGGCGCCCGGAGGTCGCCGTCCACCTTTCAGTGCCTTCGTTTTCGGAGAGAAAACGCCCTCCGACTGAATTGTTACGGCTAAGCCGTAACGACGCAATAGAGTGTAGGGCTGTCCGGGCACTCCTGGAACGTCTTTCGACTGCATGGATACGGCTTAGACGGAATAATTTAGTTGAGAGTTCAGGGTTGAGAGTTGAGAGCCAAACTAAGAGGTGAATCTCATTTCGGGTGTGATCACGCGCGCCTCAGCTCGGAAGATCGACCGCCCAGCACTCAACTTCCAGGAAACAGCGCCGTTGTCATCTTCACGAGTAGCGGGATTTTCACCCCGGTATGTCGAGCGTGGAGGTGACGCCGCTCATCGGAACTTTTCATGCGGCTCGGCGAGAGTTTTCGGCCGCTTGGCGTCGAACGCAACGTCGCCAATGTCACCGACGAATGGTCCCTCATTCGGAGCGGGACGAAAGATCAGGTCTTCGGGGGTCCCTTATAACACTATCGCCTGCACGCGAGCCGCCTGTTCTGCTCGAAGACAGCTTCCAGCCCTTACCATGAAACGCTCCGCTCTTTTCTTCGCCGCGCTGGCCTGGCTCATGCCGTTGGCCGCTCGCGCCACCCCGACGGCTGAACTGCTCGCAGTCCACAAAATCTGGGATGAGGGCGCGCACAATGCGTTTACCGATCTGATCCGCTGGGAAAACCGGTGGTGGTGCACCTTTCGGGAATCCGAGGCGCACGTCGGCGGCGACGGCGCGATTCGCATCCTCTCCTCCGCTGATGGGGCGAAGTGGGAGGTGGCCGCGCGTCTCACCGAAACGGGGATCGATTTGCGGGACCCGAAGTTGACCGTGATGCCGGCGGGCAAGTTGATGCTGAATTGCGGCGGCTCCGTCTATGAGGGGCGCACGCTGAAAGGAAAACAATCACGCGTGCTCTTCTCCTCGGACGGCCGCACCTGGAGCGCGCCCCAGCGCATCCTCCGCGAGGGCGAATGGCTGTGGCGCGTGACGTGGCACGACGGCGTCGCCTATGGCGCGGCGTACGAATCGACCGCCGCGAGTTCTGCGCCGGCCGGGCCCGAATGGTATCTCTCGATTTATCAAAGCCGGGACGGCGTGGCCTGGACCCGGGTAAAGAAAATGGAAGTCCTGGGCCGCCCCAATGAGACGACGCTGCGTTTCGAGCCCAGTGGGGAGATGCTGGCGCTGGTGCGCCGCGAGGGCGACGACCGCCTGGGCAACATCGGCCGCTCCCGTCCACCGTATCAAGCCTGGACGTGGCAAACGAGCAACCACCGCTTCGGTGGACAAAACGCGGTTCGCTTGCCGGGTGGCACCTGGATCGTCGGCACGCGCGACTATCGCGGGGCCAAGCCCAGTTCGACCGCCGGCTCGCGCACGATCCTGGCGCAGCTCGAATCCGACGGCCGGCTCACGCCCCTGGTCACATTCCCCAGCGATGGCGACACGAGTTACCCTGGCCTGGTCTGGCACGACGGCGTGATGTGGGTGAGTTACTATTCCAGTCACGAGGGCAAGTCCGCGATCTACGTCGCGCAGGTGAAAATCAACGAACGATGAATCCGCGCCCGGGAGTAGACCCATGGGAGTAGACCCATGGGGTCAGCCCGCTGAACGCTACCCCGAACGCGCGAGGCAAGCGCGGACCGACGACGGCGCGCCACGGATCATCCGTTCGTCATAGCGAGGCTTGGTCGCCACCGAGACGAGTTGCCGCCGATAGTCTGATTTGGGACGCGCCAATTCGACTCAAAACAACGGCGCGTTGTTTTGCGGGTCGTTGAGCCGCGCCTCGAACTGCGGGTCGCCACGCAGGTTGGCGAAAGCCGGATCGACCCGCAGGGTGTGGACACTAATCGGATTGGTATTGTTAATGGGTTGGGCCAAGGGGACACGCAGCACCTCGGCGACAGCTTTGGCTTTGTCGCCCGTCAAGGCATGGATCATCGTCAGGTTGAAGCGCTGCCACTGATCTTGCTTGATGTCACCATGCCCGGACACGAGTTCGGAAGCCTTGCGGTTAGCGCGCAGCGCCGCCGCTTTCTCGCCGAGGAGCGCCTGCATCCGCGCCAACGCTTCCCATTGCTGGACATTGGTCGGCTCACGTTCGACAGTAGCCCTGACAGTCGCCGGTTGACTCCCGAGCCGGGCCCGCGCGCCGACCACGTCACCGTGAGCAGCGTAGACCAAGGCGGAATCGACCGCTTGTTGAAAGATCTGCCGACCCGAATCTTTGATCGGAAGGAGCGCGTCGAGCCGTTTTCACTCGGCAAAATCGCTTTTTATCATGGCCCGTTCTTTCAGCCCACCAGTGAAGTTACCTGAATCGCGCTCAGCGGGTGTCAACTGGGCCGCCAGGTCATCGAACTCCCTGGTCGAGCCGGTTGCGGCAAAGACGATTCGCGCCAATACCCACTGCCCCCGTCCCATCGCCCTCATGCCGGGCATTAATTCGCCGTTTCACGGCGAGCGCCTCATCCCAGCGCCGGCCGGCGAGCAGCAGACCCCGCAATGCGGCCAGGTTTCCCGAGTCGAGTGCCGCCGCCCTGTGGAAGTTGGCCACCGCTTCAAGCCAGAGACCCTGGCTGCGCTGGACCCGGGCCAGGTTAAGGCCGGCCTCGGAATTCTTCGGCTGGAGCCGGATGACTTTCTCGAACTGCTCTGCGGCGCGAGGGTAATCGCGGTAACCAGCTTGAGCATATCGTCCGAAGGCGTAAATGATCTCGGGCACGTCGGGCGCCAGTCGGACGGCACGGGCGATGGCAGCGTCAGCCAGCGCGAGTCGCTCCGGTGTGGTGTCCGTGCCATATGTGATGAAGGTTGCGTGAACGTCCGCGAGATCGCCCCAAGCTTCGGCAAAATTCGGGTCGAGTTTGACTGCTTCCTGCAGAAGTTGCACTCGGTCCGGCAATGCCCGACCGGTTTGGGGTAGGTTCCGGGCTTGAAGGTAGAGATCATAAGCGGCGCGGTTTTCCGTGGGGCGGCGTTCGACGAGTTTCTTCGCGGCCGGCGAGATGGCGGCTTGCAGCGCGCCCGCGATCTCGGTGGCGAGCGCCGCCTGGATCGCGAAGATTTCCTTCGGCGTGAGCTCGCGATCGTAGCTTTTGGCCCAGAGATGCTCGTCCTTGGCCGCGCGGATGAGCTGCCCGGTGAGGCGGATCTGGTTGCCGGCGCGGCGGACGTTGCCCTTGAGGATGTAGGCGACACCCAGCTCGCGGGCGATCTGGGAAATCTTCTTCGTCGTGCCGCGATACTCCATCACCGAGGTGCGCGAGATGACGCGCAGGTCCGGGATGTTGGCGAGCGTGGTGAGGATGTCCTCGTGCATCCCGTCGGAGAAGAACGCCGTGTTGTCCTTGTCATCGCTCAGGTTCGTGAACGGGAGCACGGCGATGGATTTATCGTCGGATTTGGCTGACGCCAAATCCGGAGGCGGCCAGGGCGAGTAGCCCCGCACCCAGTGCAACGCCCACCCAATGGGGCAAACCGGTTCGGGTGACCGGAGCAACGCCCGCGGCTGGCGGGGCCACGGATGTGGCGGTTGCGGTCGGCGCGCTCGGTCCGCCGAGAAGCTTCTGCACGCGAGCGACGAACGCCGCCGGTGTCTCGCCTCCGGGGGTTTCGTCCACTGCACGGCGGTGAAGCATCAGGGACCAGCGCCCCGCGTTCGGATGTCCCGTCCACGGTCACGGGCACGATGAACGGCGTGCCTTTGGCAATGAGCCGCATGCGGTCTTCAGCGAGATGCCACTCAAGACGGAAGTAGCCCTCGCGCCGTTCCTGCGTGTTGGCCGAAATGACGGGGATGAACAGCGCGCATGCGCCGATCTGTCCGCGGATTTTCTGGTCCCACGCATCGCCGCCCACCAGCGCATCCTGATCGAACCAAACCTCTACGCCTGCCGCCCGCAGTGCCGCGCAGATGCGCAGGGCGGCCGCCACGTCTTGCGACGCGTAGCTGAGAAAGACGGCTTTGCCGGCGGTTTCGGACATGGCGGGGCTGAAGGGATGGGACCGGAAACGGCGTCATACTGGAAATTCGCACCCATCGGTGGCGCGTTTATACTTTCCGGTTGGCCGGCGGCAGGCTGGGCCTGATTTTGCCCGTCCCAATATCCAAGGATTAAGCAACAACCCGGAGCTTCGCCCGCGCGGTCACTTGTCCTTGTTGGTCGGATCGTACTTCAGCGGTGAAGGGGACTCTTTCGTGATGAGCGTCCGCGTTGGGTACGTGCTGTAGATCCGCGCGTTTTCCTCGTCGGCGCCGGGGACTAGGCAGAAATTCTCCATGCCCTGCCGGATGTTGAGCACCTGCCACGCAAGGCTCGCGAGCTGGTGATCGCTCTTTTGGTCGATCATCGCCTGCAAGCGCCGGCCGCCGTCCGCCCCAAAGGCGAGGATCGCGTTGCCCACGGGCCGGAAGCCCCACTCGAGATCGGTCCGCTTCGAGCGATCGCCGAACTCGCGGAACTTGCCGACGAGCGCCTGCAACGCGCGCTCCTGCGCCGCGTTCAAGCGAATCTCACGCAACGGCCCGGTGACCGTTTCCAAGATGCTGATGGCCGACTCGAGTCCGTACCGCGGTTTGACCGTGCAGCCTTCCACCAGCGCGATCGGGAGCGAGACCGCGGCCCGATTCTGGACGACCACGTCCGCATCGGCCAGGGCGCGGTGCAGCGCCTCGACGGCCTTGGGGTCGTTCCGAAAACTTTGCAGCCCGTGGGCCGCCCGGAAGCGGACATAAAGATCGGGGTCGTCCAAGGCGGCGATCATCGCCGGGAGGCCCAACCGATCACCGCGGCCGCCGAGGACATACAGCGCCATCCGGCGCATCACTACATCTTGGTCGCTGGCCAGCGCGAGAACTTGCGGCAGGTGGCGCGCATCGACGGAGGTGAGCGCGCTGCTGACCGCCTCGAAGATCTGGAATTCCCTCACCCGACGCACGACGTCGATTAGCTTCGCGACACTTTGCGGACCGGGCGCCTCGGCCAGAGCGAACACCGCGGCGGCCCGGACGCTCCGCTCGGGATCCGCTAGAGCATTTTCGAGCGTCGGGGTTGCGCTCAGATCCTTCAGTTTTCCCACCGCACGGATCGCCTGGCGGCGCACGAGAATGTTTTCGTGCTTCACCAGCGCGATGATTTGCCGCGCGTCGATCGTGGCCTCGCCTTCCGCAACCTGGGCGAGAAAGCGGATGACCGCATAGATGTCCTGGCCGTTAAGAACACCGGCCTCCTGTTTGGGATAGACCAGCTTTAGATACGAGGCATCGTCCGTGGCGAAGATCTGCAGTCGCATCCCTTGATCCGTGTACGGCTTGAATTGCTCGTCCGCGGGATTGCTGGTGAGCGCCGAAACGCTGACCGGTTTCCCGCGCGTGGTCTGCAGCGCGTTCTGGACCGTGCGGTAGCGCAGCTCCGTGGGGGCGTTTCCGCTGACGAGAATATCGTCCACGATGCCGTCGCGGACCCAACGCTCCCAATCCAGATAGATCCGGCCGGCCGTGAGCAGATACTGCGGCACGTTCCAGCGGTCGGTGAAATTGGGCTCCCGGGGATTGAGCCGCACCCCGACCTTCTTGCCGCGGGCCCGCAGCGCGGTTTTCAGCTCGCGGAGAAACTGGGTCACGTACTCGCCCCGCAGGTACCGCCAGAGCGACCGATCGAATTCCTGCGTGCGGATATCCACGCCGTAACGGCGCTGGTACTCATCGACGACCGGCTGGTTGAAGCCGAACTCGTCCTCGAATCGCAGGCCGTAGTTTTCCGCGAACGTGAAGAACGTGATGCCATCGAGCTGGTCGCGATCGATGTAGTGAAGATACATTTCGATCAGCGCCTTTCGCGCTTCGGGATACGCCAGCTCGATCGGGCCGTTCTGCGAATGAGTGCCGTAGCGGTCCACCGGCATCCATTCGGGATGCGCCAGGGTGAGGTTCAACTGGCCGTAGTAGGGATACTCTTTGCAGCCGCCACTGTCGGCCGGCCCGCCAAAATCGAACAGGGGCGCCCAGAGGTAGACCTCCATGCCGCGCTGGTGAGCCTCGTGCACGAGGACCTGATTGAGGTGCAGATCCTTCATCAGGTGCCGCTCCCACACCTCGAAGAATTCGTGGTACACGAGGTTCTCTTTTCGGATCAGACCGAAATCGATCATCATCTCCTCCTGCTGGCCGCGCCAGTAGACGCGCTTGATGTTCAAGACCTCGGACCACATCCGGACCGAGTCGCGGATGGCGCCGGGCGAGTCGATCGGCAGCCACTTATTGCCGAGCCACCAGCTGTCGCCCGCGCTGATGTAGACATCCCACTTGGCCTGCGACGCCGCCGACCGGGCGGCACCGAGTCCCCGGGCCGGCTGGTCCGCGGTGCCGGGCCGTGGGGGTTGGGCTAGGATTACCGGCGCGATAAAAAACATCACGAGCAGATGGGCGGCGCGGCGGCGCAATGCCATAAACAGATCAGTCGCAGGCTGGGGGGCAGGTTCGAATTTCATGGTGGCTACTGCGGACGGGAAACCGGATTTTCAAGGAAGATCCAACATGAGTTTATCGAGGCGACGCCAAGCGTCAATCGTGCGGGGTTGGGGTGTCCGCTTGTTTGTGGCCCGCTACGGGCGCAGCGGAATTTCTGTTTTCGTGTCCGCTCCTTCCCCGGATCGTCTCTTGACTTGAAACCCAGCCAGCGCATTCCGCCGATCAGGAGTGAACGATTTTCCGCCGACCCTTCGATCCCGCAGACCATCCTCCGGCATCTGTGAAATCTGTGGCAAAAAGATCTGGCTTACCTTTGGGTGCGGCTGCCACGGTATGACCCATGGCGACTGCGCGTTACAAAGAAACCTTCGATCACGGTCCCGGCGGTTGGGCTCGCGTGGTCGATAATGTCCAGCCGGTCGCCGCGCTGCCCGTGCACGATGGCGCCCTTTGGTCGTACGCTCCGTGGTGGGTCGATTACAACCATGCCCCGCCGGGCGGAGGCTACTTGCAGTTGCTGATGTGTCTGCAAACGAAAGGCCCGTTCGGCGAGACGCAGAAGGAGGTCGGGGGCGAGAACCGATTTGTCACCGGGGGTTATTCCCGGGATTTCACGAACGCGACGGTCAACGTGCGTCTCAAGGGGGAACTGGAGGCCGCGGGAACTAGCGTCTGTATCCTGATTCAAGGGGCGCAGGACGGCAAGGTGACCGGCTGGGTTCACTCCGGGAAAACTTTCCAAGTCACGCCGGACTACACCGAGCAATCGGTCCAGTTGGTCCCCGATGAGTCGCAGTGGACCTGCCTGGGATCGCGCCAGGGACGCGAGGATTACTACGGGCGGACGCCGCTGCACCGCATCTTGTCGGATGTGAACGTCAACCTCTACCTGCTGCTCTTTCCGGTGAAGCCGCGGCCGATGGGCCCGATCAGTGGCGACCCGCATGGGCTGCGGGCGGGCAGGGACTATCCGGTCTGGCCCGCGAGCATCGGCCAGGGGTATGTGGCGCTCGACCAAATCGAAATCGGTTAGTTAATCGCCGCGGAGTCTTGGCGCGACCAGACTTGGATCAAGTGCCCGAAAGGCCGGCGCGCGCAGCCCGGCACCGACTGCTTGGGCCTGCCGCTACGCGCTGGCCATTTCCCGTGAGGAAGCTTGCGCCCGGCGTCGGCCACCCTATGATTGGGGTGAATTTATGGTCGCGGGCGGGCGTCAAAGGGGATGACTGGGAGGTGACACGAATCCGTTTGCCCTTGGCAATCGGGCGCGTTTTACCTCACGTCTGTCACTTCCCCTCAACCCAAACATGAAAATTCGTATACTGTCATTCACGCTAATTTGTGCTCTAGCCGCCGTGCTGGGCGTTCGCGCCGCGGAAAAAGAGACTTCGACCGAGCTCGAAGACAAGATGGATGAAATCAATGGCGCTTACCGCAAGCTGGGCCGCCAGGTCGCCGATGCGGCCAAGAACGCCGACTCCCTCAAGCAAATCGGCATCATTCGCACCAACGCGACAGCGGCGATGAAGCTCGACCCAAAGAAAATGAAGGAAGTGCCGGCGGCGGATCGGGCCAAGTTCAAGGCTGACTACCAAGCCAAGATGAAGGCGTTTGTCGCGGATCTCGACAAGCTCGAGGCCGCGTTCAAGGCCGGCAAGAACGACGAGGCCGCCAATATTCTGAAGACGCTGAAACAGGTCCAGGAAGACGGCCACAAGGAGTTCCGGAAGGAAAAGGAGAAGAAGGGGAAGAAGAAGGCCGCCGACGGGGAAAAGAAGTAACCCGATTTGAATTTAGACCAAAGCGCCGGTGTCCTTCGGACGCCGGCGCTTTTTGCGTCGTTCAGACGGCTATGCCCAAGAGCCAAGTTCGGTTGGGCCGATGATTCCGGGTCAATTCCCCCCTTTTGAATTGTAAAAAAAGGGGGAGCTCGCTAGATACCCTAAAATTGGGGTCCTGACGGGTTACGAATCAGGTTGCCCTGTGAGGGGTAAATCGTCTTTTTCGTCTCCCCGGCAATTCTGCCCTCCCTTATCCCATCCATGAAAATCCGCCTACTGCTAGCTACGATTACCTGCGCGTTGGTCACTGCGACCGCCGTTCAAGCCCAACCTGCCCCTGCCCAAAAACGCCAGTTTGAAACGCCCCTCGGCGACCAAATGGCGAAGATGAGCGATGCGCTCAAGGCCCTGAAGGGCCAAGTGAGTGACGCCTCAAAGAACGCCGACTCGCTCAAGCTCATCGCGACCATCCGCGATGCCGCCAATGCCGGCATGAAGCTCGATCCGGCGAAGAAGGCCGACGTTCCCGCCGCCGACCAGGCCAAGTTCATCGAGGGCTTCCACGATGGGCTGAAGAACCTTATCGCGCAGGTCGGCAAGGTGGAAGCCGCGCTGAAGGCCAAGGACAACGCCGGGGCCGCTAAGCTGATCGATGACGTCGATGCCGCCTCCAAGGCGGGTCATAAGGAATACAAGCAGAAGAAGCAGAAGAAAGCCTGAGCACGGGAATTCCCGTTGATTTTCCAACGCCGCCGATTTTTCGGCGGCGTTTTTTTGTGGAGGGAGAAAAGCGTCCTGACCGATTTTCAAGAAGAGGGTGACGAACAAGCCCTGTCATTGTGAGCGAAGAGCATCCATGCGGTCCGCTGCAAGGGTCGACTGGATTCTTCGCTGGCGCTTAGAACGACAAACCACGAAGTTCATCAGCAGCACAGCGAAGAATCCATCATCGAATGAATCAGCCCACCATCGCATTGCTCGGTCTCGGCATCATGGGAGGCGGCATGGCGCGCCGTCTGCTCGGTGCCGGTTTTCCTCTCACCGTCTATAATCGCAGTCGCGCGAAGGCCGAGGCCCTCGTCGGCGCCGGGGCCAAGGCCGCGGGCACGCCGCGGGAGGCCGTCGCCGGAGCCGACGTCGTGCTCAGCATGGTCGCCGACGACGTCGCGTCGCGGTCGATGTGGCTGGGTGCCGACGGCGCGCTCGCGGGCGTCCGCCGCGGGGCGGTGCTCGTGGAGTGCAGCACGTTGACCGTCGCGTGGGTCAACGAATTGGCCGCCGCCATCGCCGCCACCGGCTGCGAGTTCGTCGATGCCCCGGTGACGGGCACCCGGCCGCATGCCGCGGGGGGCGAATTGAATTTTATCGTCGGTGGATCGGCGGCGGCGCTGGAAAAGATCCGTCCCGTGCTGGCGCCGATGAGCCGCAGCGTCATGCACCTCGGGCCGACGGGCAGCGGCGCGCTCGTGAAGCTCATCAATAACTTTGTGTGCGCCGTGCAGATCGCGTCGCTCGCCGAAGCCCTCGCCTTGATTGAGCGGAGTGGCCTCGATCGGGCCAAGGCCCTCGCGGTGCTGACTGACGGAGCCCCCGGCAGTCCGCTGGTGAAAACGCTGTCGGCGCGGATGACGGCGAAGGACTATACGCCCAACTTCATGCTCAAGCTGATGACGAAGGACATCGGCTACGCGATCCAGGAGGGCCGGACGCGCGGCCAGACCCTCGCGACGGCCGAGGTCGCCCTGCAGTTGTTTCAGCGGGCCATGGCACAAGGGCGTGGCGACGAGGACATGGCCGTCATGATCGAGCCGATGCGGCAAAGCGGATCCTGAACGGTCGGTTTAACTCGGATTCCGCGATCGAGCGGTCTAAGGTAGCCCTGCCTGGGGGGCAGGGAGAGAAGGAAGTTGGATCACAAACGCTCCCGCGTCTCCCCGGCACGGTCTATTGCGCGGGAGTGGCGCGTTGACAGGGCCGCTCCGGATCTTCAAGCCCACCAGACGTGTTACCCCACTCCACAGCTGAAAAAACCGGTGCGCCGGCGTCACGGGCCCGCTTCGCCATGTTTGGGTTCGTGATCACCCTGGCGATCATCACCTACATCGATCGCGTCTGCATTTCCCAGGCGGCGCCCAACATCCGGCGCGAGCTCGCTTTGTCCGAGACGCAGATGGGCTGGGTTTTTTCGGCGTTCGCGATTTCGTATGCGCTCTTCGAAGTCCCCGGCGGCTGGATGGGAGATCGCTATGGGCCGCGCAGCGTGTTGATGAAAGTGGTGGTGATGTGGTCGATCTTTACCGCGGCGACGGGCGCGGCGTGGAATTTCGTGTCGATGGTCGTTTGCCGGTTTTTGTTCGGGGTGGGGGAAGCCGGGTGCTTCCCGAACGTGACGAAGATTTTCACGATCTGGCTCCCGTCGAACGAGCGGGTGCGGGCGCAGGGCCTCCTCTGGCTGAGCGCGCGCTGGGGTGGGGCGTTCACGCCGCTGCTCGTGGCGGCGGTACTCGGCCTGATGAACTGGCGCTGGGCCTTCGCGCTTTTTGGCTGCCTCGGGGTGATTTGGGCCGTGGGTTTTTATCGGTGGTTTCGCGATCGGCCGGCCGATCATCCCGGCGTGAACGCCGCGGAGCTCGCGCTGCTCGACGGGGCGGAGACCAATGCCCCGAGTCATGCGAAGATTCCCTGGGCCCGGCTCTGCTCGAACCCGACCGTGCTGCTGCTCTGGCTGCAGTATTTCTGCATGTCGTATGGCTGGTATTTTTATATCACCTGGCTCCCGACCTACCTGCGCGAGGCGCGCGGCGTGTCGTTGGAAAAAAGCGCGGTGCTCGCCGGGCTGCCCCTGTTCTTTGGCGGCATCGGTTGTTTTGTCGGTGGTTGGGTGGCGAAGCGGCTGGCCGAGTCTTCGGGCAACGTGCGCCGCGCGCGAAAAATCGTGGCCTGCACGGGACTGTTTGCGGCCGGGGCGATGCTGGTCGTGGCGACGAGGATCAACGATCCGGTGTTCGCGATGATCGCCCTGGGACTCGCCAGTTTCTCCAACGACCTTGCGATGGCGCCCGACTGGGCCGCGTGCATGGATGTCGGCGGGCGGCTGGCCGGCTCCCTTTCCGGCAGCATGAACATGATGGGCAACCTCGGCGGCGCCGTCGGCCCCGTGGTGGTGGGCTACATCCTCCAGAGCACGAAGGTGACCGCGGACTCGCCGCCCACGCTCGCGGGCTGGACCACGGCGTTTCTGGTGGCGGCGGCGATCTACGCCGTCGGCGCGATCGCGTGGATGTTCATCGACTCCGTCACGCCGCTGGAAAATTCCTCGCCCGAGGCGAAAAATTAGATTTTCGCGAGCGCGAAAATCCCGAGCCCGGACTTTTCCTGCCGCGGCAGCCGCAGCCAAAGGTGTATTCGTCGCCCGCGTCGAGAGAGGCGGGACCGAGAACAAAACGAAAGCGCAATCATCCCTGCCCTCTCGGGCAGGGCTACGTCGCACGAACCCCGAACAAAAAATCGTCGTGGCCGGCGACGAAACGGGCAGATATTAGCATACTCTGCTCTCAGGCGCAGCCACAGCGTCTTCTAAAATCTGGGCCGCGGTCTCAGCCGCCTGAGGCGTCCGGGCATGGGCAAAACCGCTGCGGTTTTGCTTTTAGCCCGCATGTCCTCACAGGTTACGCAGAAACACCGCCGCATCCATCGTCTGCCACCCGTGCAAACCAAGCAGAGGGTGAAAAGTGCGGGCTAATACGTCGCGCGGCCGCCGGAGATGTCGAACACGGCGCCGGTGGTGAAAGAGCAGTCCTCCGAGCACAACCAGGCCACGAGCGCGGCGACCTCATCGACGGTGCCGGGCCGGCCGATCGGGATCTTCGAGAGCATGTAGTTGATGTGCTCCTGCGAGATTTGCTTGAGGATTTCGGTCTCAATGACGGCGGGCGTGACGCAATTGACGCGAATGCCGGTCGTCGCGAGCTCCTTGCCGAGTGACTTCGTGAGTCCGATGACCCCGGCCTTGGCAGCGCTGTAGTGCGAGGCGTTCGGATTCCCTTCCTTACCCGCGATGGAGGCGATGTTGACGATCCGGCCCGTGTTGCGCGGCAGCATCAGCGGCACAATCGCGTGGCAGCAGAGAAATACGGCAAACAAATCGAGCTCCATGACGGCCCGCCATTCCTTCGCGCTGCACTCCCAAAGTTTTTTCGAGACTCCGGCGATGCCGGCGTTGTTGACGAGAATGTCCACCGCGCCAAAGCGCGTCTGGACGGCGGCGGCCGCGGCGGAAACCTTGGTCTCGTCAGTGATGTCAACCGTCAGGGTCTGAATCTTGTCCGGCGCATTGAGCGCGCGTGCGGCGGCCTCGAGGGCGGCGGCATCGTTGTCCCACAGGCTGCAGCGCCCGCCTGAGGTCAGCACGCGACGGACGATGGCGAGACCGATGCCGCGCGCGGCGCCGGTAACAACGGCGGTTTTACCTTGGAGATCAATTTGGTTCATGGGTGGGGAGAAAGGAGCGGAGTGTTCACGAAAGGGCGCGTGACGCCAGCCGTCTGTTAAGGGGAAGACAGAAAGATTTCGGCTGACAATCGTGGAAACGATCGAAACGTGACGGGGCGGACCGAAGCGTTACAGTCTGCTTCCGCCCCCGCCAACCCCTGCCGTTCGCTCGCCTGTTCCATCCCATGAAAAAAATCCCCGGGCTGCGCTGGTACATCGTCGTGATGCTGTGCCTCGCGTCGGAACTGAATTACCTCGACCGGCAGACCTTGTCGGTGCTCGCGCAGACGATCCAGGACGAGATGCACATCACGACGGTGCAATATGCCGATATTACCTTCGCGTTTCTGATCAGCTACACGGTGATGTACGCGGTGAGCGGCCGGCTGGTGGACTGGCTGGGCACGCGGCGGTCATTCCTGGTCTTCGTTTCTGGCTGGTCGCTGGCCAACGCCTTGCACGCCTTCGCCCGGACGGCCGGGCACTTCACGTTTTTCCGGGTGCTGTTGGGCGCGACTGAGCCGGCGAATTTTCCGGCCGGGGTGCGGACGGTGACGGAGTGGTTCCCGATGCGCGAGCGGGCGCTAGCCGTCGGAATCTTCAACGCCGGCACCGCGCTGGGTGCCGCGCTGGCGGCGCCCTTGGTCGCGTGGATTGCGCTGACGTGGGGCTGGCGCTACGCGTTTGTTTTTGGCGGGGCGCTCGGGCTGGTATGGGTGGCGGTGTGGGCTGTCGTCTATCGGCGGCCGCGGCAACATCCCTGGCTCGGTGCCGACGAGCTCGCCCTGATTGAAGCGGGCAGCCCCCCTCCGGTGGACGAAGCGCTGCCGGCCGTTCCGATTCGCCGGCTGCTCGGGATGAAGGCGGTCTGGGGCTGCATCATGGCGCGCGTGCTCACGGATCCGATTTCCTATCTCTTCATTTTTTGGACCCCAAAATTTCTGCAGCAGGAGCGGGGCTTCGACCTGGCGGACATCGGTAAATATAGCTGGATTCCCTTTGTCGGCCTGGCCCTGGGCAACGTGGCCGGCGGCGCGGTGCCGGGCTGGCTGATGCGGCGCGGCTGGTCGCACAATCGCGCCCGCAAGACCATGATGCTCGCCGCGTCGTGCACCATGCCCGTTTGCTTCCTGCTCGTCACCCGCGTGCCCAGTGCGGCCGTGGCGGTGGCGCTGATTAGCGTGGCGATGTTTGCCCATGCGGCCTGGGGTAACATCACGCTGCCTGCCGAGGTGTTTCCGCCCCATGTCGTGGGTGCGGTGACGGGTTTCGGCGGGGCGCTGGGAAGCCTGGCCGGAGCCTTCTCGCAAAAGGCGATTGGCTGGACGGCCCAAAATCTCTCGTTCACCCCGATTTTCGCCGTGGGCTCGGTGATGCACCTGACGGGCTTCGCGCTCGTCTGTCTGCTGATTGGCGAACTGGGCCTGGAACGGGACGTGTCGGGCGGTGCCGCGCCGCCCTCACCCTCGACGCCTACTTGAGCTCGCGAACCTTGAAGTTCTTCACCCACGTTTCGTCGCCGTGGTAGGTGAGCATGATGTGGCCGGCGATTTTTTCGCCGAAGCCGGGCTCGTTCTTGAATTTGCTCTTGGCGAGGCCGGCCTTGACCTCGGGGCTGCCGAGCTGGCAATCGACCACCTTTTGGCCGTTGAGCCAGTGCTCGACGTGATTGCCGCGCACGACGACCCGTGAGGTGTTCCACTGGCCAATCGGGCTCGCCTTGTCAGCCGCGCCAGGCAGCACGTCGTAGAACGCGCCGGTGTGATGCGTCGGGCCCATCTTGCCGTCGGGGTGGTTGGCGTCGTCCATCATCTGATATTCCGGTCCGGGGGCGCTGGGCCGTTCCTCGGTGACGAAATATTTGATCCCGTTGTTGGCCGCCTTGGAGAGTTTCCAATCCCAGCTCAGTTCGAAATCGTTGAACTTCTTCTCGGTGATGAGCTCGCTCTTGCGAAACTGCGCCATCGGGATGTTGGACATGTCGTACTTCACCTGTTTCGCGTGAAGCGTTCCGTCGTTTACCTCCCAGCCGAGGTTTTCGGGCACGCCTTTCAGCCGATACCCGCGCCAGCCGTCGAGGGATTTTCCGTCGAAGACCAGTTGCCAGCCGGCGGCTTTTTCTGTCGCGGTCAGCTGGTTGTCGGCGGCCTGCGCCGACGCGAGGCCGAGGGCTAGGGTGAAAATGAGAACGAAGGGATGGGGTTTCATGGGGAAGCGAAGTATGGCGAAATCCGGCGGGCGTTGGGAAGCATGGAATGTGGTTGGGTTTAACTTCGTGTTTTCCGGCCGCGCGGCGGAGCGCGCGGCCCACCCATCAAGATCACCTTGCCGGGTGGGCCGTGCACTCCGTACGCGGCCACGGCCATGGGATCGATCTTAACTTTCTCTCGCCGATTCCGCTGTCCCTCTCCGCCCAATCCTGCCAATCGCATCGGTGTGAATTCTGAAAACGCCAAACCCGGGTGGTTTCGTCGGCTGGGCGCCGCCGGGCCGGTGGCCATTGTCTTGTCGTTTTGGCCGCCACTGGGGGGCTTTGTGTTGCTGGCATTCCTGACGCGGCTGGGTCCGTGGCTGCGCGCGCACGATGGCGAGGGCATCGCGATCTATTTTTTGCTCACGGGCTTCCTGATGGGCATCTCGTTTCTTCCGACCTATTCGTGCGCCATCCTTGCCGGGTGGGCGTTTGGTTTTGCGGTCGGCTGGCCGCTGGCGATGGTGACAATCACGGTGGCGTCGCTGCTGGCCTATGCCATCGGGCGATGGATTACGCGGGATCACGTGATCGAGGTGATCCGGGAACGTGCGCAATGGAACGCCATCCACCATTCGCTGTTGGGGAGCACGTTCGGGCGCACGATGCTGGTGGTAACGCTGCTGCGGGTGCCGCCGGCGTCGCCATTCGCGCTGGCGAACTTTGTGTTGGCGGCTGCGCGGGTGCCATTTTTCGAGTATACGATGGGAACGCTGGTGGGCGTCGCGCCGCGCACGGCGCTGGCGACGTTTGCGGCGGCAGGGCTCGAGCAGCTCCGGTTCAAGAACGTGGCCGACACCTGGACAGTGGTCGGCGGGATCGTGGTGACAATCGGGGTGTGCGTCGTGCTCGGGATGCTGGCGAATCGGGCGCTGAAGGAGATTACGGATCGGTGGGGACCAGGCGGAGCTTGAACGCCGGCGGCGGTTCTTACTGAGCCTTGTACCGGGTGGGCCGGCCACTCCGTGAGCGGCCAAAATGTTGGGTTCGGCCTTACGTTCGGCGGCCGCGCGCGGAGTGCACGGCCCACCCGGTACGACGAACGTGACAGGGCGCTCCGCGCGCGGCCATCGGATCGTGACGCCGAACCAACCCCCTGGTCACACATCGCGATTGATAAGGGCTTGCGTCGCGTTTTCCCGACTTCAACGTCATCCTTGCTGCCATGAAATTCCCCGCTGCCTTCACCATCATTTCGGATGAGATTTCTCAGGACTTGCCGGATGTCCGTCGCTTCGTGCGCGCGTTCAAGTTCTCGGGCTTTGAACTGCGGAGTATGGCGGGCCGGGCGTTCAAGGACTTGACGCCCGCCGATATCGCGGAGGTCGGCGCGGTGGCGCGCGGCGAAGGCTGGAAAATCCACGGTTGCGCTTCGCCCGTCTTCAAGTGCGAGGTCGGCCAGCCGGCGGAGATCAAGGAACACATTGAAATCTTCAAGCGGAGCCTCGAGACCGCCAAGGCGCTCGATTGCAGTTTGATTCGCGTCTTCACGTTTCTCCGCCGCCCGGTGGCGCCGGATGCGCCCACGCTGAGCAAGATCGCCGGCCATCTGCGCGAACTGATCAACCTCGCGTCGAAGGCGGGCGTGACCGTGGGCGTGGAAAACGAGAGCTCTTGCATCATCGGCACCGGCGAGGAAGTGCTCCAGTTGTCGGCGATCATGCCGGCGAAGGGCTGGGGCGTCATCTGGGACCCGTGCAACATCCTCTACGTGCAGGGTTCGACCTTTCCGTCGACGAAACTCTTTCCGCTGCTCGCGCCGCGGATCGTTCACATCCATGCAAAGGATGCGATTCGGCGGGGCAGCGCGGCGAAGAACTATGGGGCCGATGCGGTGCCGGTCGGGTTGGGCGAGGTGGGCTGGCGCGCGCACTTGACGGAAATCGAAAGCAGCGGCTACCAGGGGCTGATCTCGCTCGAGACGCACTGGCGCGTCGAACAGATGGATGAGAAGTTGCTGCATCTGCCCGCGGGTTACACGTTTTCCAAGGGCGCCGAAGAGGCGAGCAACGCGTGCCTGCGGAATCTGCAGGCGCTGTGCTCGCTGCCGACGTAACGCCGGAAGGTCTTTGGCTTGAGGCGGGCCGCCCACTCCGTGGGCGGCCATTGTTGGGCTCGATCTCACGTTCCATGGCCGCGCGGCGGAGCGCCCGGCCCACCCGGTACGAGTTTAGATCCCAAACGCCTTGGGCGCGGCTTCCGACCAAAGGCGGTGCGACTCTTCCAGCGAGAGCCCGAGATATTCGGCCACGTTGTGCACGCCTTCGTCGGGGGCGAGGGTCGATCCGGCGAAGCCGCCGCCGCTGCCCGGATTGCGCGCGATGCCGTCGGTGCCGACTTCGATCGGGTGACTGCCAATCGTGTAACGGCCGGGCCCCGCGCCGGCGCCGGACATGCAGTCAGTCGTGAATAATATTTTTCCCGCCGGCTTCGCCCGGACGAAATTCCTGAGGACGAAAGGCGGCAGATGGATGCCGTCGGGGATGAAGCACGCAATGAGCTCGTCGCGGGCGAGCAGGCGCTGGATGATGTTGTCGTGCCGGTGCATCAGCTGCGGCGCGCCGTTGCCGAGATGGGTGCAGAAGCGTGCGCCGGCTCGCACGGCCGCATCGATTTGAGCCACGGACGCGTTGGTGTGACCCAGGGAAACGTGGACGCCGCGTTGCACGAGGCTCGCGATAAACTCGGGGCTGCCGGGCCATTCGGGAGCGAGGGTGACGAGTTTGATGCGTCCGCCGGCGGCCGCCTGGAGCCTCGCATACTCGGCCTCATTGGGCGCGTGCATGGGCTTCGGGGGATGCGCACCGCGGTAACCTTCCTCGGGGCTGAGCCATGGGCCTTCCAGATGGTAGCCGACGATCATCGCGGCGACGGCGGGATCGGCAGAACGCATTTTTTCGTAGCGCTCGTAGCGGGCGCAGAGCCGATCGACTTCGTCGGTGATGAGTGTCAGGAAAATTCGGTTCGTGCCGTGCTGGTGCAGGGCGGCGACGGAAGCGCGCATCTGGTCGAGGGAGACGTCGTCGCGCTGGTAATCGATACCCCCGAAGCCGTTGACTTGGAAATCGAAGAGGTCGGCGGGGGTGATGGGGGAAGGGGTCATCGAGGGAGGAAGAGGGGACGTGAGGCTTTAGGCGGGCGCTGGAAGGAGAAGGAAAAGTGGAGGGTAAATAAGGAACGGGGGATCGATTGTTGTTACTGGCCGCGCACGGAGTGCACGGCCCACTTGGTACGAAGATCGTGATGGGTGGGCCGTGCGCTCCGCCGCGCGGCCAGACAACGTTCATTCGAACTCAACTCTTCCGTCGAGCAATCGCACTTCCCCCTACCGCACTTCGTGCACAAACCGTACGAATGCATTGTCCATTTCCTTCCGGATCTTCGTGATCTGCGCGGGCGAACGCTGTGTGCCCTGCGCGGGAGTTTCGGCGACTTTCACGATGAAGCGGTAGGCCAGGGGCAACGCCTCGCCTTTCTTGAGATCGGCTTTGAAGAAGAAGCCAAAGCGGCCGTAGTTGCGCGTGGAAAATTCTTCGACCGGGTTCTTGATCGCATTCATCTCGGTCACGCTGTACCAGCGATCATGGAGCGGGAACAGGAACTCGCCCCACTTCAGGTTGTCGCCGATCACGGTGCCGGTCTGGCCGGCGACCGGTGCGGCGGAATAAACCTTACCGGCGGAGGCGGGGATTTGCGGCGACCACAGGTAGGACGTTTCGGTGGGCCGGGTGTAGATGCTGGAGTCAACCCGCATATGCACGCCGGCGTGTTGCACATCCGCGCCGAGACGGATGTCACGGGCGGGCATGAGCTCGAAGGCGACGTCGATTTGCGCGAGCATGGCTGGATTGGGTCGGGACACGCGAACGCGGCGCGTTTCCGTGAGCAGCAGATTGCTGCCGGAGGCATCCTTCGTGCCGTGGCGCCACTCGATCTTGGCGACGATGCTGGCGGAGTCGTCGTTCGTCGCCATCTTTTCGATTTCAACGAGCGATTGGGTGGTGCCGTTGGCCATCGACCAGGAGTCGGCGGCTTTTCCCTTGTACGAGGTGCCCTTGGCGTCCGCGTCCACTCTGCCCAGGTCGGACTCGATGACTTTCCACCCGATGAAGATGCCGCGCTGGTGCGGTTCGGCCCCGAAAGTTTTTCCGTTCTTGTCGACTCCGGCGTTGGTGATCGCGCGACCCTGTTCGTCGTAGACGGCGACGAACGGTTTTTGCTGGCCCTCGCCGTAGATCAGGCGGGCGACGATCTTGCCGTCGAGGGTCACGGTGACGTTTTCGCCGGGACCGATGTCGTTGGCGGCCTTGAAGACTTTCCAATCAGCGGCGGAAGCGGTGGCCGCCGCGAGGGTCAGGGGCAGGAGGAGGGCCGCGGTACGAAGCAGACCGGCGGCGAACGCAAAAGAATGGGCGGAGGGAGACAACGAAGACGCGCGCATGGGATACGGACGGTTGTAGTTTTAGTGGAGGGGAATAGTTACGAGAGCCGGTCGGTACGGGCAACCTCATTCGGGGAGGGGACGTGACGTCGAAGGCATGGCAATGGCCGGGCACTCCGTGCGCGGCCAAAGGCACGTGAGATCGATCATAAAGCAATGGCCGGGCGACGAAGCTCGTCCCACCATTTCATGTCCGCCCCCCGCATTCTTTCTTGTTTTGTCCGGACGCCCCGGCCAAGGATCGTACCATTAACCCCGACGAACTGCGGCGAGCGTGACTTATCGGTCGCACCTTGTTGCGGCTTCGCCCCGATCCTAAACCTGACTCCAGCTATGAATCTTCTTCCCTCCCCTGTCTTGCTTGCCGTCGGCCTGCTTGTCGCAGCCTTGTCGGCCCGTGGGGCCGAGGCCCCGGCGGACCTGGTGGTCCTGAATGCCAATGTAGTCACCGTCGACGCGGCGTCGACTCGCGCGGCCGCCGTGGCCATCCGCGGCGGAGTTTTCGTCGCCGTCGGTTCGAACGACGACGTGCGCAAGCTCGTCGGGCCCAACACGCGCACCATCGACGCGCAGGGACACATGGTCGTGCCCGGGCTGATCGAGTCGCACGTGCACTCGACCGGGGTGGCGCGGAGTGAGGCTAACCAGCCGTTCCGGCAGCTCTATTCCATTGCCGAGATTCAGGACTGGGTCCGCACCAAGGCCAAGGAGGTGGGGCCGGGCCAGTGGATTCAAATCCCCCGGGTCGACGTCACCCGCATCAAGGAACGGCGGATTCCCACGCGCGCCGATCTCGACGCGGCGGCGCCGAATAATCCCACGGTGTTTCTGTGGCAGTATGCCAATCGCACCGTGCAGATCTTGAATACCGCCGCGCTGAACGTCGTGAAGCTCACGAAGGACACCGAGGTGCCGGCGGCCGGCAAAATCCATTTCGACGACCAGGGCCAGCCCACGGGCCGGATCGATAACAGCAGCGGACTCGTGACCAAGTTCATGCCGGCGCGCGGCGTGCCGGACGACAAGTACCAGGATTCGCTCGTCAAGCTGCTCCACCGGTACAACGAGATCGGCATCACCAGCATCGGCGAGCGCAACTCGAACGTGGACGGCTATCGGACGTACCAGGCGCTCAAGACGCAGGGCCGGCTGCCGGTGCGGGTCACGGTGACGATCGGCCTCGCCAGCAACGGCTCGGTGGAGGACACCGAGCGGGTGATCAAGGCGATTCCGTTCAAGACCGGCGACGGCGACGACTGGGTGAAGGCCGGCCCGCTCAAGATCGGGGTCGACGGCGGCACGCTCTACGGGACGGCGTTCATGCGCGAGGCGTATCCGAAGGCGTCGCATGACATCTACTTCATCACCGATCCGAGCTATCGCGGCGATCTGCGGATCAGCGCGGAAAAAATAAAGAACATGATTCGCACCGGTCACCGGTTGGGCTGGCAGATGTCGTCGCACGTCACGGGCGACGCGGGGGTCGATGCGGTGTTGGACGCGGTTGAGGCCGCGAACGCGGACAGCCCGATTGGGCCGCGGCGGTATAATTTGATCCACGGATATTTTACCAATCCGGAGACCGCCAAGCGCGTCGCGGCGCTGGGCGTCGTCCCGGATACGCAGCCCGACTGGTATTACAAGGATGGCGATGCGCTGGCCGACGTGCTGGGCGCGAAGAAAGTGGCGACCTTCATCGGATTGCAGACCTGGCTCAAGGCGGGCGCCAAGGTCGTGCTGAATTCGGATCACATGTTCGGTTTCGATCCCGAGACGTCGCTCAATCCCTACAATCCGTTTCTAGCGATCCAGACGGCGGTGACACGCAAGACGCAGGGTGGAAAAATCTTCGGCCCCGAGCAGCGAATCTCGCGGGAAGAGGCGCTGCGGATGGTGACGATCAACGCGGCGTGGATGAATTTCGACGAAAAGAAAACGGGCTCAATCGAAGTCGGCAAACTCGCCGATTTGGCGATCTTGACGGACGATCTGCTGAAGTGCGCCGAAGAAAAGATTCACGAAATTCGCGCGCGCGTGACGATCGTGGGCGGCAAGGTCGTATACGAACGGGCGGGAAAGTAGGGGTTACGGTAATCGTGAAGGGTGGGCCGCGCACTCCGTGCGCGGCCAAGTGCCGTTCGGCCTGTCTGGTCGGCGCTTCCGACGGCGCTACTATGGATTCACCACGATCTGCGCCGTCACATCCACGCCGTTCTGCTCGATCCGGGCCAGATTGGTCTTGGCGGAAATCGCCGTGCCGTGCGAATCGCTGCCGGCAGTGAACTTCAGCTGGGCGATCCCGCTCACCTGCACGGCCCGGTTGTTGTTCTGCAGCAGATCGCCGCCCGCCACGCGCACATCGCTGCCGGAGCCGAGAATTAACACGGGGGTCGCTTCCCCGATGGCGTTGAGGTCGCCGACGAACACCGGCCCGGTGAACTGAACGCCAGGCGCGTAGATGCCGGTGAAGCCCTTGGTCGCAAACAAACTCGCGTTGGCCGCGCGCACGCCGCCGAATTTTCCGTCGGTGCTGGTGATCGCGATGAACGCGATGTCCGCGAGCCCGTCGTAGGTCACATCGCTGCGGAAGAGTCCCTGGTTGGCGGCGTTCGCCCGGCCCACACTAAAAACGGTAAGGTTGGTATTGGCCGTCGCGCTCGTCAGGACAATCCCGGCGTGCCCCTTCATGTACGTGGTCGCCTGATTGTACTTCGCCGGGAGCGTGGGTCCGGAGGCGGCGTCGAGCACCAGGGAGAGCGTGCCGGGGCCGGAGAACTCGACCTGCACGATGTCGTCGTTGAGGTCGAGGTACGATATGCGCAGGATTTGGCCGAGCGCAGAGTCGGCCGTCACGCTCGCGGCGGCGCCGCCGAGCAGGATTTGATCGTAGGTGAATCCGGTGCCCGCGTGGAAAATATCCGGAAACTCGGTGCCAGGCCCGATGAGCTTGACGGTGCTGGTCACGCCGAGGATGGCGGCATTGCTGGTGGCGGTGCCGCCGGTCGTGGTGACGCGCGCCGTGTAGATGCCGGTGTTGGCGGGTTGAACGTTGGCGAGGGTCAGCGTGGAGTTGGGCGCGCCCGCAAGTTCGCTGCCATTGAGCTGCCACTGGAAGCTGGGCGACGCGGCGCCGCCCGCCGCCGCGGTGAGGGTGGCCGTGCTGCCCGCGGCCGCCGCCTGCGACACCGGCTGAGTGGTGAGAACCGGAGCGGGGGCTGGACCGGGGAGCGGAGTTCCGCCACTGCCACTGACGATGACGGCAAACGTGTTGGGCACGGAGTTGCCGTTGATGTCCGCGGCGGTGACGGTGATGTCCGCCGTTCCGCCGGCGACCGGCGTCAACGTCAGCGTGGTGCCGGTGATTGCGACGGTGACCACGGCGGGCGCGGAACTCTGGGCGAAAAGAAGCATCAGCGACGTCCCCGCGCCGGAATAGATTTGAAGCGGGGAGATGGAATTGACGATCACCAGATTGGCATCGGTGACATTGGTGCCGACCAGATTGCGCACGGGTAGATCGGTGAAAGCCCCACCCGCGTTCACCTTGGACAGGGCCGCGATCGCGTCCACCACGGTCATGCCGGTGCCAATGACGCGGCCGAAAACCGTGTAGCCACCCGCATTGCCCTGGCCGAGAATTGTCGAATTGTCGCGGGTGTTGAAATACCACTCACTGGTGGCGCTGTTCAGGTCGCTCGTGCGGGCCGCGGCGAGGGTGCCACGAGCGTTGGCCAGATTGTATTCCAGGGCTACGGGGGCGAACTTCGTAATCGTCGTGACCAAGGGTATGCGATAGCCGCCGCCTTGGACGATGGAAGTGGCGCCGCCTTCGAGGCTGGCGGAGCGGTGAATGAAGGAACTGCGGTAGGAGCCCGCCTGCACGTAGGCGAGAAAGTTTGCCACATGCTTGGGCGCGGCATCCGCGCGCAGCTCGACGTTGAACTTGCCGAGAACGGTATCGAATTGCACCACCTGACCGCTGACTCCGGGCACGCCGAAATAGTCGCGCAGTTCGATGCTGGCGGGCGCGTCGGTGAGCGCGAGCGTCCGGCCGGGCAGCGGCTGGGTCACGACCGGGATGGTGGATTGAGCCCACCCGACGAGGGCGGAGGCGAGCATGAGGAGGGAGAAGAGGGAGCGGACAGAACTCATGGAAAAGCGGCACATTGGAGGAAGCATGACGCCCGCGCCAATCCGATTGTTCCGGGGGAATTGGGAGAGTTGATAATGGTCTTAATGGTCGGGCGTTAGGCGGTCGCGGAACGTGGGGTCGGGCCCCACGAAGGCCGCGCGCGGAGCGCCCGGCCCACCCGGTGCGAAGAGCGTGAACGATGGACCGGGCACTCCGTGCGCGGCCAAGAAACCGGGCCACGTGCCTTAGGAAGATCTCTTACGGCGTCGGATTCACCACGATTTGCGACGTCACGTCCGTGCCGTTCTGCTCGAGCTTGCCCTTGTTGCTCATCGCGTCGAACAGCTTGCCGTGCGAGTCGCTGCCGCGGTATACTTGAGCTGGGCTATCCCGCTCACTTGCACCGCTCGGCCGTTGCTTTGCAGCAAGTCGCTGCCAGTGACGCGAATGTCGCTGCCCGAGCCGATCGCATACCCCGGGGTCACGGCGTCGGAAGCATTGATATCGTTCAGGAAAACCGGGCCCGTGAATTGCACGCCGGGGGCGTAAAGTCCGGTGAAACCCTTGGTGGCAAAGCAACTGGTGTTGGCGGCGCGAAGCCCGCCGAATTTGCCATTCGCACTCGTGATCGCGATGAAGGCGATTTCGGCGAAGCCGGTCGTAGGTGACCTCACTGCGGAAGGGCGCCTGGTTGGCGGCGTTGGCCCGCCCGCCGCTGAAGACGGACAGGTTGGTCGTCTCGTCGGCGCCCGTGAGCACGATGCCCGCGTGGCCCTTCATGTAGGTGGTGGCCTGGTTGTATTTGGTCGGGGCGGCGGGCCCAGTGGCGCCGTCCAGCACGAGCGTGAGCGTACCGGCACCGGAATACTCGACCTGCACGATGTCGTCGTTGAGGTCGATGAACGAGATGCGGAGAATTTGATTCGCGTCGGCCTTGATGGCGGCGGCGGCGCCCCCGAGCAGAATCTGGTCGTACACGCTGCCGGACGGGGCGACGATGTCGGGAAATTCCTGGCCGGTCCCCACCAGTTTCGCTGTGCTGTTGACGCCGAGGATGGCGGCGTTGCTGGTCGCGGAGCCGCTGCCATTGGTGGACACCGCGGTGTAAATGCCGGCCTTGGCGGGCTGGATGTCGCCCGACCGTCAGAGATGAACCGGTGGCGCCGGCGACGGCCGTGCCGTTGAGCTGCCACTGAAACGTCGGGCTGCCACTCGCAGCCGCAGTGAAGGTTGCCGTTCCGCCGATGCCGGCAATCTGGGCCGAAGGCTGCGTGCTGAACGCAGGCGGTGACGCGGGCTGCGCCGATGCCGCCACGTTAATCGTGTAGCTGTAGACGGGGGTGAGGAGGCCCAGCGGGCCCTGCGAAGCCTGCAGCGTGAGCGTGTAGCTCCCGGCCGACGGTCGGTTTGCCGACCAAGACCGGAATTGTGTTGAGGTTGCCCCCTGTCGTGCCGCCGTAGCAGTCGTCCGTTCCCGGCCCCGTGGCATCGAGCACCCCGGGCCCGGTGATTTTTTTCCGCTCGGCGTCGCCATCAGGCTGAGTCCGGGAGGCAGGCTACCGCCTAGCCGCCATGACCCAATGTCCGTCGGGTTGGTGACCACGAAGCCGATCGGGGCGATTTCCTGGTCAACGGGAACGGTCACCGGACTCGACTTTGAGGGCACGAGGGCGTACGTCGTCGCGCCCGCCAGCGAGTGCATCGCCCCGAGCGAGGCAGCGGCGGCGAACGCGGCCTTCAGCACCGCGCCGGCCGGCGAGGTGGTGATTGCATTCTCGGCGGACGAGAGCAGTTGCAGGGCGGGGGAGCGCTGGAGCAGGGAAACGAGTAGGTGACGGGCAACTTGAGGCTCAGCCAAGTGCGATGATGACTGAGTTGCGCGAGCGAGTTCATGGATTTCGAGTACTGGCGTTTGGTTGCTTCGTAAATTGGCTGGCGCTACCTGGCATGGCGTCCGATGGACCAGAGAAAATCGACCTGCAGCGTTCCGACGAAGTGGGCGTCCCCGAGGTCGACATACCGGGCTTCCGTGAACCGCGGCGCGGTGGGCCGGCGGTTGGGGTTGTAGTTCGCCTGGGCGTGGCAGCTCATGCAGTTCGTCTGGATGCCATGGTTGTTGCTGGCGGGCCGGCCTTTGGGATCGAGGCCCGGCAGCGAGTCGGGCAGATCGGCGGGCGCGAAACGCGCCTCGATCCAGGGGTTGTAAGCGTTGACCGCGGCGCCGACGTTTTCCTCGCCCACATAGGGCTGGTCTGGTGTTAGCATGGTGTAGGTTTGCGCCATCGCGTAGCTACGTGCGGCGCCGCGGAGTTGGTTGGGCCGTTGGCTCGCGATGCTGGGCGAGCTGGGGCGGGTGGGCGGTCTGGCTCGGGCGTCCACCAAAAAGTCTGCCACGTCCACCGCGCGATTTCGCGGCCGGCCACGTGCATGGCGACAAGAATGGCGACGTCGCCGGCGCTCGCGCCGGTGCCGGGCTTGTCGGCGTTGAGGGCCGCCGCGTCGACGGCGGACAGCCGGTAGTTGATCAGGCTGGACAGCGGATACGTGGTGGCCTCCGTCCGCGTGCTGCCGTCCGCCGCCGGTGTGGCGTCGATGGCGCCGCGGCCGGTGCCCTGGCCCCAGACGTCGATCCAGATGCTGCCGGGCCAGAGCGCGGGCGCGAAGGGCTGCGGCGTTTCGGGCGGACCGGACCAAGCCTTCAGGGCGTAGTAGCGACCGTCGACGAGCTCCGAAATCTTGATAATCTGGAACTGCGGCTTGACCACGAGGGAGGTCGCGGGGAACAGGGGGATTTGCTGGGCGCCGCTGATGAGCAGCACGTTGAGGGCGGAGGCGCTGAGGAGTTGCTGGCGAAAGATGTGCTCGGCCGACGTCGGATCGTATTTCACGTAGCCGAGGATGCGGTCGGTGGAAGGCGGAGGGGCGGTGGCGGCGCCGGGGTAGTTGGGCGAGCGAGCTGATGGTGGGGAGCGCGGCGTTTTCCGTGATATCCTCGGGCGTCAGCCAGGTTTCGAAGACGCGCAGTCGCTGGCCTTCGGCCACCTGCGCCGTTTCCGTCGTGAGCGCGGTCCACAGGCCCCAGCCGTGGAGCACGATTTTTTTCGGCGGGCGAGGGGAGGGTGGCCGCGGGGCTGCCGCGAGTCGCGGCGGTGATCCAACTGGTGAGGATCGCTTCGCTTTCAGGGAAAGCGAAGCCAGCGAGGTGCAACTTGGGCAATGGCTCGGGCACGATCCGGTCGTTGAGCGGCGGGTTGGTTGCCCGTGCTGCGGCGGAAAAAGCCAGCGCCACCGGCCAGTGCTGTTGCAAGCGCGGCGTGGCGACACGAATGATGCCGCGTGAGGCCGCTGCTCGGCGGCAAAGTAACGGGAGCAGCTGATGGCTTGTGGTGCCGGCGATGCACGGTGGGGTAGGTTAACGACACCGTAGCGCCTTCCCGTGGCCCGAAAAGCGGCCAGCGGTAACAGGAGTGTTTCAGTGAAGGCGCGACGATCGTAAAAAGTGAGCTGGCGTCAGAAGAGTGGCACGGGTCTCCCGACCCGTGTTCCGAAAGCTCGCCAATCTTAGGCCGGCGCTCCTCGGCGTACGTAGTTCCGCCTTTAGGCGGAAAGATTGAGGCCCGCCGATTCCGCCTGAAGGCGGAACTACATACCCAAGAACCGCCCTGCATTCGGGCTTGGCGTCGCCCGGCCACGCTGAGAGAAATTCCCCATGGCGCACGCTCCAACGGAATCCACCCCCACCCCGAAAGCCTGGTATCGCCTCACGCTGACACAGCAAATCCTCGTCGGGCTGGTGCTCGGCGCGTTCATCGGCTGGTGGATGAACACCTACACCGCGACCACCGCCAGCTGGAGCGGCTGGCTCACGCTCATCCGCGATATCTTCCTTCATCTGATCAAGGCGATGATTGCCCCGCTGGTGTTCGCGAGCGTGGTCCAGGGCATCGCCGGTACGGGCGACATGAAGAGAGTCGGCCGCATTGGCGCGAAATCGTTGATCTATTTCGAAATCGTGACCACGGCCGCGCTCGTAGTCGGTTTGTTCGTGGTCAACGTGGTCGGCCCCGGCGTCGGCGTGAAGCTCACCGAAAAGGCCGCGGCGCTCGGCGCGGCCGTGCAGACGAAACCGCTGACGCTGATGGAAACGATTCTCCACGCGTTTCCCACCAGCCTCTTCGAGGCGATGGCGCGCAACGATGTCCTGCAGGTCGTGATTTTCGCGTGCATCTTTGCCATGGCCGTCATTGCCGCGGGCGACATTGGCAAACCCGTGCTGGTGTTTTGCGAGAGCCTCACCCAGGTGATGTTCAAGTTCGCCGGTATAATTATGCTGGCGGCGCCGTATGGCGTGGGCGCGGCGATTGCGGTGACGGTCGGGAGTCAGGGCACGGCGGTGCTGCTGGTGCTCGGCAAACTGGTGCTCACGCTTTACGGGGCACTGGTCATATTCGTCGTTTTCGTTTTTGGCACGGTGATCGCCATCGCGCGCGTGCCACTGAAACCGTTCTTCCGGGCGGTGCGCGAACCGTTCACGATCGCGTTTGCCACGGCGAACAGCGAGGCGGCGCTGCCCAAGGCCTTCGACCTGATGGAAAAACTCGGTGTGCCGCGCGGCATCGTGAGCTTCGTGCTCCCAGCGGGCTACACGTTCAACCTCGACGGCTCGACGCTGCACCTGGCGGTCGCATCGGTTTTCGTGGCGCAGGCGGCCGAGGCGACGACCGGGATTCATTTTGGCATCGGCCAGCAAATCACGATGATGCTGACGCTGATGATTACGTCGAAAGGCGTGGCGGCGGTGCCGCGCGCGTCGCTCGTCGTGCTGATTGCGGCGCTGCAGTCCTTCAATTTGCCGCTCGAAGGCGCGGCGATGATTCTCGGCGTGGACGCGTTGCTCGACATGGCGCGCACGTCGGTGAACGTGATGGGCAACTGCCTGGCCAGCGTGGTGGTCGCGCGCTGGGAAGGGGAGTTTGACGACGCGAAGGCCCAGGCGAATTTCGGCAGCGTGGCGGCGACGCGGGCGAGTGAGGGCTAGGAGCGGCGCAGGGGCGCTTTGCCAGTGATTGTTCCAGAACAAATTCAGTCGAACGATTTGGGTTTGTTCGTAGTTCCGCCTTTAGGCGGAATCTGATGCATGCGAGAAAACCGCAAACCTTCCGCCTAAAGGCGGAACTACCAACAGATGAGACGTCGACCACGGGGAGGTAGGGTCCGTGGTCACGGGCTGGATGAGTCTCCCTCCTGCTATTGAGATGAAACCGCCCTTTAGCGCCATCGTCCTGGCCGCCGGCCACTCGACCCGGATGGGACGCGATAAGGCGTTGCTCGAAATCGAGGGCGGGCCGCTCTGGCAACGGCAGCGCGACCTGCTGCGGGACGCGGGGGCCGCGGAAATTTTTCTCTCGGCGCGACCGGAGCAGCCATGGACGCGTGCAACGACGGGCTTCGCGGCTGTCGTGCATGATTCCTTTCCGAATTCCGGCCCGCTTGCCGGCCTGACCGCCGGACTCGAACGCGCTTCGCATTCGCACCTCGCCGTACTGGCGGTCGACTTGCCGCAGATGACGGCGGGTTGGTTCAATACGCTGCGGGCCGAATGCACGTCGGGCGTTGGCGTGGTGGGCTGGCGAGGTGATTTCTTCGAACCGCTTGCCGCATTTTACCCGCGCGAAATGATGCCGCTTGCGTGGGAGGCGCTCGCGCACGGTGAAAATTCACTCCAGCGTCTGCTCGCCGCCGCCGTGGCGCAGGGACTCATGCGGTTACACGAAATCACTTCGGTCGATGTGCCGCTCTTCGAAAACTGGAACGAACCGGGGAACGCCGGGCATTAAAGGTGGGCCGTGCACTCCGTGCGCGGCCGATAACCGTGGGATCGTTCGTAAAGAAATGGCCGTGCGGCGGAGCGCCCGGCCCACCCGGTACGACGATCGGAAAGCGTCGCCGTCCTCCGGTTTCTCATCGTCAGCACACCGGCCCGCCGTCAGGCCTACTTGTCCTCGATTACCACCTGGGTCCGAACCTGTTTTCCCTGCTCCCGACCGCGCCGTTTTCCTCAGCTATGCGCGGGAAGACTCGGACGCCGTCCGCCGCATCGCCGAGGCATTGCGGGCCTTTGGCATCGAGGCGTGGTTTGACCAAAGCGAGCTGTGGGGCGGCGACTCCTGGGACGGGAAGATCCGCGGCCAGATTCGTGCCTGTGCGCTGTTCATGCCGATCGTGTCCGCCCGGACGCAGGCGCGGCACGAGGGCTATTTTAGCCGCGAGTGGAAACTCGACGTCGAGCGCACGCACGACATGGCCGCAGGCGTGGCCTTCATCGTGCCGGTCGTGATCGACGACACGCCGGAACGCGAAGCGGCTGTCCCCGACGAGTTCATGCACGTGTAGTGGACCCAACTCCAGCACGGCGTCCCAACCCCGCAGTTTGTCGAGCAGGTGAAACGCCTGCTCGAAACGCCGCGGAAGGCGACCGCCGCGACCCGGAGGACGGAGGACAAAGGGCAGCGTCCTCCGTCGCCAAGTCGACGGATTATAGGGATGACGGAGGGCAGACGGGGCCCGGAGAAAACCGACGCTGCTACTCGTGGCAGTGGGCGGAATTGCTCTAATTGCCGTCGCCGCGGCCGCGTTCTTCGCCCTCCGCCCGGCAGCGAAAGGCCCGGACGCCGCATCCCCGCCCGTATCGCGCGCCGCCGATAGCCCGCCGGCTCGAAGCCCCAAACCTCCAGATTTGGCGCCAGCCAAATCTGTCGCGGTCCTGCCGCTCGCGAACATGAGCTCGGAGAAGGAGAACGAATTCTTTGCCGACGGGGGTGCACGAGGATGTCATCACGAACCTCGCGAAAATCCGCGACCTCAAGGTCATTTCGCGCACGTCGGTCATGGTCTATCGGACCGGGGAGCGAAACTTGAGGAAGATTGCCGCCGAGCTCGGCGTTGCGACCGTGCTCGATGGCAGTGTGCGCCGTGCCGGGAACAAAGTGAAAGTGACGGCCCAGCTCATCGATGCGCGCACCGACGCTCACCTCTGGGCCGAAACCTACGATGGCGACCTGACCGACATTTTGCCCTGCAAGCCAGGCTGGCCCAGCAGATCGCTGGTGCCCTCAAGGCCACACTGACACTCGGTGAGCGTACACTGATGGAGCGCCGCCCAACGCAGAATCAGGCCGCCTATGATTATTACCAGCGGGCTAAGCTGCTCGAAGAAAGCCTGACGCCGCGTTCCGGCCGCGAACGCTTCGAACAGGCGATTGCGTTGTACGACCGGGCGGCCAGCGAGGATCCGGACTTCGCGTTGGTCTACCCCCGGCTGACGTATGTGAATGGCCTGATGTATTGGTTGGAGTGCATCGACTCGTCGCCGGCGCGGCGGGCGCTGACCCAGGCGGCCAGAGACACGGCGGAGAGGCTGGCGCCCAATGCGCCGGAGACTCATGTCGCGCGGGGAAATTACGCCTACTTCGTCGACAACGATTGGAACCGCGCCTTGACGGAATATCGCGCGGCCGAGGCCGACCTGCCCAACGACGCCCAGCTGCTCTCCGGCATCGGCTACGCCCACCGCCGCCTTGGGCACTGGCAGCAGGCGGTCGACTACCTTGAGCGCGTGATCACGCTGAGCCCGCACGATTACTACAATGGCACGCAGTTCGCGGCATATCTTCTCACCTTGCGCCGCTTCGAGCGCGCCGTCGAACTGGGCAAGCGCTATGACGCCTGGACTCCGCGAGATGGTTATCCGCAGAACATTATCATCCGGGTGCAATTTGGCGTCGACGGCGATCGGGCTGCGCTCCTACGTGAACTCCGGCAGCGCGCTCCGATGACCGACGATCCAGACGACCTCGAGGCCAGCTACGACCGGGCCATCCGGTCCGGCGACTACGCCGCCGCCGAACGGGCGCTGGTCGATCCGAGATTGAAGTCGATCACGATCCATGCGGCCGGGGTCAATGAACCCGTGGCCTTGCACCGGGCGTACGTTGCCTGGCTGCGCGGTCAGCCCGAAGCGGCCAGACAATTCTCCGACGAGGCGATTGCGATGGTCCGGGCGAAGCACCCGCCGCCCCGGCAGCAGCCCCATGACTTGATGAGTATCGCGCAGGCGGAGGCCTATGCGGGCCGGGCTGATGAGGCCGTGCGCGACGCGCGGGCCTCAGCCGGACGGCCCAACACGACATAGATGCGGCCAAGGTTCTCCTTCACGTCCTCTTCGGAATAAGCGTCCTCGCGCAACGCGGTCGCCGTCGCGGCCCTGACGATCCTGCGGGAAATTTTGTCCGGACCGCTGTTGCATTCGCCGAATGATCTTCGCATCGATCCCATCTGGTCGCGCTTGAAGGACGCTCCGCGGTTCGAGGAAATTCTGAAAGCGGCGAAGCCGCTTTAGAGACTGCGGGACTACTGGACGACGGAACTACGCGCCGGCATGGATAAGCGGACTTGACGAAGTCCGGCAGTCGGCGCTTGGCATATACCATCCATACCGCTAAAGTTTTTGCCAACGGCCGGTCGCAGGCCGTGCGCCTGCCGAAGGCGTTTCGTTTCGCCGCGAAGGAAGTATCGGTCCGGCGGGAGGGAGAGGCGGTCGTGCTTGAGCCGATCAAAGGCCGCGCCTGGCCGCGCGACTTCTGGCGCAAGATTCGCATCACCGATCGCAGCTTTGTCCGCGCGCCGCAGGGCGTGGCCGCAAGCGGGCGGAGCTGGATGCGGAATGAAATACCTGCTTGATACGGACACGTGCATTGCGGCGATGCGTGGACGGGAGGCGGTCATCGGCAAGCTGTCGTCGCTGCCGCCCGATGACTGCGGAGTTACCACGGTGACGGTGTTCGAACTGGCCGTCGGCGTGGCCAAGGGTCGAGAGCCGCAAAAGGAGGCCGCCAAGGTCGCGCGATTTCTAGCGGGTGTGCATGTGCTACCGTTGGACGCCTCCGCCGCGCGGCGCGGAGGTTTGCTCAGGGCTACGCTGGAGAGACAGGGGCAAACGGTCGGACCCTATGATGTACTGCTGGCGGGCCAAGCCGTGGCGCATGGGCTCAGGCTGATTTCCGGCAACCTCGCTGAATTCTCCCGGGTCGAGGGACTGCAGGTCGAAGGCTGGTAACCAGAAGGTTTTGCTGCGCAAAAACCTAAATTAGTTTTTCGCGCAGCGAAAAACTGCGAAAAACTACGCATAGCGATCCTCGGTCCAGGGATCGGCGGAATTCGAGTACCCGCGCGCCTCCCAGAACCCGAGTTTGTCCTCGGCGAGGAAGGTGATGCCGCTGACGAATTTCGCCCCTTTCCAGGCGTAGAGTTTGGGAATGATCACGCGGACCAGGCCACCGTGTTCGCGCGGCAGGGGCGCGCCGTCGAAGGAAGTCGCGATGAGCACGTCGTCATCGAGGCACGCGGCGAGCGTGACGTTGGTCGAGTAGCCGTCGAAGCTCGTGAAGTAGACGAAGCGCGCCTCGGGCCTCGGCTGCACGAGCTCGTAGAGAGCCGTGAACGCCACGCCGCCCCAGCGGCAGTCGTATTTGCTCCAGGTCGTCACGCAGTGAAAATCGCTCACGTCCTCGACCTGTGGCAGGGCGTGGAACTGCGCCCACGTCAGGGTGTGCGGTTTCTCGACCAGCCCGTCGACTTTCAGCTGCCATTCGGCGGTGGAGATTTCGGGCTGGGTGCCGAGATCGAGGACGGGAAATCCGGTCGTCAGTTTTTGTCCCGGCGGCAGCCGGTCCTTCGAGGCCATGGCCCGCGCGGTGACGCCGCGGGCTTTTTGTTTTTCCGCCCACTTCTGCTTGGCGGCGATGTAACGATCCTTGGACATCCGGCGAAATTATGGGCGGCGACCGGCGGCGCAAGCGCGGGCAAAGGACCTCTTTTGACCACAAATTGCACAGATGGGTGCAAATTCAATCCCTCCGCATTTGTGCCCATTGGTGTAATCTGGGGCCAAAATGGCTTGGCCGGACCACCCCGCGTGGGGGAAATTTGCCACCTAAAGTTCCGTCAGTGCGCGGGTCACGGGCTCGCGGCGGCGGTAGTAGTAGATCGCCATGCCGCCCTGGTAGAAGAACGAAATGGCCGCAAAGATCTGGAGGGCGAGCCGCTGTACCCACCGCAGGTATTCGTCGCGGGACATTCCCAACTGCTCCGCGGTGGCGTCGAGCATCGAGGTGAGTGCCTCGGGAATCGGCGGCACCTCGACATGGGAGAGCCGCACGGCGCAGTAGGCCAGGATGGAAATCAGCAGTGAGATCTGGCTGCCGACGAGCCAGTTCATCCCGCGGGGCACGCCTTCGCGCAGCAGGCTGACCCCGTGCAACTCGACCGCGCCGGCGCCGGCGACAAGCAGGCCGACGAGGGCGCCGGAGAAATCGCCCTCCATCGCGGACAGCAGGGCAAACCCGCCCGCGAAGACGAGGATCATGGTGCCGTCGACCTTCGCGAGGCGAAGGACGCGGGCCAGCGTCTCGTGGGCTAGGAGGGGAGGTTGTCGCATGGAAGGTGTGTCATCCCGAGGTGGACAAGGAAGCTCAAGCCTCTTCTCGCCGCAACCCCGGCCTTACCCGTAAATTTGGGTGGCGCGAGGGCGGGAAAAAATTCTGCGGCGGGGGAACGGTGGCTGGGAATGTTGGGGCAATTCCGATTAACCCATTGGGTGGGCCCACCCGGCACGATCTTCGGTCGTGGCAATCGCGCGCCCGGACTCCGCCCGATGGTTGCAGCGCGAGGCGCTCTCCGTTAGCTCCTCGCCTTCACCTTTGTCCGCCGCGCCCAAAAAACCTTTTCCCTTCCGTCTCGAATTTCCGCCCGAGCTGCCGATCAGCGCGCGGGCGGAGGAGATCACCGCGGCCATCCAGGCGAACCCCGTGGTCATCATCGCCGGCGAAACCGGTTCGGGCAAAACAACCCAGATTCCCAAGCTCTGCCTCGCCGCCGGCTGCGGGACGCGGGGCCGGATCGCCTGCACCCAGCCGCGACGCGTGGCGGCGCTCTCGATCGCGCGGCGCGTGGCGGAGGAACTGGGGGTGGCGTGGGGCAAAGAGGTGGGCTGCAAGATTCGTTTCAACGATCACACGACGTCCCAGACGGTCATCAAGTTCCTGACCGACGGCATGCTGCTCGCCGAGGTCGAGGGCGATCCGCTGCTCCGCGACTACGATGCGATCATCATCGACGAGGCGCACGAGCGGTCGCTCAACATCGACTTCCTGCTCGGGCACCTGCGGACGCTCCGGTTCAAGCGGCCGGAACTCAAAATCATCATCACGTCGGCGACCATCGACACGGAGGCCTTTAGCGCGGCCTTCGACGGCGCACCGGTCGTGCGCGTGGAAGGTCGCACCTATCCGGTCGAAGTGATCTACGCGCCGCTCGACGAATTTGGGCGCGACTACACCGACAACGACGAGAATGAAGAGAAGGAGGATGCGTCGGCCGTAGCTTCCGCGAAGGCGGAGGCCTTGCACTACATCGATGGCGCGGTTGAAGCGGTGGAGCGGATCGTGCGGGAGAGCGACTCGGGTGACATTCTCGTCTTCATGCCGGCGGAGCGCGATATCCGGGAGCTGGGGGATCTCCTTTCGGGCCGGCTGCGATCGACCGGCCAGCAAAACGAAATCGTTCCGCTCTTTGGCCGGCTGTCGAACGCCGCGCAGCAGCGGGTCTTCGCGCCGGCACAGCGCCGGAAGATTGTCCTCGCGACCAACATCGCCGAGACGTCGCTCACGATTCCCGGCATCCGGTTCGTGGTCGACAGCGGGCTGGCGCGCTTCAGCCGGTACTCACCGCAGGCCCGGACCCGGCGCCTGCCCATCGAGGAGATTTCGCAGTCCAGCGCCGACCAGCGCAAGGGCCGCAGCGGTCGCGTGGCCGCTGGCGTCTGCATCCGGCTTTATTCGGAAAAAAACTATCTCGAGCGTCCGCGTTTCACCTCGCCGGAAATCCAGCGGGCTAACCTCGCCGACGTCATCCTCCGGCTGAAGGCGTTTGGGCTCGGCGATATCGAACGCTTTCCCTTCATCAACATGCCGGCGGCGAAGTCGATTCGCGCGGGCTATGGGCTGTTGGAGGAACTTGGGGCGATCGTGAGGGAAGAGGGAAGAAGTCAGGAGCCAGGAGTCAGGAGTCAGGAGAAAAAACAATCGGAGGAGCCGAGCGTGGAGAGTCGGGAGGCGTCCTCCGTTGTTCGCGGTCTATCGTTGGAATTGACGGCCATCGGTCGGGAACTCGCCCGACTGCCCGTCGATCCGACCGTCGGCCGGATGATCCTGCAGGCGCGGAACGAGAAGGCGGTACGCGAGGTGCTGGTCATTGCGGCAGGACTCTCGATTCAGGATCCGCGCGAACGGCCGCTCGACAAGCAGCAGCAGGCCGACGCGGCGCACCGCCGGTTTACTCATCCGGATTCGGACTTTCTCACACTGCTCAATATCTGGGACACCTATCACGACGAGTTCGAGCAGTTGTCGCAGGCGCAGCTCCGGCGGTTTTGCCGCGACCATTTTCTCAGTTATGCCCGGATGCGGGAGTGGCGCGATGTCCATGCGCAGCTCCTCGACATCGCAAAGGAGCGCGAGGATTTTCGGCTGACCTCGGCGCTGCATGGGCTGAAGGAGGTGGACGCAGGCTCGATGGCCTTCGGATCGCCGCCCTACCGGGCGATCCATCGCAGTATTCTCGCGGGATTGCTCGGCAATATTGCGCACGTCGATGAAGATTCGGGCGGCTACAAGGCCACGCAGGATCGGAAGGTGGGGTTGTTCCCGGGATCCGTGCTTTTTCGGCGGGACGCGCCGAAAAAGAAGCCCGCCGGCGCCAAGCCGCCGGAAGCGGCCAAGGGATCTGACAAACGCGGGCCGCGCTGGATTCTGGCCTCGGAGATCATGGAGACGACCCGGCTCTATGCGCGCACGTGTGCGCGGCTCGATCCGGCGTGGGCGCTGGACCTCGGCCAGCACGTGGTTCGGGTGGCGCATAGCGAACCCTTTTGGGACGGCGAGAAGGGCCGCGTGATGGTGAAGCGGCGGACGCGCCTCTATGGGCTCGAATTGGAAAGCCGCGCGGTCAGCTACGGCAGCGTTGACCCCGTGCGGGCGACGGAGATTTTCCTTCGCGAAGGACTGGTGAACGACACCATTACCTACCCGCTCGATTGCATCACGCGCAACCGCGCCCTCCGGGAGAAGATCGAGGATCTCCTCACCCGGGCGCGCGACAGCGGATATCTGAATCTCGACGAAGCGGCCTATCGGTTTTACGCGGCGCGGTTGTTGCCGGAAGCGGCGGCAGTTCCGGTCTCCTCCGTCGCGGAGCTGGTTGATTTGGTCCGCGAGCGGCGCGGAGCCGAGCCGTCCTTCCTGATGATGACGCCGGACGACCTGCGCGATCCGGAGACCATGGCGCACGACGCGGCCTCGTTCCCCGAGGCGCTGCCGCTGGACAATCGGGCGTTGCCGCTCAACTACGCCTACAAACCGGGGCAGGCCGATGATGGGGTAACGCTGGAGGTCAGCGTCGCCCAAGCGGAGGCGCTCACGCCCGCCGCGCTTGATTGGGCGGTGCCGGGGCATCTCGAAGCGAAGGTTGAGCATTACCTGCGGGCGCTGCCGAAGGAATTGCGCCGCGGGTTTGTGCCGCTGGCCGAGACGGCCCGGAGTTTGGCGACGGATTTGAGCGCGCAGCTGAAAAATTGGAGCGGCGACGCCCTCGTCGCCGAAATTGCGCGACGAGGGCGTCGCGCCCCCAGTGAATCGAATCCGACATTGCCGTTGGCCCTCGCCGCACAGATCCGCGAGCGCTTTGGCGTCACGATCGACCCGGCCGTCTGGGACGACAAACCGCTGCCCGATCACTTACGGGTGCGGGTGCGGGTCGTGAACGAGACGGGGAAGGAATTCTGCGCGAGCCGGGAACTCGCCGAAATATCCGCCGCACTGCACCAGCAAACCCGGCATGCCAGTGCGAGCGTCGCGCGGCTCGAACCCGAAGCGTGGCGCCGCACCCGGGCGAAGTGGGAGACCACGGAGCAAACGGCCTGGACGTTTGGCGAGATTCCCGCCCGCGTGCTGGTGGCCGAGCAGGCCGGGGTGCCGGTTTACGCGTTTCCCGGATTGCAGGCGGCGACGGACGGCGTCGCGCTGCGACTTTTCAAGACGCCCGAGGAAGCCGCGGCCGCGACGCGAAGCGGAGTCGCCACGCTTTTCGAACGCCAGCTTTCGCACGATCTGGGGTGGCTGGAGCGCGACCTGCGCGCCGTGCGAATGCTCGGGCCGTTGGTTTCGACCCTGGCGCCCGCGGACGAATTGCAGGTGCACGCCTTCGCCACGATTCGTCGCTGGCTGTGTGGACGGCGGGTGGAACCCCTGACGGCGGCCGCGTTTGCCGCCGAGCTCGACCGAGCCAAGGCCGCGATCCGCGGGCTCGTGCCGCGCTTCTGCGATTTGCTGAAGGATATTCTTTCGGTGCGGCAGGAACTGCTCGTGCATCCGAAACCCTACGCGGGGCTCGACGCCGACCTGGCGACGCTGCTCCCGCCGGATTTCCTTCGCGTCACGCCCTACGAACAACTCGCGCATCTGCCGCGCTATTTGAAAGCGAAGAAACTCCGTGCCGATCGCTGGCGGCAAAATCCGGCGAAGGACGCAGAGCGGGCGGGGCAGCTCGCGCCGTATGAAAAAGCGCTGCGCGGTCTTGCCGTCGGAGCGGGTTTGTCCCGCGACGAGTCGGGACGCAAAGCGCCTCCCGCCCCCGCCCGCGATGCCTTCCGCTGGCTCGTGGAGGAGTTCCGCGTGAGCCTGTTTGCGCAGGAACTCGGCACGGCGGAGCCCGTGTCGGCCGTCAAACTCGAGCGCGCGCTCGCGGCGCTGCAGCCGGGCGCGGTGGGGTCGCGCGAGGCGCCCGCTCCGCGACCGATTGTGTCGAGTTCGGCCGTGCCGGAAAAAAAGTTGAAACCGCTGAAAAATCTCGGCGCGCTCGACCGGCTGTTTCCGCGGTGAGGAGTCGAACATGGGATGGAACCCAAGATGTCGGCCGCGCACGGAGTGCCCGGCCCACCCGGTACGATAGTCGGCCAGGAAGCGCCCCGTCGAGCCAGACGAATCATCGCCGGTCCCTAAAGGTTACTCCTACCCCGCGTCCGCGATTTCGTTCGACAGCTCGTTCCGATCGTCAGTCGACCGCGGAAAATGTGCCGCCAGCAGGGTTCCGGCGCGCCCAATCCCATGTTCGAGGCCGGCGGTGAAATCACCGCGCTGGAAATGCCCGGTCATCGCCGTCGCCAGCTCCTGCCAAAACGGGCCGCCGCATTTCTCATGAATCCCCGTATCGCCGATGACGGCGAATGCGCGGGAGGCGGGTGCGAGGAAGATCAACACCCCGCACCGCAGCTTGGTCTGCGTCATGCCCAGCCTTTCGAATTGCTCCCGGGCCGCGGCCACGGGGTCGTCGGTCTTGCGGCGGGAGACGACGACGCGAATTTCCCCGGCGGTCCGCTGCTCCGCCGCCCCGATGGCCGCGACCACCCGGGCCTGATCAATCGGCAAGTTGGGCGTGAACAGGCGCATCACCATTTTCCTCCGGCGCCACCGCCGCCGAAACTGCCGCCGCCACCCGAGAAAGAACCGCCTCCGCCGCCGCCCCAGATAGTCCGGCACCCGTCGCGCCCGTAAACCACGCGGCCACGGTTGGAGGACGACTTGAGCGCGCCGATCACGATGATCGCGACGATGACAAACATGAGGAGTCCCCCCACCCCGTCTTGGTTGGCGCCGCCCGTGCCTTCCCGGGCCGTCCGGCCGGTGCCGCGATACTCACCCCGCGCTGCGGCGAGCAGCGCGTGCACGCCGCCGGTCACGCCGCCGTCGAAATCACCGGTGCGAAACCGCGGGCTGATTTCATTCTCGATGATCCGTTTGCACAAGGCGTCGGGCAACACGCCCTCGAGCCCGTAGCCGGTGACGATTCGGATGTCGTGGCTTTCCTGAAAAAAGAAGAGCACGGCCCCGTTTTTCCGGTCCTTTTGGCCGACCCGCCACGATTGCGCGACGCGGACGGCATAGTCTTCGACCGATGATTTCGATTCCAGCCGCGGATAGATTGCGACGACGATCTGGTTCGAGGTGGTGCGCTCAAACTCCGCAAGTTCGCGGTTGAGTTGCGTTGCGGTGGCCGGCCGGACGAGCCGGGCGTAGTCGTTAAAATGGTTCTGGGGCGGAGGAGGGAGAACTTCGGCGGCCCCCAGGAGCGAGGCGAAAAAGAGGCAGGCGAGCCCGATGGTTCGTCGTCCCGGCTTTAGCCGGAACTGCGTCGGATTCCGGCTGAAGCCGGAACTACCAACCCCAGCGGTCAAGCTAGAGACGGGCATGCACTTTCTTGATGAAGACGTCCTGTTTGGAGTGCGGCGACCTAGGGCCGCTGTCGAAGGCGCGACCCGGTGCGCCGGTCTGGTAGGCCGACAAGCCGGGGCTCGTCGACAAAAGCGGCATCGATCCGCCGCACTCCAAAGTTCATAACACGATCTAACGGTGGCTAGCGGTCGAGCGATCACGCTTTCTTGCTGAAATCGAATTTAACCTCGGGTGCTTTCTCCGCGCCCGGCGTGGCGGCGAAATACGGTCGCACCGTGTGACCGAACATCCCGGCCAGCAGGGTCGCGGGAAAACTTCGGATGGCGGTGTTATAGGCTTGGACCGCCTCGTTGAACCGGCCGCGCTCGACGCTGATGCGGTTCTCCGTGCCCTCGAGCTGCACCTGAAGATCGCGAAACGCCGCGGTCGCCTTCAGGTCGGGGTAACGTTCCGACACGACGAGCAGCCGGGAGAGGGCGGCGCCGAGCTGGCCCTGCGCCTGCTCGAATTGGCGAAACTGCTGGGGATCGGTGGGCGCGGTGCCGGCTGGAAGGCTGACGCGGCCGACGGAGGCGCGGGCCTCCACGACTTCGGCGAGCGTCGATTTTTCGAAATTCGCGGCGCCGGCGACGGTGTTGACGAGGTTGGGGATCAAGTCCGCGCGACGCTGGTAAACGTTCTGGACCTGGGCCCAGGCGGCGTCGGTGCCCTGCTGGAGGGAGACGAGCCGGTTGTAGATCCCGGCCACGGCCAGCCCGAGGACCACGGCAAACGCGACGAAGGAGCCGAACACAAGGAGAAGAATTTTTCCTGCACTCATAATGGCTTAAGGTGCACTGCCAGGGTGGTCGCGCAAGTCGCATCGATGTCGAAGAACGGGGCGCGGTTGTCATGGACAGACGTGGGTGCGGCACGGAAATGGCGGCGCACGGCCGTCGTCGCTCAGGCTTCGTCGGCCCTCGCACCTCTCGTCCTGCGTCATGTCCTTCGGCAGCCCGAAGGGCGAAGGGGGAAGCCCGCAGGGCGAAGTCGGGAGTGCCCGGCGCACCCGGTACGGGGATAGGTAAGATTGGCCTTTCAGGTTGCAGCAGCGGTTTCGCGGCCCAAGCTGGGTTCACCCCCGAACGTTACCCTATGAATACTCCCATCTCTGCCCTCCTGGATCGAAAAGGCCGCCAGGTTTTTTCCGTACCGCCCACGGTCACTGTCGCTGAGGCCGTGGCGGAAATGAACCGCAATCGCGTTGGTTCGGTCGTGGTGATGGAGGGAGATCGCCTCGTCGGAATTTTCACCGAGCGCGATGTGCTCCGGCGGGTCGTGGGCGCCGGTCTCGATCCGAAGCGTGCGCTCGTCACAGATGTGATGAGCGCGGGGGTGCTCACGATCGCGCCGGATACGACTGTGGAACAGACAATGAAAATCTTCACGGAAAAGCGTTGTCGCCATTTGCCGGTGATCGTCGACGACCGGTTGGGCGGCACCATTTCGATCGGCGATGTCACGCGTTGGATGGCGGACCATCATCGCGCCGAGGCCGAGCACCTGAAAAATTACATCACCGGTGGATTTTCAGCTTAAGCTGAAAACCCAGGAGTCGGGTCATTCTGAGCACGAGCGAAGAATCCAGTTGGACTTTCGCCGCACTTCCGCGGGTGCGACCTGTCGCTGGATTCTTCGCTGGCGCTCAGAATGACAAACAACAGACCCTCTTTAGACCACCGCGAAGAGATTTTTTGCCGCGCAAAAACCTTTGTAATTTTCCGCCGGGGCGGAAAATTTAGGGATGAAGACAATCGGACTTATTTTGGTGTTCGGAACTATGATCATGGCGGCCTAGGCAAAATCGTCACCCGGGCCGTGGCCTACGACCACGCGGGGGTGAAGCTCGAGGGTTATCTGGCGTACGACGACACCAAGGCGCCGGCCGCCAGCAAGGCGCTGGGCGTTCTGGTGATTCCGGAGTGGTGGGGTCTCAATGAGTCCCCCAAGAGCCGCGCCGGGCAGCTCGCGAAACTGGGCTACGTGGCGTTTGCCGCCGACATGTATGGCGCGGGCGTCGTGACCACGGACAAGGACAAGGCGGGCCAGCTCGCCGGGCAGTTTTATGGCAAGCCGCTGATGGCGGATCGTGCGCGGGCCGGGCTCGAGCAACTGTTGAAGACCGGGCTCGTCGACGCCGGGCGGGTCGCCGCGATCGGCTATTGTTTCGGCGGGGCGACGGTGCAGACGCTCGCGTTCAGCGGCGCGCCGATCGCGGGCATCGTGAGTTTTCATGGCAGCCTGCTTGCCCCGTCGGCCGAGCAGGCGGCGAAGACCAAGGCCAAGCTGCTGATCTGTCACGGCGCCGTGGCCCCGTTCATCGCCAAGGAGGAACTCGAAGCGTTCAAGAAAGCGGTCGATGACGCGAAGCTCGACTACCAGTTTGTCAGTTACGCCGGGGCGATCCACGCGTTTACGAATCCGGGAGCCGATGAGATGGCGAAGTCAGCCGGTTTGGTCGGTGGCATCGGCTACAACGCCGCGGCGGATCATCGCTCGTGGGCACACATGCAGTCGTTCTTCGGGGAAATCTTTGCGAAGAAGTAGCGCCGGTCCGGCTTTCGTACCGGGTGGGCCGGCCACTCCGTGGGCGGCCAAGAGGTTGGGCTCGAATACATATTCCGGCCGTGCCGGAGTGCCCGGCCCACCCGGAACGGGTATCGATTGGGACGTATCGCGGGCCCAAACCCGGCGGCAGCAAACCACCCGGAGGCGAGGTGGAGCGGCCAGCCCAGAGTCACTTGTGGCCGAAATCCAGGCGATAGCGGGCGCCCCGGCTCCGCAGCCGCAAGCGGGCGCCGAAGAGCGCAGAGAGGTTGGCCGAGGTCAGGACCTTGGCCCGGGGTCCCGCCGCCACGGTGCGACCGGCCCGAAGCAGGAGGGCGTGCGTGAAGGCGGGCATGATTTCCTCAACGTGATGCGTCACGAGCACGAGGGCGGGGGCGCGCGAGTCGCGGCGCCGGGCCAGCGTTTCAATGAAGGTCAGAAACTTCTCCCGTGCCACGGGATCGAGCCCGGCGCACGGCTCGTCGAGAATCAACAGCCGGGGTTTTGCCATCAGCGCGCGAGCGATGAGCACGCGCTGGCGTTCGCCTTGGGACAGGTAGTTCCAGGGGCGGTCGGCGAGCGCCATGAGCCCGATTGAGCGCAGCAGGCGGCGGGCCGCGGTGCGTTGGGCCGGCGTGACGCGATGCCAGAGATCGAGTTGGGCGAATTTCCCGCTGACGACGGTGTCGAGGGCGCGCTCAGCGGGCGGGATGGCAGCGGCAAACGCGCTGGTCACCACGCCGATCTTCAAGCGCAATTCGCGCCAGTCGCTTGCGCCGTAATGTTCGCCGAGCACCGAGAATTCGCCGGCAGTCGGCGCGAGAAAGCCGGTCAACGTCTTGAGCAGCGACGTCTTGCCGGAGCCGTTGGCGCCGAGGATGACCCAGTGTTCCTGGGGGCCGACCCGCCAGTCTAGGCCGCGCAGGATCGCGGTGAGACCGCGTTCCACACGCAGATTGGTGACCTCGAGAATCGGCATCATTGCCCCAGCATGTTGGGCTGAATCGCGTTTGGTCAAATGGGGATCGCGGGAGGATCGCGGGGCGGGAAGTCGAACCCAATTTGCCGATCGCGGATTCCGACGATCGGCAAAGGTGGGCCGCGCACGGAGTGTCCGGCCCACCCGCTGCGATGACCGGCGGACCGAGTCGATCAAATGCGGGACAACGGGACCGCCCGCCTTTCGCGCAGACTGAGATTCACGGCCTCGGTGAACTCCATGTATTTCACCCCGTCCGCGAAGCTCGTGCGGGTCACCGGCGTGCCTTGCAGGATCGCCTCCACGAATTCCTCCTCGACCCGCCAACCGCCTCGCGGGTCGGCCGGCAGTTCCAAGGGCTTGAGCGCCGAATCGCCCGCACCGGCGATGAGGCACTGATCTCCGCCCAGCTTGAACGTTCCCTTGGTCCCGTAGACCTCGAGACTCGTTTCACCGAAACGGGCCACGCTGCTCACATGGTACACCGCGGTGGCGCCGCTTTCCAGGCGGGAGACCACGCCCAAACTTTCGGGGACGTCCACGGCGCGCTTCTGACCGGTGGCGGGGTCGATGCGCTGCGGAGTGAAGATCGCGCTGCTGGCCGTGACCTCGCGGTCGTGGCCGGCGTAGCGTCGGACGGTCTCGTTGAGGATGCCGAGCGACATGATATTCAGGCCCGAAAAATCGCGGCGCTGCCGCCAGTGCGCCGGTGCCCCGGGGTTGTACTGGCCGCCCAAACCACGCGCATGAATCTCGAGGAGGTCGCCGAAAAAACCGTCGCGCAGGCGTCCGAGCAGGGACGCCTCGCTCTCCAGCCACAGTGGCGCCGGGACCACCATCGCCACCTTGCTGCTCTTTTGGGTGGCCGCGTACATTTGCCGGGCCTCGGTGGCATCCATCGCCATCCGCGCTTCGGTCAGCACGTGTTTGCCCGCGGCGAGGGACTCCAACACGGCGGGGCAATGCAGGTAGGGCCAGGTGCCCACGCACACCGCGTCCACGTCACGGCTGTGGACCAGTTCCTTCCAGTCGGTGAAGACGCTCGGGATCTTGAATTCGTCGGCGACGCGCTGGCTCGATTCGCGCGAGCGGTTGCAGATTGCCACGACCTCGACGCCCCTGATTTTTTGGAAACCGGGAATGTGGCGGAGCTTGGTGTTGGCGCCAGCGCCGATCAGGCCGATGCGGAGGGACATGGGGATTTTCCTTGGGGAAGGGTGGCGGACGTGGGGCTGGGAGTGGACTGGGCCGCGCGGTGGCGCCGCCCAGTGAGCGTCGTCTTCTGCGCGGGGGTTTGGCAAGAGCCCGTTTGGCCTTCGCGATCGGGGCCGCTCCGAAAGGGCTTTTGCTGGGCGGTGACGTCTGGTAAAACCGCCCCATGAAGCGAATTACCCTGCTCGTGTCGTGTCTCGCCTGCCTTGCGTTTCCCTCCGTGGCGCGGGCCGCCAAAATTGTCCTCGTCGCCGGCGGAAGCGCCGACGCGGTCAACGTGCCCGCGAAAGAGGCGAAGCTGAAGGAGCCGTTCGGCGCGGAATTTGATCGCGCGGGCAACCTGTTCATCCTCGAGATGGGGTCGGGCAACCGGCTGCTGAAAGTGGATGCGAAGGGCACGCTCTCGCACGTGGCAGGTACGGGCGTGGCCGGAAGCGCCGGTGACGGCGGGCCGGCGCTGCAGGCGCAATTTAACGGGCCGCACAACCTCGCGGTGCTCCCCGATGGCAACGTGCTGATTGCCGACACGTGGAATGGGCGGATCCGCAAGGTGGACTTCAAGGCCGGGGTGGTTTCCACGCTTCCCGGCTATGGCGTCCCGGTGGAAAAGGCCAAGGCCAGCGGGCCCTACTGCATCGCCCTCGATTTCACGGGGACGAAACTTTACCTCGCGGATTTGCAGGTGGTCCGGGTCATCGATCTCGCCACCGGAAAATCAACGGTCGTCGCGGGCAACGGCCAGAAGGGCCGGCCGCAGGACGGCGCGGTGGCCACGGAGGCGCCGCTCTCCGACCCGCGCGCGGTCGCCGTCGATCGCAAGGGCAATGTCTACATCCTCGAACGAAATGGCCATGCGCTGCGCGTGGTCGACACCGCAGGAAAGATTCGCACGGTGGTCAACGCCAGCGGCACGAAGGGCGGCGACGGCGACGGGGGCCCCGCGCTCGCGGCGACGATGAATGGGCCGAAGCACCTGTGTGTGGATCGGGAGGACAATGTCATCATCGCCGATGCCGAGAACAATCTGGTGCGAAAATATCTTCCCGCCACGGGCCGGATCGTGCGCGTGGCCGGCACGGGCCAGCCGGGCACGGCGGGTTTGGGCGGTGATCCGATGCAAGCCGAAGTCTTTCGGCCACATGGCGTGACGGTCCATGCCCGCACGGGCGAGCTCTACATCACGGACAGCTACAACAACCGGATTTTGAAAATCGTGGCGGAGTGAGCGGCGGCTGAAAGCCCAGCGCATTCCACCGGGCAGGAGGATCGTGAAAGGTGGGCCGGGCGCTCCGTGTGTGGCCGAAGAACGTGAATGCAGTCGCACCGAAAAGGCCGTGCACGGAGTGCCCGGCCTTTTCGGTGCGAATAGCGGAAAGGGGCCATCGCACAGCGCGACCAACGGAGTGCGACGGAGATGTTTGTCATCTATCAGATGACAAACAATCCTAGGGCCGAATCAGGGGGCGGGAGCGCTGGCTTTCGGAGCGAAGCGCTTGAAGAAACTCGTCGGGTTCCACTTCGGGCGATCCGGTCGGTTGGCGATCCGGAGGGCGACGTCGCGCAGGACTTCCACGTATTTGTCGCCGGCGGCCAGATCGAGCGGTTGTTGCAAATCGTCCGAGGGCGCGTGGTAGCGCTCGGACGTCCACTTCGCCGCATAGGCCGCCTCGGGCGTGTTGGCCTCGTAGCCGATCTTCATGTGGATCGCCGGCACGCCAATCTTCACGAAGCTGTATTGATCGCTGCGGACGAAGCGGACGCGCTGCGGCTCGGGATCCGCCTGGACCGCCAGCCCCAGTTCTTCCGCCGTCGCCCGGACATCCTGACCGAGATCCGACTCGTCCAGCCCGAGGACCATCAGGGTCTTCAGCGGAAAGAAGGGCAGAAACATGTCGGTGTTCAGATTCGCAACGATGCTGGCGCGGGGGATGGTGGATGGGCCGTGAAATGCCGCGAGCCGAGCTGGCCTTTTTCCTCGGCCGTCACGGCGAGGAACAGGATCGAGCGCGCCGGCGCGGTGCCGGATTCATGCAGCGCGCGAGCCACTTCGAGCATCGCGGCGATGCCCGACGCGTTGTCGATCGCGCCGTTATAAATCCGGTCGCCGTTGATGGGTTCGCCGTTCCCAAGGTGGTCGAGGTGCGCCGAGATGACGACGTATTCGCCGAGGCGTTTGGGATCGGAGCCGCGCAGCAGGCCGGCGACGTTTTGCGACTCGACGCTCGCGCGCTCCACCGCGGCGGTCGCTTGCAATCGCGAGGGCAGGGCAAAGCTCGGCACCGGCTGGCCGGCGGCGATGAGGCCGAGGATTTCCTCGAACGTATGCCCGGAGCCCGCGAGTAGCTTGTCGACCTGGGCCGGGTTCATGGTCACGGAAAGCCGCTGGCTCGGGGTATCGTCGAGCGCCCCATCGGCCAGCGACATGGCCGGCTGCAGCCGGGCGAGCGTCGACCGGGCCCACGGCACATCCATGCTCTGCGGATTGGCGATGCTGATCGTGCCGACCACACCCGCGGCCTTGTACACCTTCCATCTTTCGGCCGCGGAGCCAAAGTGCGCCTGCAACGGCCCGGAGAAGGTCTTCGGTGTCGCCGCCACATAGACGGCGATGGCGCCCTTGAGGTCGACCCCTGCGAGGTCGTCGATGTTTTGCTCGGGAACTTTTAGGCCATAGCCGACAAACACCAACGGTGCCTCGAGTGCCGGCGCTGGACCGACGCGCGGGTTGATGTTGGCATCTTCCCCGAGGGTGAGTGGAAAAACCCGGCCATCGCGCAGGAGGGCGAGGCTGGATTTGGCTTCGACGATCCGGCGGGTGCTGAGCGCGACCGGTTGGAAGTAGCCGCCGACGCCGGCGGGCAGGAGGCCGTTCTGCTTGAACTGGGCGGCGATGTACTCTGCGGCGCGGAGATGGCCGGCGCTGCCGGCGTTGCGCCCCTCCATGTTGTCGTCGGCCAGCACCTGGACGTGCGACCGCCATCGGCCGAGCTCGGCGCCGACGGCAATCGCGCCGGCGAACGCGGCCACCAGCACTACCGGGAGGAAACGGTGGAATTTTGGCATGGCGGAAAATTTTATCGACGGAACGATGGGCGGACTCGGGCGCGGTTCAGCCCGTGGGTTTCAATTCGAAAGCGAACAGATCGGCCTGACGCAGGTAGAAGCGAAGCCGGATGGCGCGCCCGGCCAACGCCCCGAGGTCGGCGTTCTTTTCCCAGCGGCCGGGCAGCGACACGCCGTCGGCCCGGATCGGCCGGAATTCGGCCCGGGTGAATCCCGGGACCGGTTTCAAGTGTTCATCGACCACTTCGACCGCGAGCTGTCCGCCGCCCGCGTCGGCGTTGAGGATCAACTGCCGCCCGGCACCGACGGAAAACAGGCGGGTCAGGGCGAAGCCTTCGTTGCTGCCCGCGTGCAGCGAGAGGAAGCCGTCGCGGCGCAGCTTGGCGAGGCCGATGCCGATCATCCAGCGCCGGCCGTCGACTTCCTGGCGCAGATTCAGCAGGTCCTCGAAAAAATGTTTGGCGGTCGAGCCGCAGTAATAGATCCACAGTTCGTCGCCGTGCGGGATCACGGTGGAGACTTCCACCATGCCCTCATCCCAACTGCCGGGGGCGCCGACCGGGAGGAACGTGTCGCGCTGGCCGGCGCGGACGAAATTTTTCGAGTCCCGGCTGAAGGCGAGCTGGGTGTCGAGGGTCTGCTCGGAGCCCCGTAGATTGCGGCGATCGAAGATGTCCCGCGGCCACGGCCAGCTTGGGGCGTTGTGGTACACCCAGAGGAAACCGAGATAGTTTCCTTCGTAGCGCATTACGGGCATCTGGTAGAACTGGTCGCCCACGGGATCGAGACCGTCCGGGCGGAGGATCACCTCGATCGGCGACCAGTGGACGAAGTCATCCGAGGTGGAATAGCCGACCACCCGTTTGCCCTCGCCCTGCTCGCGGCCGGGCCGGAGGTAGCCGACATATTTGCCGAGAGTCTCGTCGTAGGGCAGGATGTTGTGGCTGTCGCCGGTGCCGCGCATCACGGGGTTGCCGGCGTAAAGTTCCCAATGGATGCCATCGGGCGAAAATGCCACCGCGATGGTGCCGTCGTCCCAACTCAGGGATTTGTACCGGCGCTTGGGATCAGGTTCGTGCGCGTCCTTGATCACGTTGGTCAGGGCCCACTGCGTGTTACCCATTACGACAATGTTGTTTTCGCGAGTGCCGGCGTAGTCGAAGAGTCCCAGTTTCGGTTTCTGCCAGGCGAGGCCGTCCGCGGAGGTGGCGTAGCACATGATGTAGCGCTCCTTTTGCGGCGGCACCACGCTGTAGGCTTGGTACCACATCTTGTAGAGTTTGTCCTCGGCATCCCAGATCACGCAGGGCGAGCCGTGCGGGTAGATGGCCCAATTTTCCCACGGCTGGTCCCCGACGATGATGGGCTTCGGCAATTTGGCCGGTTGGTGTACGACGCGGGTCAGGCCGTGCCGTGATTCCAGGAGAACGTCGTCGAGGAAGAGCTGGCGGTGGGCGCCGATCTCGACGGGTTTGGTCGTGTCGCGATTGAGGGCTTGGGCAAAAACCGTCGCCGGCGAGGCCAGGATGAAGAACGCAAGGGTGAGCTGGGCGGACCGGGGAAAGGATAGATGCTTCATGGGGCTGGAGTCGTTAAGGAAGGAACACCGGCGCGGGGCAATAGGTTTTCAGAGGACGGACCGTCGATACGGATTGTCTTACTGGGTGGGCCGGCCACTCCGTGGGCGGCCAAGACGTTGGGATCTAGCTCACATTTGATGGCCGCGCACGGAGTGCACGGCCCACCCGGAGTGCACTACCTAGATTGGCTTGTGCGATTGAATGCGCACGCGGGGGCGGCCAAAGTTGCGGCATGCTGAAGGCTTATACCTACGCCAATTGCGACACCTGCCGGCGGGCGGTGAAGTGGCTGCGCGCGCACCAGATCGCCTTTGACGAGCGGGCGATTCGCGAGACGCCACCGTCGGCCGGGGAATTGCGGACGATGCTGGCGGCGCAGGGCGGCGAGCTGCGGAAACTTTTCAACACGTCGGGGCGCGATTATCGGGAACAGGAACTGGGGGCGAAGCTTCCGGCCTTGGGCGAGTCGGCTGCGCTTGGGCTGCTCGCGGCGAACGGCAATCTGGTGAAACGGCCCTTCCTCATTGGCGACGGTGTCGCGCAGGTTGGCTTCAATGAGGCCATGTGGTCGGAGGCTTTGCTCAAGCGATGATCACTCCGGGCAAAGCGCGAATCGAACTGCGGCTGCGCGAGCTGGCGCAGCTGTTCAATTCGATGGATCCGTCGCCGTTCATTGATCGCGACCTCGATGCCGACGCGGAGGAGTTCATCGTGAGCTGGGCGCGCGAACATCCGGTCGGGCACGAAATCGAACTCGTGATCCATCTCGCCACCGTTCCGCCGCCGGATCGCGCGGCGGGGACCGGAGATGCGGTGAGGCATTATTTCAATAGCCGGGCGGAAATCCGCCGGCGGGAGTTTCGGCGCTTGATGCGGCAGGGCCGGTTCAGCCTTGGGGTCGGACTGCTTTCCTCAGCGAAATCGTGGCGAAGCGCGGGCAGCGGGACGACGGCCGAGATTGTGCGCGAAAGCCTGCTGATCGGCGGCTGGGTGGCCATGTGGCGGCCCTTGGGAATATATCTGTATGATTGGTGGCCTTTGCGCTATGAACGGCGTTTATTAGAAAGACTTTCCCGGATGAATGTCCGGCTCGTGCTGCCGCCCACTGGTAATCCATGAATCAAACTTTAGAACCACCCATGCCCAAAATCGTGCGCTGGCTCGGCGCCCACGCGGGCTTTCCCGCGCGCCGACTCCCGGCCAAGGCGGAGACCTTGATTTGCGTGGCGACGCTGGCGGCGGCGGTGGAGGCCGAGGAGCAGCAGCGCTTCGCGCTGCTGCGCCGTGATCCGGCGCAGACCTCGGCGTTGCGGGCGCATGGGCTCCGGCGCTCCCAGGTCCACTTTAAGTGCGACAATAGCGCGAAAGTGTAGCCCGTATTTTCCACGCTCTGATTGGTTTTCACGGCTAGCCGCCCATGATTGCGGTGGTGTTCCTGCGCTACCGGCGAGGACATGCGGGCTAAAACAAAACCGCAGTGGGTTTGCCCATAGCCTGGGCGCTCGAGGCGGCTGAGACCGCGGCCAAGATTTTGGAACACCCTGTGGTTGCGTATGCGAGAATAGTCAGACGGAGTTCGAACCGGCACTTGCCTGGCGCCCGGATGCGGCGACGGTATGGGAGACCGCCTGAATGCTTCCCGGCTCAGACTCACCGCGATCCTCGCCGTGGCGCTGGCGGGCGCCGCGCGGGGGGCTGAGCCCGAAGTGACCTGGGTTTTCCCGGTTCAGCCGTGTGTTACGGGGCAGGTGGATAGTTATCGTGGAAGCATCACCGTGGATGAGGGCGATATGCCCGAGGTGCGGGTTTCGGTCCGGCTCGATTACAATGTCGAGACCGTGGCCGAGGTGGATCGCCTGCGGGCCGACCTGCAGCTCGATCTCCAGGCGGAGGGCAACGCCGTCGCAGTCACGGCCCGCAATCCGCGCGAAACCGGGTTTCGCTTTTCTTGGCAGGAGCAGGTGCGGATGGAAATCAATTTTCGGATCGTCGTGCCGCGGCAGTGCCACCTGACGCTAAAAACGGCCCGCGGCAATATCACGGTGGGGCGGGTCGCGGGTCGGATGGCCGCGGAGGTGGAACAAGGAAGCATTTACTTCCGGCAGGTTGACGGGTCGGTCGTGGCCCGGGCGCGTAATGGCAATATCGTGATCTCGCGTTGCAGTGGCACAGTGGCGGCGCGTACCCTGCAGGGATCGATCGGCGCCGGCACCCTGGGCGAGCCGGCCGAGTTGAAGACCGCGAACGGTGGCATCGAGGTGCTGGTGGCCAGGCATGCGGTTACCGCCCAGGCGGAAGCGGTGATATTGCGGTGGGATTTTCCCGGACCGTGTCGCAACCGGCGAAAATCACGGCCTCAGGTGGAACCGTGCTGGTCAAGATAGCCCGGGCGGCGAACTGTGACCTAGGGGCCTCGGCCACTTGGGGGAGCGTGAAGTCGGCGTTCTCGCTCGCTGGCGATGCGGCTGAATCCACGCCCCGGCGAATCAAGGGGCGGTTGAACGGCGGCGGGCCGTTGCTCTCCTTGCGGGCGAACGGCGGCTCGGTAAAAATCGAGCCGGGCGAAATGCTTTATGAGTAAGAGCCGACAACGCGCTCGCCTCACTGGCCGGGTGGGCTTCAGTCTCGGAGGCATGCCGATTTCAGACTCGATCAACGAGCTTGTTCCGTTGCTTCAGCGGGCTCACACGCTGGGTGCGATCAGCGAGCTGCTGGGCTGGGACGAACAGGTGAACCTGCCTCCGGGGGCCGCGGAGCAGCGGGCAAATCAGCTCGCGACCCTGGCGACCGTGCAGCACGCCGCGGCGTGTGAACCGCGCATCGGCGTGCTTCTCGCGGGATTGGAAGCCCCGGCGGCCGTGCTGGACGGTGAGCAGAAAGCGATCGTGCGGCAGGCCCGACGCGATTACGATCACGCCACGAAGTTGCCGGCGGAGTTCGTGCGGGAAAAAGCGGGGCAGGGCAGCCGCGGCTATCACGCGTGGGCGCGGGTGAGGGCCGCGGACGACTTTGCCGGCTATGCGCCGGTGCTGGAAAAAAATCTCGAGTTCGCCCAGCGCGAGGCGGCGTATCTCGGGCAAGGTGCCGCGCCCTATGACTACATGCTCGACCAGCACGACCCCGGTTTGACCGCCGCGACGGTCGAGCGGTTGTTTGGTGAACTGAAGAAAGAACTCGTGCCCTTGATGCGGGCGATTACGGCGTCACCGGTCGCCTCGCGGGCCCGGATGGCGGCGGAACGGCTGAGCGGCTTTCCCGTCGAGGCGCAGGGCGCCTTCCTGCGCGAAGTCACCACGAAGCTGGGGTTCGACTACGAGCGTGGCCGGATCGACGTGTCCCTGCATCCGTTTTGCTCGGGCACGGGCAGCGACGTGCGAATGACGACGCGGTACCATGAGGATCAGCCGCTCGACTCCCTGTTCGGCTCGATTCACGAGACCGGCCACGGCCTTTACGAACAAGGGCTCCCGGTGGCGCAGCTGGGAACGGCACTGGGGATCAATGCCGGCATGGCGGTGCACGAGTCGCAGAGCCGGCTGTGGGAAAACCAGGTGGCGCGCAGCCGCGGCTTCTGGCGGCACTTCGAGCCGCGGTGGCGGGAGCGGTTTCCCACCCAGACCGCGGGCGTGAGTTCGGACGACCTCTATCTTGCGATCAACGCGGTGGAGCCGACCCTCATCCGGGTCGATGCGGATGAGGTGACTTACAATCTCCACATCGTGCTGCGGTTCGAATTGGAAAAAAAACTGTTCGCGGGCGAGCTGGCGGTGCGCGATCTACCGGCGGCCTGGCGGGCTGCCTCGCGCGAACTCATCGGCCTGGAGCCCGCGAACGATCGCGAGGGCGTGCTGCAGGACGTCCATTGGAGTGGCGGGGCCTTCGGTTATTTTCCGAGCTACTGTCTCGGCAACATGATGGCGGCGCAGCTCTGGCAGCGCCTGCTCGAACTGCGGCCGGGCCTGGAGGAGGAATTTGCGCGCGGTGATTTCGGGTGGCTCCTCCGTTGGCTGCGGGAGAACATCCACGTCCACGGGCGGCGGTTCAGCGCGTTGGAATTGATCCAGCGCGCCACCGGGGCCGATTTATCACCGCGACCGCTGGTGCAGTACCTGCGGGAGCGGTATGGCACGCTTTATCGGGCGTGAAGGACCAAGGTTCAAGGACCAAGGGGCAATTCAGACGTGGAGCGGTGATTTGTTTGGCCTTTGAAATTTTCCCGCATGGGGCTGATTGACACGCACACGCACCTCGAATCGTTCGTTCGCGCGGGCGCGCTGGACGCCGCGCTGGAGCGGGCGCGCGCCGCGGGCGTCGAGGCGATGATCACCATTGGGACCGCGCCCCAGGACTGGGCGATGTATCGCGATCTGGCCCGCGACTCCGGCGGCTTCGTGAAGTACACGGTCGGGCTGCATCCGTGTGCCGTGGAAGCCGGGTGGGAGAGCGCGGTCGCGCAGATCGAGGGGTTTTGGTCCGGCGGCCCATCGCTTCCGCCCATCGCGCTGGGCGAGGCGGGGCTCGATCGCTTTCATCTGCCGAAGGCCGCGGCGAAGGCGGAAGAAATCTTTGGCTGGCAGCGGGCGGCCTTCGCGGCGCAGCTCGCGATCGCGAAACGGCTGGGCGGCCCCGTGGTCGTGCATTCGCGCGGTGCGTTTCGCGAGTGCGTGGAGATGATCGATGCGAGCGGCGTGGACTGGGCGCGGGTCGTCTTTCATTGTTTCACCGAGGGCGAGGCCGAGATGGCCGAGCTGACGCGCCGGGGCGGCGTGGGATCGTTCACTGGCGTCCTGACGTACAAGAACGCCGAGGGCGTGCGGGCCGCCGCGAAGGCCCAGGGGCTGGCGCGGTTGATGATTGAGACGGACGCGCCGTACCTCACGCCCATGCCGCATCGTGGCAAACCCAACGAACCTGCCTTTGTCCGGCACACCGCCGAATTTGCGGCCAGCGAAGTTTTTGGCGTGAGTTACGAAGAACTCGCCGCTATCACCAGCGCCAACGCCCGCCGGTTTTTCGCGCTCGGTTGACCAAACGTTCGGAAAGCCGAACCGGGTGGGCGGTGCACTCCGTGCGCCGCCGAAGCGTTACGATGGTCCTCACGTTTTGTGGCCGCGCCCGGAGTGCACGGCCCACCCTCCATGGCCGGTTTTTCGCGCTCGCTAAAAACCAATAAGGTTTTTGCGGAGCAAGAACCTAGGCTTCGTCGAACTTGCGGACGAAGAGGGCCTCGATCTCGGCCAACATCGCGCCGGCATCGGTGCCCGTGGCGATAAACTTGACCTTCGAACCCGAGCCTGCCGCCAGCATCATGAGACCCATGATACTCTTGCCGTTCACCTGCTCCTCATCCTTTTCCACAAATACCTCGGCTTTGAAACGGTTCGTGATGCGCACGATCATGGCCGCCGGGCGGGCGTGAATGCCCATCTTGTTCTGCACAACCAGTTCCTTGGTGGTGGATTGGACTGCAGGTGTGGCGTCGCCTTTGTTCATCGATTCAAAACAGATCGGTCAAAATCCGGATGGCGGGGGTGGCTTGCAACCCAAAAACCGTCCGTCAGGCTGCGGGGCGATGACGCCGACTGCGATTATCGTCCCGTGTCGCCTGGAATCTACCCGGTTCCCCCGCAAGCTCTTGCACCAGATTCGGGGCCGGCCCCTGTTGCAGTGGGTCGCGGAACGAATTGCCCGCGAGGCTCCTGAGTTTCCCCTGTGGTTTGCGGTGGACGACGAACTCCTGCGGGCGTGCGTCGAAGGGGCCGGCTTCAAGGCGATCCTGACCAGTGTCGCCCACCAGAGCGGCACCGATCGGCTGGCCGAGGCGAATCGGAAAGTGAAGGCCGGCTTTGTCATCAATGTGCAGGCGGATGAGCCGCTGGTCACCGGCGCGCAGATTCGCGCCCTTGCCGAGTTGCTGTGCCGCGGTGGCGCGCCGATGGCGACGCTGGCGACCCCTTTTCGGCGGGCGGTCGATTTTGCCAACCCGAATCAGGTGAAAGTGGTGCTGGCTTCGGGCCGGCAGAAGGCGCTGTTTTTTTCGCGGTCGCCGATTCCCTATGCCCGCGACCGGAGTGGGGTGGTGGACGATGCGTGGGTCGCGGCCAACCCGTGCTTCAAACATCTGGGGCTTTATGGCTATCGCGCGGACCTGCTCGACAAATTTGCGGGACTGCCGCTGGGAAAACTCGAGCAGATCGAGAAACTCGAACAACTTCGCGTGCTGGAGAACGGCTATGAAATCGCGTGTGCCGTCACCGCGGATCCGACGATTGGCGTCGACACACTGGAGGACGCGGAGCGCTTCGAGCAATGGCTCGAAGCGTGAAGGAACAAGGATCAAGGGCTTGGGAACAAGGAACAGGGGCGTATCTTCGAGTGGTCAGTCCCGCCTCTCCCCAGACTGTGTGAAAACTCGAAAAAGTACTCATTTTGTCATTCTAAGCGAAGCGAAGAATCCATGCCGTCGAGTGAGCCGAATGCGTGGATTCTTCGCTTCGCTCAGAATGACAGACTTTTCACACAGTCTGTCCCGAGGCGGGCTACCCCCGGTCCTGTAGCCCGCTTCGGGAGAAGCGGGATCGGATCAGTTAACCCCAACAACCTACCGATGAGCCCAAGGAACAGGAGCACGTTTGAAACGGCTCTTGATACTTGATGCCGGTCACTTGGAACTTGGTCACTCGCCCCGCTCAGATTTTTCCCGCCTTGCGCGCTCCCACCATCTTGTAGAAATCGGTGAACAACGGATCGGCGTCATTGGGTCCCGGGGCGGCCTCGGGGTGATATTGGACGCTGAACACCGGCAGCGACGTGTGCCGCAGGCCCTCGACGGTGTTGTCATTGAGATTGATCTCCGTGACCTGCGCGCCGGTTTTCTCGAGTGACTTGGGATCGGTCGCGAACCCGTGATTTTGCGCGGTGATTGAGACCTTGCCGGTCTCGAGATTTTTCACCGGCTGGTTGCCGCCGCGATGACCGAACTTGAGCTTGAAGGTTGAGCCGCCGAGCGCGTGCGTGAGCATCTGGTGACCGAGGCAAATGCCGAAAATGGGATACTCCGGCAGCAGCCCCTTCACGGTCTCGTAGATGTAAGGCAGCGCGGCGGGGTCGCCCGGACCGTTGGAGAGGAAAACGGCATCGGGCTTTTGCTCCCGAACCTGTTCCGTGGTCGCCACGGCGGGGAAAACCTGCACTTCGAAACCGTGGTGGACGAGCTTGCGGTAGATGCTGTGCTTGGCGCCGTAGTCGAAGGCGGCGACGCGAAATTTTTTCGCGGGCACGCCGGCCGCGATCATCGTCGTTCCAACCGGGAGATAGGGCGTGTTGTGGTTGGCGCTGTCGTCGGCCCGCCAAAAATAGGGCCGGTCACAGGTGACATCTTTCACGTAGTCGGCCCCCGCCATGTTCCGCCAGGCGCGCGCCCGCTCGACGGCGTCCGCGTCGCTGATGGGCTGCGTGCTGAGGCAGCATTTCATCGCGCCATCGACGCGCAGTTTCTTGGTCAACGCCCGCGTATCGACCTCGCTGATGCCCGGAATCCCGTGCTGCCGCAGGTAGTCGCCGAGCGAGAGCTGGCTGCGCCAGTTGCTCACGACCGGGGAAAGCTCCCGCACGACAAAGCCGGAACACTTGGGGCCGCTCGATTCCCTGTCGGGATCGCAGATGCCATAGTTGCCGATCTGCACCGCAGTCATCGTGACGATCTGGCCGAAATACGACGGATCGGTCAGAATCTCCTGATAGCCGGTCATCGACGTGTTGAAGACACACTCGCCCGAAACGATGGCGTCGGCGCCAAAGGCGCGGCCCCGGAAAATGGATCCGTCTTCGAGCGCGAGGAGGGCGGACTGCGGCGTGGACATTAAAGGCCGACGAAAGGGCTTCGGCTGCACACTGCCAAGAAATTTTTGCGTGGGAAGAGACTTTAGGCCTAGCTTTAAGGTGTGGGTGGTACCCAATCCCAGCCCGCTTCTCCCGAACCGGGCTACAGGCGGGGGGCGCGATTCTGGTGGCCCGCCGCGGGAGAGGCGGGAAACGCCGCTCCTGGTTTTAATTACCGCCCCCGTGCCCGATCCGCGCGCCGAACTCCTGACCTCATTTGACAGCGGTGCCTTCGGCGACAATGTCTGCGCCTTCGTCATTAGCCCAAATCCACCACCCATGCCCGCAAGCGAAAGTGCCGGAAGCGCCGAACCGACCTACCTCGAGGACCGCACCGCCTGGTTCGAGGGCCAGGGACTTTGGCAGCATGTGCCGGAAAGCAATTGGCGCGATTGGACGTGGCAGCTCAAGAATCGGATCACGACCGCGGAACAGCTCGAGAAGCTTATGACGCTCACGGCCGACGAAAAGGCCGGGTGCGCTTTCGCCAACCAGAAGCTGGCCCTCGCGATTACGCCTTATTTTTTTAACTTGATCGATCGTTACGACCCGAACTGTCCGATTCGGAAGCAGGTCATTCCGCGGGCGGCGGAGATGGTCGTCTCGGAAGGGGAGATGCTCGATTCACTGGGCGAGGACGGTCACTCGCCGGTGCCGGGCCTGGTGCATCGTTATCCGGATCGGGTGCTCTTTCTGGTCACGGATCGCTGCGCGGCGTATTGCCGCTATTGCACGCGCAGCCGGTTGGTTTCGAACGCGCAGGATTACAATTTTCATCCCGAGTTCGAGCAGGGCCTGAGGTATATCGAGGCGCATCCCGAGGTGCGCGACGTGCTGCTTTCGGGTGGCGATCCCCTGCTGCTGTCGGACAAGAAGATTGAGCACCTGCTCGCGCGGCTGCGGGCCATCAAGCACGTCGAGTTCATCCGGATCGGAACCCGGATCCCGGTGTTTCTGCCGCAGCGGATCACTCCGGAGCTCGGCGAGGTTTTCAAGAAATACGGCCCGATTTGGATGAGTATCCACGTGAATCACCCGAAGGAATGCACGGCCGAGTTGAAGGCGGCCTGCGAGCGCCTGTCGTTTGCCGGCGTGCCGCTGGGCAACCAGAGCGTGTTATTGAAAGGCGTGAACGACGACGCCGGCGTGATGCTGGCGTTGGTTCACCGGTTGCTGCGGATGCGCGTGCGGCCGTATTACGTCTACCAGATGGACCTCATTACCGGGGGCTCACACTTCAAGGTCGATGTCCGCAAAGGCATCGAGATTATCCGGGCGCTGCGCGGGCACACCACCGGTTACGCGGTGCCGCAGTACGTGATCGACGCGCCCTGTGGCGGTGGCAAGGTGCCGCTGAATCCAGATTACGTCGAAACGATCGATGACGAGGAAATCGTGATTCGGAATTACGAGGGCGGACGTTTTCGCTATCCGCTTAAGGCCGGCGCAGCGAAGTCGATCGATGGGGCGGCCGTGTCGCCGACGGGGTTCGAGTCGATCGTGGTTCACTAGGCCATTAGCCTAGCCGGTGAGGACAGGCGGTTGAATGAAGGGCCAAAAAATTCTCCTGGGCGCGTAAAATGTCCGTTGCCCCCGGTGAATCCAATGTTGTTAGTATCGGAAATAAAGGGTTTTGGGATAGATAGGAAACGCCTGATTGTTTTTCAAAAATTTTGAGCGTTTCACACCAAACCCCGTCTATTCTATCGTGGTAAGCACTGTCCACGTGGATTTTGGACTGAAGGACGCGCTCGTGCGGCCGAAACTCGAGGTTTTCCAGGGCGAACGCCTGATTGCGACGAACACCGGCGGTTGGGCGGCGTCGAGCGAGGAGGCGGCCGCCCTCGGCGCCGCGTTCGACCGCGCGGGAGCCTTTCGCTTTCTGGATACGACCAGTCGCGACGCCGCGATTCTACTGACGCTGGAACCGGGGGCCTACACGGTGAAGTTGTCCAGCGCCGACAAAGCGCCGGGCGCGACGATGCTCGAGGTTTACAACCTGCGGTGATCGGCGGATGAGGTGGTCAGCGCCGGCGGCAGGCCGCATCCATCGCACCTCTGGGTGTGATGGATGCAGGCCAGGATTCGTGGAACAAATCGTGCGATGCGCGAAGCCGTTCGTCCTTCGCGCCCCTTCGCGTTTTTCGCGGTTCCACTGAATTGACACGGCAAACCTCCCGCTTGCCGAGGGCCTGGGACTGCGTTTTGGTGGGTGGTTCATGATTTCGTTGCACGAAGGCAAGGGCTCGAAAGCCAGGAAGCCGCCGGAGCGGGTGTACTCGCTGCGGTTCAATGTCGTGGCCTGCCAGCCCCGCATCTGGCGCCGGTTGCTCGTGCGCGAATCGATGTGGGTGTCGCGCCTGCACGACAGCATCCAGGTGGCCTTCGACTGGTTTGATTACCAGACCCACGCGTTCAACTTCGATGATCTGCGATTCGGCAATCCGCTCAAGCGGGAGGATCTCAGCATCGAGGACGATCGCGACGTCATGCTGGCCGACCTCGACCTCAAGCATCGCGAGCGTTTCACCTACGGCTACCACTTCGGCGAGGGCTGGCAGATCGACGTGAAAGTGGAGAAAAACGGCCCGGTGGAGAAAGGCGTGCGCTACCCATGCTGTGTGGCGGGTGAGCGTGCCGGCCCGCCGGAGGATTGCGGCGGAGTCGAGGCTTTCCACGACTTGCTGGCGTGCATCAAGGAGCCGAACACCGAACTCGGTCGCGAATGGATCGAGTGGCTGGGACCGGACTACGATCCCGCCGTGTGCGACCTGGTGAAGATCAACCAGGCGTTGCGGAAAATCGGAAAATGATGGCGGACGGCCTGCTACGGACCACGGACCTGCTCGGGCTTCTTTTTCCACGGCGGTAAGCAATCCGTGGAGGCAGCGAAAGCTATGTTGCACTTCCCGTGGAAAACCGCGCGTCAGTTCGTATACCGCCACGGCCAAGTCGTCGGCAATCTTCCACGCATCAATTTTGGTTTAGTCACGCACTCGCGGATGAAGCGATTAGCGCCGTGCGACCTCCCGTTTCCAGCTTCCCCACTGAAATTTTTTCGTAAGAGCGGCAACGAAGACAAAGTCCGTGGTCCGATTCCTAGTGCGACTCCGAGAAACTCGTGATCGAGTTCCACTCGAACACTTCCTGCAGCAGGGCGCGCTCGGTCTTGGCGACGACGCGCTCGAGCGAGCCCCAGGTCTGCACAAACACCGCTTCCTTGCGCGCGGCCTCGAGCCGGATTCGCATTTCCTTGAACCGCGCCACCCGGCGGTGGAGGTCGTTGATGGAGATCAGGGACAGGAAGGAAGCGGCGAGCACGGGCAGGACGATGGGCGCAAAATCGAAGAACCAGGCCTGCATCCAGTCCGGATGCGCGTGCTCGGGCATTAGCGTTGTCAGGGCGTACAGGGCCGTGCACGACAGGGCCGCGGTGGTGCTGATGAAAAAGCCCAGGCGCAGGCGGGCGAGCTGGGGCACGGCCCGGGATTCCTGCCGGGCGAAGTAGGTGAGTTGCCCGTTAATGCGCTCGCCCACATAGCGCTGCTTGAACAGGTCAAAGCTCGCGGTGCTCATCCGGGTCGCGCGCCGCTGCAGGATGTCGAGCGACCGCCGCAGCGGTTCGAGCCCCGCCCAGTCGAAATCATCGAAGAGCCGCAGCGCCCGCGGGAGACCCCACGTGGCGAGCGCGCTGCGGGCGATTTCCGCCCCGAGCCGACAGCGCACCCAGTCCGTTTGGTCCCGGTGGTTTCTTATGACCACGGCGACGCCCAGCGCAGCGACGAGGCACAGAAATTTGGCCCAGGGCAGGACGGCGAGGTGCAGGCCGAAGGCGACGGTGGCGGCGGCGAGCGTCGTCGCGAGCACATGCAGCCAGACCGTAATCGCGGTCAGCCGCCGGAAATTGGGCCCGTGTTGGGTGGCGATGTGATCGAGCTTGCGTTGGAATTCATACACGCGGGTGCGGCCGGGCATGGTGTCGGTTGCACCCGCGGGCGCGGGGGCCAGCTGGTTGAAGAATTCCAGGTGGCGGTCACCGGTTTTCAGCTGCTCGAAATTCTCGCGGCGCACCTTGAGCGTCTCTGAATCGATGATGATGATTGGCCGGCCCATCTCCCGCGCATAGGCCACGATTTCCGCGGTACCCCCGCGACCCCGGGCGGGTGCTCCGTCCCAGACCGCCAGCAAGAGGTCGCAGTGGTTGACCGTCTCCATGCCGCAGTCGAGGTAGGAGTCGTCACGCTGCGAACGCTCGCCGATGACGCGCACCTGCTCGGCTTCCGCGAGGAGTGTCTCGACGCCCCGCCATTCCTCATCGGCGAAATCGTGCCGAAACTCCACGGGCGGCATGGGCAGGACCGCCTCCCACCCGAGGCCGAGCCGGAGCGCGGTGCGGGCGAAGACCATGTCGCTCCCGACCGCGATGGAGGATAAAGCCAGCCATTCCACGCCTTGCTCGGACCGGAGGCCCGCCAGGACCTCGAGGAGGGCGTGCTCCACGCGGGCCTGGTTTTCCAGCTGCCGGTGGCCGGTAAACCCGACCACGTGAAAAATTGGGAGTTGGTCCTCGGCCGCCATGAGAAAATGTGTCCGCCGCGCACGGGCCGGTGTCAACCCGGGATGCGGAGAAGGCAGACGCGGCGTGGGGCGCCGCGAACGCTTAAATTAGCCTCAGACCTCCTGACCTGCCGTGAAATCAGGGTGAACCCACTTGTCGATAAATCGGGCGTAGTTTGGTGGTGGGGAAACAGGTTTCGGTGGCGGGGAGGGTTTCGCAGAGTGCGGCGACGGCGGCGTCCTGCAACGGACTGCCAAG
>SIBR01000044.1 GCA_009695065.1 Opitutus sp. | reverse complement strand
TCGTTGCGGACTGCTCGGTTAGCGTGCGGCTGCTCTCCACCCGTCCTCACGGACTCGCAGTTGCCACGCCGTCTCGGCAAAACGACCTAATTGGCCGGCTGAGACTTCCACTCATGGTTGTTGGTTTTCGGGATCGCCCCCACGAAGAGCGGATGGGGAACGCCTTTCACCACGTCGTGTAATTTACAGCTTCACCGTCCGGCCTTCGCGGAAGGATTGGTCGGCGGCGAGGACGATGCGGAGGCTGTCGAGGGCGCTTTGCCAGTGGTCGGTGAGATCCGTGTCGTCGCGAATTGCGCGGAGGAAAACTTCCTGTTCGCGCCGGCAGAGTTCGTCATGCGTGGGCTCGTCGTTCACGTCGATGAGTTCGTCGGTGCGCGTGAACTTCCCGTCGGCGCCCAGCGTCGCGTGATGGAGGCGAATCGCCTCCGTCTGCGTGTGCGCATCGATGTTGGCGGACTGACCGGCGCCTCCCGCCGTCTTCGCCACGATGCTGACGCAGCCCTTGGGACCGATCACGTCCTTCACGAAAAAGGCGGTCTCACTCATCATCGGACCCCAACCGGCCTCGTACCAGCCCACCGAACCGTCGGCGAACGTGACCTGCAGATGGCCGTAGTTCACCTGGCCGGCCACGATGTCGTCGGTCAGCCGGGCGCCAATGCCATTCACGCTCACGGGGCGCGAGCCCGTCATCCGGCACATCACGTCGACGTAGTGCACGCCACAATCGACGATGGGCGAGGTCGTGCGCAGGAGATTCTTGTGCGTCTCCCAATTCGGCCCGGAGCTCTGCTGGTTGAGGTTCATCCGCATGACGAGCGGCTTGCCGAGCGTGCGCGCGAGCTCGGTGAACTTCTTCCACGAGGGATGGACGTGCAGGATGTAGCCCACGACGAGCTTGCGCTGGAGCCGCCGCGCGGCCGCCACGACGCGCTCGCAGTCGGCGAGGTTGTCGGCGACGGGTTTCTCGAGAAAGACATGCGCGCCCGCCTCGAACGCGGCCACCGCATAAGCCGCGTGGGTCTCGGCATAGGTGCTGATGCAGACGGCGTCGGGCTTGGTCTGGGCCAGGGCCGCGAAATAATCGCTGAACTCCGGGTAGCGGCCCCCGAACTCCGCGTTGAGTTTCTGGCGGGAAGCGGCGCCGCGGCTGACGAGGCCGACGATCTCAAAGTCGTCGTTCATTCCGTGATAGGCGCGGGCATGCGACGTCCCCATGTGACCACAACCGACGACGAGAATGCGAAGTTTGGAGGGCATCAGAAAATTATCGGCGGACTAATCAGTCTGCTAAATTGACCGCCCCATTTCTCGGATTTTTTTGCCGCAAATTTCACCGATGGGCACAGATGCTGACCGGGTCCAGAGGTCTCTATTTGTGTCATTTGTGCCAATTGTGGCCAGCGAAGCTGAAAAGCTCCGAGAGCGCAGGAGACTGATATTCCTGGGTCAGTGAGGTGTAGTGCCGGAATCGTCGGGACGTGGCGTCGGTGGGTGGAAGAAAAGGGCGAGGACGAGCACAGCGCCGAGCCCGATGCAGGCCGGAAGCAGGAAGAGGTGCTTGAAGTCGGTGATCCCGCCCTGCGTGAAGGTCTGCTGGATGAGCCGCGGACAAATCGAATTTGCCAGCAAAGCCCCCCCGCCGAGGATCATGACGTTGAAGAGACCCTGGGCGCTGGCGCGAACGTCCTTGGGGAAATAGGCGTCCACGAAGATGTAAACGGTCGCGAAGAAGAACGCGTAGCAAATCCCGTGGAGGAGCTGCACCGCGATGATGGCGCCGGGCGTCTGCGGAAAATACGCGTAAACGGCGAAGCGCGCCGCATGGCCGAGGATGCCGACGATCATCGTGCGCCGCCAACCGAACTTCTTCAGCGTCACGCCAAGGACGAGCATCGTGAGGATTTCGGCCACCTGGCCGATGGTCATCACCGGCATGATCCAGTTGCCGGGAATCCCCACGCCCCCGGCCGCGGGTGCGGCACCGAGAAAACTGCCGGTCCAGTTGAAGTAGCAATTGTGGACGAAAGAATCGACGAACGTGACCAGCCAGAGGATGAGCACGAACGGGTGCTTGAGCAGCCGCAACGCCTCCAGCCACGCGAGGTTTTCGGCCGCGCCCTCCGCCTTGGTCTTCGGCGGGGTGTGCGGCAGCGTGAAGCTGAACGCGGCCAGGGCAAGCGACACCACGCCGGCGACAACATAGGTCCACTTGGTCGCGGCCCGGAGGGCCTCCCCGGTGAGACCAGACTTAAGCACGATGTCGAACCACGCCACGAGACCTTGCGGGTGAGCCGCGCCGACCTTCGCCCAATCAACGAGGATGAACGTGAAGGGCCACGCCGCGAGGATCCAACCGATCGTGCCGCCGAGGCGGATGAGGCCAAACTCCTTTTGCGCATCCTTCATGTTCGCAAACGCGATCGAGTTCGTGATCGAGATGGTCGGCACGTAGAGGACGCAGTGCACGAACATGAGCCAGAAGAACGGCCAGAACGCATGAACAAAGCCGCAGCCCAGAATCGCCACACCGCCGACCAAGTGACTAAAGGCCAGGAATCGTTCCGCGGCGAAATGGCGATCGGCGTACTGGTTGCTGAAAAACATCCCGATGATGGCGGCGACGGGAAAGGCGTTGAGAATCATCCCCTGCTCCGAGAACAACCATTTGAGGAAATCCGGCACGAGCGGAGCGAGGAGTTTCGGTGGCTCGGTGGGTGAGAAACCGAGGCTCGGGAGATAGCCGAAGATCAACGGCAGCCACGCGCCCCAGATGGCGAGTTCGAGGACCATCATGAGAAAGAGGCGGCCTTTAGGGGAGGAAGCGGAATCGGAAGTACTCATCGGGAGGGGTGTGACAGAGGGCGGAAGTGAGAAGACGGAGGACGGAGGGCAGAGGACGGCTGACGGCTAAACGGGTGCTATTCCTCGTTTGTCATCCCGAGCGCAGCGAAGAATCCACTTGGACGCGGACGTCGCCAAGAAACTGCGAATCAGCCGCTGGATTCTTCGCTGCGTTCAGAATGACAACCGGCTAGGGTGTTGGAGAACCGCAAGCGCGGGCGAGCCTGTTTTCGCGGCAGACCAAACCTTTGGCCACAAATTACACCCATGGGCACAAATATGAGTCGCCTCGCTTGGTCGGCATTTGTGTCCATTCGTGCAATTTGTGGCAAAAAATCACCAAGCCATCCGGGTTCTGGGTTGCCAGTTTCGCGGAGTGCGAACACATCCCTTCATCGCCTTTACCCTGTGAAAAAACCGCGTCCCACCAACCGCCGCCAGTTCGTCAAGACCCTCGGCGCTGCCGCCCTCGCCGCCCCTTTCATCACGCGCAACCTCATTTCGGCCCCGCCGAGCGCCGTGCTGCGCCACGCGAGCTTTGGCGTCGCGGGCATGGCGTGGAGCGACATCCAGGCGCTGACCAGCAATCCTTTCCTCAAGCTCGTGGCCGTCGCGGAAGTGGACCTGAACCGGATCGAACAGGTGAAGTCATGGTACCCCGAGGCGAAAATTTATCAGGACTGGCGCGAGCTGCTCGACAAGGAGAAGAACAATATCGATTCGGTGAACGTCTCGACGCCCGACCACATGCACGCGCCGATCGGGATGTCGGCGATGCATCTCGGCAAACACCTTTACTGCCAAAAACCCCTCGCCCACGATCTCTACGAAGTCCGGGCGATGACGAAGCGCGCGCGGGAAAAGAAGCTGGTCACGCAAATGTGCATCCAGATCCACTCGCAGAAGGAGTACCGCATGGCCGTGGCGCTCGTGCAGGGTGGCGCGATCGGCAAGGTGAAGGAAGTTCACACCTGGAGTAACAAGAAATGGGGCGACGTCGGCGCGCCGCCCGCTCCGACCGCCACGGTGCCAGACGGATTCAACTGGGACCTGTGGCAAGGCGGGCGCGAGTCGCGTCCGTTTGTCGGCGAGACGTACTATCACCCGGAAAATTGGCGCAAGCGGCTCGACTTCGGCACCGGGACGTTCGGCGACATGGGCTGCCACATTTTCGATCCGGTGTTCGAGGCGCTGGCCCTGACGGCGCCGCTTTCGCTGCGGTCCGAGGGTCCCGCGCCCGATGCGTGGAACTGGGCGATCAACGCGAAGATTCACTATGTTTTCCCGGGCACGCGCTTCACGGCGGACAAGTCCGTCGCGGTGACGTGGTACGACGGCGACGAACGTCCGCCGGTGGAAATCCAGGCGCTGGTCGCCTCCACCAAGCCGGAGGAACCGCCGCCCAACTCCAAGAAGAAATCCGGCAGCCTCCTCGACCAGGGTTCGATCATTGTCGGCACGGAAGGCGTGCTGCACGTGCCGCATATCGCGATGCCCCGGCTGTTTCCCGAGGCCAAGTTCAAGGACTATCCGATGCCGCGCGTCGAGGGCTCGCACCATTGGACCAACTGGGCGGAGGCGTGTGTTTCCGGCGGCTCACCGTCCGCGAATTTCGATTATTCGGGTCCCCTGACGGAAGCGGTGCTGCTCGGCAGCGTCGCGGTGCGGTTTCCCAAGACGAAGCTCGAATGGAACACGGCGAAGCTGCAATTCGACAACGTGAAGGAGGCGAACGCGTTCGTCCGTCGGAAGTATCGCCAGGGGTGGGAAGTGGCGGGGTTGTAGGCGGACAAAGAGAAACAGGTCCGCTCGTAGTTCCGCCTTCAAGCGGAACTACAAGCGGGGGTCACGGCCTGTCCGCGCACAAAATGCTTGCTCTACCGTTAAGTCCGGATTCGGCGATTAAGTGGTTCGCCGTAGCCCTGCCCGAGAGGCAGGGACCGACGCAGGTCATGCGCTGAGAAATCCCGCTTCTCCCGAAGCGGGCTACACAGACAGTCGCAGAATACGGGTTGCGGCCTTGCTCGGTGCAAGGCGCTACTGGGTGAACGCCGGCAGCTTCACGATCTTCCCGCCGGCGAGGGCGGACTCATGGGCGCAGAGGCCGACGCAGGTCCAGTTGGCGGATTTCACCGCGTTCGGGCGCGGGCCGCGATCCTCGATCAACGCGCGGAGAAACTCATGCGCGAGATGCGGGTGCGAGCCGCCGTGCCCGGCGCCCTGGGTGAAGCTGCGGTGGGTCTTCTTGCCGAGATCGTAGACCCCCTTGGTCGTGAACTTTCGAATCTCCGCGGGCAGCCGCTTCGCATAATCGGGCACTTTGATTTTCTTCGGTATCCTGTGCTCGGTCAGTTTCGCCGTGTGCAAAATGTGCGGCTCGTGTTCGACCAGCGACCACTCGAAGGATTTCTTCGACCCGTAGACATCGATGCTTTCGCGATACTGCCGCGCGGTGTCGAAGAGCGAGCGGATGATGCGAGCGGTCAAATCGGAGTCTTTGAACCTGACGTGCGCCGTCTCCACGGCGAACGGCGAACCGTACTGCTTGACCAACTCCGGACGGATTGTGCCGGACCCAAAGCACGAGACATATTCCGCGACGGCATCGGTCAGCGCGAGCATGGGCCCGACGCAGTGGGTCGCGTACCACATCGGCGGCAGGCCCGGCCAGTAGTTAGGCCAGCCATCCATGTCCTGCTGGTGACTCGCCTGAAGAAACTGGATTTTGCCCAGCTCACCGCGGTCGTAGAGTTCCTTGATGAAGAGGTATTCACGGGCGTAGACGACCGTCTCCATCATCATATACTTCAGCCCAGTCTTTCGCGTCAGATCGACAATGCGCCGGCAATCGGCGATCGAGGTCGCCATCGGCACGGTGCAGGCGACGTGCTTGCCGGCGCGCAGGGCCTTGATGCTTTGCGGCGCGTGGTCCGGGATGGGCGTGTTGATGTGCACGGCGTCGATTTCGGGATCGCGCAGCATCGCGTCGTAGTCGGTGAAACCCTTGGCGATGCCGAAGGCGTTCTGGATCGCCGCCAGTTTCTTCGGGTCGCGCTGGCAAACAGCGACGAGCTTGGCGTCGGGATGCGCCTGGTAGATCGGAATGAACTCAGCCCCGAAACCGAGGCCGGCGATGGCAATGTTGATTTTCTTGGGCATGGCGGAACTCGATTTGATCAAACGGGGCAGGTCAGAGGAGGAACCGTCAATTTGCGCTGATTTTTCGGAGGCAAAAGGCGGCTTAGAGTGTGGATGCTTCGCCTAATCGGCGAAGCGCGGACATTGGCGAGGGGGAATAATCAGCGGACATTAGCGAAGATTAGCGGTTCTCACTGCTTTGATTGAGCCCAGGCTGTTAATTTCCAGTGACGACGAGGACCGCCTGCATGATCCGCCAGTGACCGGGGAAGGTGCAGACGATCGGATAGCGGCCGGGCCGGGTGGGTACGGTGAAGGCGACGGTGAAGGCCTCGCCGGGATTCACCAGCGGCGTGTGGAAAAGCACGTCGGGCGAATCGGGCACATAGCTGCGGGCCATCGCCTGCGGATTGGTGAGCATGCCGTCGGCCAGCGCGCCCACGGCATCGAGCGCGCCGGGCCGAATTACGACGACGTTGTGCGGCATGTGATCGTTGTTCTTGAAGACGATCTTTCCGTTCTGGCCGGCCCTGATCGTGAGTTCGGCGCGATCGAATTTCATGACGTCCTGGATGGTCGCGAGTTCGAGCGTCACGACGTTGGCGTCGGTGACTGTCGCCGTGGCGGCTCCGCCAGCACCCGTGTGGGTCAGCAGATGGGCGAGCACCACCGAAAGCGGATTCGCGATCGTCTCGTCGGTCGGACCCAAGTCCGTGAGCGAAAGATCATCGAACGACGCCGTGCCCACCGCCAAACCACCGCCACCAATCCCGCAGGCGACGGAGATTTCGGTGAGAGCGCCCGTGTCGAAAAGGACGCGCATCTGCGACCAGTCGTTCGTGCCCTTCAAGCCGACCGAAATCGCGCGCTGCGGCTGGGTGATCTGCGGCACGCTGAGAAACGCCCCAATCGCCGGGCTCGCCGGCACGACGTCCTCCAGCTTGATCCAGCCGGCGAGGGAATAGCGGCTGTGGCGCTTCACGGTGACTTTCTTCGCGGCCAGCGCGTTCGCTCCGGCGCCCGACGCTTTCAGCTGCAGGCTATGCCCGTCCGCGCGGCCATTCGCGGCGAGCCCCAGCTCCACCTCGCCGGTCGTCTTGGTGAGCACCCAGGACTCGAGCGGCGCAGGCTTTTCGAAGGCGTCGACGAGCGCCGCCGGGTTTAGATCGCTTTTCATCGTCTCGCGACCGGCGGCCGTTTCCGACGGCGTACAGGCCGAGAGAAATGATTTCTGCTGCGCCACCGCCGCCATCTTCGCGCCATCGACGGTCCAGCGGTCGAGCGTGAGGTCCGGCGTCGCGAGCATCGCATGGAGCGGAGCGCCCGCCGCGGGCGTGGGGGGCGCCTCGGCGAGGGCGAGCAACGCCGCGAGCCGCACCTGCGCGTCAGGATCGGCCAACAACCCCGCGTTCAACACGGCCGTCGCAGTAGCGGCGGTTTGCGGCAAGACGCCGAGAGCGTTGCGGCGCACGCCGGCGGACGGATGGCGCAGCGCTTCGGTCGCGGCCGTCAGCGCCTCCGGCAGCGCTTCGAGCGCATGAAGTCCGTGCAGTGTCCACAACGCGTGAATGGCGCCTACGTTCAGCCCAATTTCATCCACCTGGGGATTGCGCACCAGCGTGAGCAGCCCGGGCACGATATCCTTGCGGCCGCGCTCGACGAGCAAACGCTGGGCGTGACGGCGCCAGAGGAGATTGTCGTGGACGAGCGCAGCCACGAGCTGGGCGGGGGCCGCGTTGGCCAGGGAAAAGCGGGCCGCGGGCCGCGCGCCCTCGCCTTTCCAGACGATGCGGTAGATGCGGCCAAAGCGTTGGTCGCGGAGCTCGTTGTCGTAGGCGTTGCCCAAGCCATTCTGAAAATTCCTCGGCGTCGGGTTGTGCTGGACGATGTAGTTATACCAATCGATCACCCACATGGCGCCATCGGGACCGACCTCGGCCATGATGGGCGCGAACCACTCGTCGTCGCTGACGATGAGATTGGTCGGATTCTTCGAGCGGAAATTCGCCCCCATGGCCTCGAGATTGAACTGTCCGACGAGGTGCCCGGTCGGTTCGGCGACAAACGCGATGCGGTTCCAATATTCCTTGGGATAGGCGCGAGCGGTGTAGAAGGCGTGGCCGGCTGCGGCCGTGTAGCCCCAATGGACGTCGACCTGCCGCACGCGGCCCGTCAGCGGCAGGAAACGCGAGGTGTCGGCGATGCCCGTGAGCACCCGCGCCGTCAGCCCGGCGGGCGCGTAGTACCGATCGGGAATCGGCACATAGACGCTCGGGTTGTTGTTGGCGGTCGATCCGAAGACGAGTCCCTCCTCGGTGAAACCGAGGCCCCAGCTGTTGTTGTTGTTCGAGCGAATCGCCTCGAGCGCGGAGCCATCCGGCCGAAAACGATAGAACGCCTGGTTGAACGCAAGCGGCCGGCCCCCGACGCTGCCGTTGAATCCGCTGTAGCCGACGACGCCCCAAATCCAGTTGTCGAAGCCCTGGACCAGATTGTTCGGGCCCGCGTGGGTGTCGCGGCGGCCCCAGCCTGTAAAGAGCACCTCACGCACGTCAGCCTTGCCGTCACCGTCGGTGTCCTGGAGGAAAATCGTGTTCGGCATCTGGTGCACGATCACGCCGCCTTTGGCAAAGGTGAGCGACGTGGGGAGGTTGAGGCCCTCGGCAAAGACCGTGAATTTGTCCATGCGCCCGTCGCCGTTGGTGTCCTCGCAGATGACGATGCGATCTCGACCGGCTTCGCCCGGCGGGAGGACACGATTGGGATAATCGAGGGTCTCGGCGATCCAAAGCCGGCCGCGCTCGTCCCACGCCATCGTGATCGGTTTCCGAATCTCGGGCTCGCTCGCGACGAGTTGCACCTCGAAACCGCCGGGGACGACGAGATGCTGCATCGACTGCTCGGGCGCCAGCGGCTTGGGCATCTGCGGCCAGGCGCCGTCGCCCTGGGAGCGCTGGCCGGGCGGATAGTAGGGAATGCCCGGCTGATCGATCACTTCGAAGCCGGCGATGCTCGGCCGCTCGCTGAGGGCGCCGGGCAATTTTTGGCCGGCAGTGAAACGCAGGCCGCGCTCGACGAGATCCTGGAAACCGGGATTCCGCCAGGTGCGCTCATCGTGACCCCACGCCGTGTAGAACACGCGGCCCAGGCCCTCGGTGCGCGTCCAGGTCCACGGCTCATTGTCCCTCACCTCGAGCACCGTGCGATTTTGCTCGTTGTGCCGCGTGTGGACGTAGCTCTCGTCCCAGCTCTCAAAACCGGAAAAGCCCTGAACGATCGGATGGTTCGGCGCCACGAGCGTCGTGCGGAAGACGCCGGTCCCATGGCTCTTGAACTGCGCGCCCACCAGGGCGACGAACTTGTCGGAATTGCGGAAACTGTAGCTCGCACAATGCAGCGCAAAGAGCCCGCCGCCCTGCGTGACGTAGTCGAGCAACGCCTGCTCCTGCGCCGGGGCAATGGTGTCGATGTTGGCGTAAATCAGCAGGGCGTCGTAGCGCTTCAGGTTGGCGAGCGAGAGCGCGGCGACGTCCTCCGTGTACACGAGCTGGATGCCGCGATGCATCATTGCGGGTCCGAGATCGCGCAGGCGTTCCGCGGGACGGTGGTGGCCGTTGTCGCCGAGGAAGAGGACCTTCAACACGGGCGCCGCCGCGAAAGCTTGGGCGCACAAAAAAGCCGCGAGGAGAAGAGCCGTTCGAACGGCGAAAACACGGCACGAGGCGGGGGCAAACAGGATTTTCATGCGGTGGGAAGAATCGAGGCGGAACTTCAATTGCTGATTCCCACTCAACGACGTCAATGCGCAAAGTATGGCGACTCGGACAGTCAGCGCCGGAGGACTCCTTCGAACTCCCGTATTACCCGGAGGACACAGGTTTGATCGATGGAGACGGACCAACCCGGGGTCCCCGAGTGCCTGCGTGGCCCGCTGCGAGAGCAGCGGGATTTCTCGATACTCCACCTATCATCGGTCCCTGCCCTCCCGGGCAGGGCTACGACAAACCGTGCCCTCGCGTCACCCCGGTGGAATCAGTTCTGCTTCCCCTGCCGCAGGCGGTCGAGGAAGACGGCCACGATGATGACGAGGCCGATGATGATCTCCTGAAAATAGGTCTGCCATTCCATCATTTGCGTCCCGTTGCGCAGCACGGCCATGATCAGCGCGCCGATCATCGAGCCGAGGATGGTGCCGACGCCGCCGGAAAGACTGGCGCCGCCGATGATGACGGCGGCGATGATGTCGAGTTCGAGGCCGACAGCCACAGTCGGATCGCCCTGGCGAAGTCGCGAAAGCTGGAAAAGCCCGGCCAGGCCAAAGAAGCAACCGGCTAGCGCGTAGATGAGAATCTTGAGCCGCACTGTCGGAATGCCGCAGAGCCGCGCGGTGGCCTCGTTGGAGCCGAGGGCGAAGATGTGCCGGCCAAAAACCGTGTTGCGCAACAGGAGCGAGGTCGCCACGGCGAGCGCGAGCGCCACCCACACGCCGGCGGGGAGCGAATAGCTGAAAGGATCCGCGGTGGTCATCCAACTGTTGAGCGGCGAGGTCTCGTAGTTGACCGTTTGGTTTTCGGCCAGCCACTTGGCCGAGCCGCGCGCGACGCCGAGGGTGCCGAGCGTGATGATGAAGGGCATCATGCGGAGGCCGGCGATGGCCGTGCCGTTCAGCAGGCCGATCAAGCCGCCGGTGCCGATGATGGTGAGCACGACCGACAGCGTGCCCCATCCGCGCTGGATGAGCATGGCGCCGACCACGCTGGTCAGGGCAATGGCGGAGCCGACCGAAAGATCGATGCCGCCGCTCACGATGATCAGCGTCATCCCGAGGGCGCCGACGGCGACGATGACCGTCTGGGTGAAGATGATTTTGAAATTATGATAGCTGAGGAAAATATCGCGCGTTTCCGTCGGAATCGAAAACAGCGCAATCACCACGAGCAGCCCGAGAAAAGGCCCGGCTTTGGCGAGGAGGGTTTTGACGGTATCGTTCATGGGGTTTTGGCTCCGCCGACGCCCATTTGGCTTTCCGCCAAAGGCGGAAGACCTCCCGTCGCGACGCGAATGATTTCGTGTTCGTTCCACTCGATCCGCGGGCGGATGGCGGCGAGTTCGCCCCGGCACATGACGCCAATCGTGTCACAGAGCCCGAGGAGCTCGGGCAGGTAACTGCTGACGACGATGACCGCCTTGCCGCCGGCCGCCAGTTCGCCAATCAGCTCATAAATCTGCGCCTTGCTGCCGACGTCGATCCCGCGCGTGGGTTCATCGAGGAGAAAAATTCGCGCTGGATGCTCGAGGAGGCGCGCGATGGCCACCTTCTGCTGGTTGCCGCCGGAAAGCTGACCGATCGGCTGGAGGACGTCGCGGCATTTTACCCGCAGGGCATCGACCCAGTGCTGGGCCGCCGTGCGCTGCCGCCGGCCATTGAGCCAGCCGAACCGGCTGAAGGCCGCATGCTTGGTCAGCGTGACATTGTCAGCAATCGGCTGGCTGAGCATGAGGCCCTCCTCCTTGCGATTCTCACTGAGAAAACCGACGCCCTGGGACCAGCGATCGCGCGGCGCCGCCGCGCTGCCCGGCGCCCCCACGATGCAGACCTCGCCGGCCTCGATTTCATCAAGGGAAAAAATCGCCCGCAGCAAATCCGTGCGGCCTGCGCCGATGAGACCGGCCAGCCCGAAGATTTCGCCCGCCCGGACCTGAAGGCTTGCGCGCTTGAGCCGCGGCGCGCTGGCGAGGGCCTTCACCTCGAGCACGGTGGCCCCGAGCGGGTGGGCGGTATGCGGATAGAGATCCTTCACCTCGCGGCCGGTCATGAGGGTCACGATGTGATTGAGGCTCGCGGTGCGCATGTCGCCACTGCCAACGGTTTCGCCGTCCTTGAGCACGGTGTAGCGATCGGCGATGCGGCGGCATTCCTCCAGGAAATGGCTGATGTAGATGACGCTCACTCCTTGCGCCCGCAGCCGGAGGATCGTCGCGAAAAGTTTTCCCGTGTCGGTCTGGGTGAGGCTGCTCGTCGGCTCATCCATGATGAGCACCTGCGGCTTGGTCAGCAGGGCGCGGGCGATTTCGATCACCTGCTGTTCGGCGATGCTGAAGGTGCCCGCTGGCTGATCGAGGCGGAGATTCTCGTGGCCCAGCTGGGCCAGGGCGGCCTGCGCCCGGTCCCGCGACGAGCTCCGATCGATCCACCCGAGCGCGGCTGACTCGGCGCCGAGCAAGATATTTTCCTGCGCGGAGAGGTGGAGCGCGAGATTCAGCTCCTGATAAATCATCGCCACGCCCTTGAGCCGCGCATCGTGCGGATTCGCCGGCAGGTAGGGTACGCCGCCGAGTTCCATCGTCCCCGCGTCGGCAGCGTGCGCCCCGCTGAGGATTTTCATCAGCGTGCTTTTGCCCGCGCCGTTCTCGCCGATCAGCGCATGCACGGTGCCCGGGGCGATTTCGAGCGTCACGCCCCGGAGCGCCTGCGTCGCGCCAAAGCTCTTGGTGATACCGGCGAGCCGGAGGGCGGGAGCGGCGGTCGGGGTGGTCATCCCTTCACTTCAGATACTTGTCCAGCGGCGGGTGGAGGAGCTCGGCCATTTCGGGCGTGTCCATGTTCTCCTTCGTCACAAAGCCGACGCCGGTGTCGATGACGGCCTGGACCTTCTCGCCCCGCAAGACGGCCACGGCGGTTTTCACGCCGAGATAACCCATCCGCATCGGATGCTGGACGACGAAGCCCACCATGTCGCCGGCCTTCAGTCCGGCGTTCAGCGATTCACCGGCGTCAAAGCCGACGAACCTCACCTTGCCACCCGCCAAGCCGGCATCGCGCAGGGCGAGGAGCATGCCCGAGGCGGCGGACTCGTTGGACGCGAAGATTCCGCTCACTTGTTTGCCGTAGCGATTAAGGAGTGTTTCCGCCACGCGCTTGGCGCTGTCGCGGGTGGCGCCGGCGTGCTGGTCGGTCGACAGCAGCTTGATGCCGGGAAAATCCTTTTTTATCACCTCGAGGAATCCCTCCTCGCGATCCTCGGTGCTGGCCGACCCGACCGCGTAGCGGAGCAGGATGACATTGCCCTTGCCGTTGAGCACCTTGCCCAGATTACGGGCGGCGATCCGGCCGCCCTCGCGATTGTCCGTGGCCACGAAGCTCGCGGGAGCCTTCGACTCGAGCGCCGAGTCGATGATGATCACGGGGATCTTCCCGCGCACCGCGGTCTCAACTGGAGCGACGAGGCCTTTCCGGTCGAGCGGCGCCAGCACCATCGCGCTGACCCGCTGGCCGACGAAATTCTCGACCACCTGAACCTGGGCCTCGCGATCGTCCTCCTTGAGCGGACCCTTCCAGATGATATTCACTGTGATGCCCTGGGCGGCGAGTTCACGCTGAGCCTGGATGGCACCCGCGTTGATCGATTTCCAAAATTCGTGCGTGGTCCCCTTGGGGATCACGGCGATGCGGTAGACTTCGGCGCCGCCGGCCAGGGAGACACCGGCGGCGAGCAGAAGAGAGAGGAGGAGTTTATTCATGAAAAAAAAGGGGGAGCCCGTCGCGCCGCCAGCCGTCCAGCGGAGGCAGAAGAACCAAAGGGGTCTTGTGGCGGGAGGCAATCACCGAGGTCGAGGTCGGATGTTGGAGTGCAGGGAAGGCGCTGTTTGTAGTTCCGCCTTCAGGCGAAGGATCGATCAAGTCGGTCGCCGCCTGAAGGCGGAACTACAAACAACGGCCCGGAGCAGACCCCGTTTGGGGTCACGACTGAATTGCCGCGGGTCGAAATGATCCCGCCTCCCAGTCACCCCGCCCTGAAACCGAGGCTCGCCCGGCCGCGACCGGGTCCTTTTGTTGGGCGGATGTTTTTCTGGCTGAAGAAGCAACTGGGATACTGGCTCATGCCGCTGCCGTTGTGCCTCCTGCTGCTCGTCGTCGGGAGTGGACTGATGCTCTCCCGACGCCGGCCGCGACTCGGGCGGGCGCTGATCCTCACGGGCTCCGGCCTGCTCCTGATTCTGAGCAACAACCTCGTGAGCAAGTGGCTGGTGCGGCCGCTCGAAAATCGCTACCCCGCTATTCCCGAGTTGCGGGTCGGAGTGTCGCTGCCGCCGGCACTCGCCGAGTGCCGCTACGTCATCGTGCTGGGCTCGGGCAACGGCAACGCCCCGGGCCTCTCCGCCCTCGCCCAGCTTTCATCGTCCGCGAACGCGCGGCTGGTCGAGGCCGTCCGCCTCCTCCGCGCCCTGCCGGAGGCGCAACTGCTCGTCAGCGGCCCCGCGGAGCGCAGTTACGAAAGTCATGCGACCGTCCTGGCCCGGGCGGCAGTCTCACTCGGGATCGAGCCGCGACGGATTGTACTCATCGAGAATGGGCGCGACACCGAGGACGAGTCCATGGCGGTGCGGGAGAAGATCGGCCGGCAGCCGTTCGCGCTCGTGACGACGGCATGGCACATGCCGCGTTCGGTGGCACTTTTCCGCCATGCCGGGCTGACACCCCTGCCCTGCCCGGCCGACTACACCGCCCATCTCGACCCCAAATGGAACTGGAACGACCTGGTGTGCGACGTCGGGTCGCTCGAGCGCAGCACCGCCGCGGTGCATGAGCGCCTGGGCAACGCCTGGATTTGGCTGCGCGGCAAAGGCTAGCCCGCCGGTCGGTTTGAGGATTCCGATTCCGGATCAAAGAACGTAAAACACACCGGCCCGACCGGGGGCCAAACGAAAATGCCCGGGGCATTTTCGGCAGTCTAGTGGATAGCCCATCGGGCGATGTTTCCAAAATCGCCCGGCGGTTTTGTTTAGGCCCGCGGCCCCCTCAGGTCACGTTCGCTCCCAGAGACCCGAAGTCGATCCACCCCCGAAGCCACGCCACAGGTAAAGGCCGCGGGCCGCAGAATTGTTTCGCCATCGGGTCCGCCGCGGCTACTTCACAAGGACGATGTTCTCGCTGAAAAAACTTCTGGGAAAGGAAGACAAGTTCTTCGACCTGCTCGAGGCGGGCGCCGACCAAGCCAAGACGAGCGTGGATCTGTTTTCGAGTTACCTGAAAAAAATTGCCGCGGGTGATGCCAGCGAGGCCACCCTCGACGAGTTCATCCAGACGCGCCGCAAGGAAAAGCGGATTCGCCACCTGATGACCGAGGAACTGAGCAAGACCTTCGTCACGCCGCTGGAGCGCGAGGACATCGAGGCGCTGTCCTTCGCGCTCTATCGCATTCCGAAGCAGGTCGAGAAGATCGTGGAACGCCTTTCGATTTACCCGGGCCGCGTGCCCAATGCGGCGTTCCAGCGTCAGGCCGTTCTCATGTCGCAGGCGGCCGAAGCCGTGGCCTTCATGGTGAAGCAGCTCCGCGGCGGCACGCACATCGATAAAATTCGCGAGGCCAACGACCGGCTGCAATACGCCGAGGGCGAAGCCGACAAGGTCATGCTCACCCTGCTCAAGGATCTCTACCACGGGCCTTACGAGGCCAAGGAACTCGTCATCCTCCAGGAGCTCTACGAGATGGTCGAGCAAGCCGTCGATCGCTGCCGCAATGCCGGCAACATCGTCCTGCAGATCGTCTTGAAGCACTCCTGACCATGGAACGAACCTCCGGATTAATCCGGTCCGCGGAAGGCGTGACCGCAGGTTTCCACCCGCTTGATCGGCGCGCCTGCCCGGTGGTCGGTTCCCGCTCCGTGCCATGACGCTTTTCCTACTCGTTCTGCTGGCCGCGCTGGTCTTCGAGTACATCAACGGCTTTCACGACACGGCCAACGCCATCGCCACCGTCGTTTCCACGAAGGTGCTGTCGCCCCGGATGGCAATCGCCTGGGCCGCCTTCTGGAACCTCGTCGGCGCGCTGGCTGGCACCGCCGTGGCCAAGACCATCAGCGGCGGCATCGTTGACCCCAAGGTCGTCACAATGCTGACGGTTTTTTGCGCCTTGTTCGGGGCGATCATCTGGAATCTTTTCACTTGGTGGCTGGGCCTGCCGTCGAGTTCGAGCCACGCCCTGATCGGCGGGCTGTGCGGCTCCTCGCTGGCCACCGCCCATGGCAATTGGAACGTGCTGATTTGGTCGGTCACCGACGCCAAAGGCGCGGCCGCCGGCCTGTGGCCGAAGGTGGTTCTGCCGATGTTCACTTCGCCGCTGATTGGTTTCGTCGCCGGCGGCCTGCTGATGTGGCTTTTGACCGTGATCCTGCAGCGCACCACCCCGCGGATGGTAAATTTGATTTTCGGCAAGGCGCAGCTCCTGAGCGCCGGTTTCATGGGTTTCGGTCACGGTTCCAACGACGCGCAAAAAACGATGGGAATCATCACGCTGGCGCTTTTCACCGGCACGACCTCGGGCGCCTTCAACGATTTGCCCCTCTGGGCCTCGTTCCTGCGCGTGACCGAATTCAAGGGCATCCCCAACTGGGTGATCATCACCTGCGCGCTGACCATGGCGGCGGGGACGGCGGCCGGCGGCTGGCGGATCATCCGCACGATGGGTCATAAGATGGTCAAGATGCAGCCGGTGCACGGTTTCGCGGCCGAGACCACGGCAGCCCTTATTCTTCATATCACGGCCCTGAAGGGCGTGCCGGTCTCAACGACCCACGTCATCTCCACGGCCATCATGGGGGTGGGCGCCTCGAAACGGCTGAGCGCCGTGAAATGGGGCGTCGTCGAACGGATTATCTGGGCCTGGGTACTGACGCTGCCGATCACGGGGCTGCTGGGCTACGGACTCGTGCTCGTGGCTCGCGACCTGGGCAGGTAAGCGCGTCCCGTCCAATTTCGCATTTCCTTCGAGGGGCCGGACCGCCATGCTTTCCCGTGCCATGCGATACCTGGCTTCGGCTTCCCCCGGCGTTAGCACCTTTCGGTTCCCTCGGCCGAGTCGTCATCGGCTGGCCCTGCTGAAGTTCGCCGTTGTCGGCGCGTGGGCGCTCGCCGGCCTGACGGAGGCCGCGGCTCAGGGCACGCGGCGCGGCAGCATGCCGGACCCGCAGGGCAACGAGCCGCCCGTCCTCTTTCCGGACGGGAGACAAAGGCCGGCCGAACGGGTCCCGATCTTTTTTCCGCCCATCGTTCCGCCGCTGGACTGGCCGGTGGCCAACTCAGTCGTCGCCCCCGGCCGTCTGCCGGCTCCGCTTGAGCTCGCGACCCACGTCAACGAAATATTCTACCCCGTGCTGAGTACCCGGCTCTACACGGAGACCATGTTCGAAAAGGTTCGGGGGCTGCTCACCCAATACCGCACCGCCAAGTTGGCGCTGCAAAAGGAACTCCAGGGCGAACTCCACCGCTGGCGTGACGTGGATCCGGTCGCCCGCCAGCAGGCGTTGGAAGCCCTGGCCCGGATCCAGACCCCGAAAATCGCGCAGCTCGAAAACGAGGCTGATCGAATTCGCAAGGAGCTCTCCTCGGGAAATTTTGGCTGGTCGGCGCTGCGCCAGTGGCATCTCGGGGATCGGGAGAGGCGCGGTTTTTCACCGCTCGAAATCGCCATCGTGATGCGCGGCTACGCCTATTACCAGAACGGCCTCCTCCCGGCCCAGCGCCAGCTGCTCCGCGAAATCATGATTGATCTCTTGGGTGCGGTGAAGGAGGACGCCAAGGCCAGTGCGAACCAGGCTTACCTTTTCTTCTCGCCCGAACCCGCCCGCGTGCAGCTACCCGATGACCTGCCGCCCGAGCTGGCCACGAAGGTGGCCGCGTACCAGACGAAGAAGTCCCAGTTGAAAAAGGAACTTTACGACGCCGTCTACACCTACGACGGCCAAAGCCTGCACCTCTTCCGCAGTCCGCTGAAGATTCTCGCCGCGAAACAAGCCAAGGGGTTGGCCGAGGTGGACACCCTCGCGGAAGAAATCCGCCGGGGTCTGGCGCAGAATTCGGTCCCGCTGCGCACGACCGAGCATTCGCCCCTGCCCGTCGCGCTGGCCAGCCGGATCGCCGGACTGCTGCGTGACCAGGCGACTGCCCAGCGCGAGGCCACGGCCAAGGCCGATGCCATCCAGGCCAGCACCTACGACAACGTCCGGATTCGGATCGCCTACCGCTTTGACGAGGAAGGCATGAAATCCGTCGCGGTCCCGATGCGCACGCCGCGCAGCCCCGGGGCCTCCAAGGAGGAGGACGCCATACTCGTGAAGGTTCGCGCCGACCTGACCGCCGTGTCCGAGGACTATGGCCGCCGGATCGCCGAGCTTTTCAACGAACAGGACGCGATTCGCCGCGAGGCCGGCGAATTCCTGAAAGAAATCAAGCGAGAGAAGATTGACGCCGCGCTGATTTCGGCCGCGCGCATTGCCGCATTGAAGGAAAGCGAGGAGGCCTATACTGATTACCGCACCGCGGTGTTTGAACCTGGCCTGTCGCTGGAGCAGCGCCGGCTGCTGTTCGACGCGGCGATCGAGCGGCTCGCCCTGCCCCTGCCCCGCGGCGAGATACAGATTACGAACCGCACCGAGAGGTGGTGAGACCGCGGCCGCGGCGTCACTTCGGACCCGCCGGCAGCGTGATGAAAAATTCCGTGCCGGCGCCCGGGGCGCTCTCCACCCGCACGTCACCGCCGTGCGCCTGCACGACGTTCTTTACAATGGCCAGCCCGAGGCCAGTGCCGCCCTGCGCGCGGGAGCGGGCCTTGTCCACGCGATAGAATCGCTCGAAAATTCGCGTCACAGCGTCGGCCGGGATCCCCGGGCCGTCATCCCGGACCGCAAACTCCACCCGGGTGGCGTCCAGGGCGCGGCCGCGCACCACGACCCGGCCTTCGCCCCGGCCATACTTGATCGCGTTGTCGATCAGGTTGGCGAAAATTTGGCGCAACCGCTCGGGATCCGCGTGAGCGACGAGATCGGCCGGCACCGCGTTTTCCAAACTGACGCCCCGGGCGCGGGCGATCAGCGCCGCGTCATCCAACGCCTCCTGCGCCGCCGCCTGCAGCGGCACGGCTTGCCAGTTTAATTCCACGCGACCGGAGTCGAGCCGCGCGAGCAACAGCAGATCGTCGATCAGAAACGCCTCCGCCTTCTCGACGTTGCGCGTCGTGCGTTTCAGCATGGCAGCACCCTCCTGGGCCAGCTTGGGGACCGCAGCTCGTATGGCGCCCTGAATGATCGGGTGGTCAGTCGGCAAGAACTCTGCGGAGCCACGGCGGGCCAGTTTCGAGCTGTCGATTTTCTTCCCAGCCGCGATGGCCTGCATCGAATCGAAAAGCATCTCAGCGATGCCCGCCGGCAGCTGTTGCCTAAGGAACGGCGCGTTATCTGGGGCTGACATGACCGCAGCGTCAACGGCCAGCTGCGTGATGGCCTGCTTGGCATCAGGGCCAAGCTTCTTGGAGAGGTTCTGGGTCAACCTCTCCTTCGTGTACGCTAGCTGGTCGGCGGTGTAGGCCGCGCCGGCGCCTTGGGACGGGACGGCATTGCGAGCGGCATCAAGATAGACACCTCGGAGCTGCCGACTGAGGGACTGTACGTCCCCTCCCGCTTTAGCTGCTCGTTTACCCGATCCTGCCAAAGAAGACTTTCCCGCAGTGCTCTCGCCGCTTCGGACTGGGTCGATTGTTCGTTTTCCTTCATAAATCAGGTCTGGGTTGGATGCGGCCTCGACGAATCTCGTTTCGGATTTGCCGACAGTCAAACCGTACTTTTGGAGCAGTGTTTTAAGTCCAGCCGCGTTAGCATCGCGTGCGTCTTCGAACATCCTACTGGATTTGCTGTATGGGTACGGAGCGAACTGCCCGTCGATCCACTCGCCGCGGTAGTACTTGTCGTGAATGAGGATCTCGTCGCCCAGGTGTGCCAAGCCCGTCAAAAAGGGTTTGCCCTTCGCTTCGACCAGGGCCGCCAGGTCGGTCACCAGCGCCCGGACGCCGGCTTCGTTCAACTGGCCCCCTCCCTTGATCACCAGCACATTGGCCAGCTGGTTGTCTAGAGCCTCTGGAACCGTGATGACCACGTTCTCCTTGACCCGCTTGACTAGCAGTGACTCCTCGGCCTTCAGCTGTCGCACGTAGCTGCCACCCTGCTGGGCACCAGCACCACGCAAGGCCGCGGTTTTTCACGCCGGCCCGGATATTTCCCACCACGGCAGCCGCAACCAAAGGTGTATTCGTAGCCCGCCTCGAGAGAGACGGGAGCGAGCACAAAACGAAAATGCCATCATCCCTGCCCTCTCGGGCAGGGCGACGTCGTGTGTACCTCGAACGAAAAATCGTCGCGAACGCGCCCGAAGTGGATCGATATTAACAAAGCGACGCACGCCGCAGCCAAAGCGGAGGGCCGAGTTCCGTCGAGGCCGGTCTTAGCGCATTCAGTAGTCCGGCCTCGGCGGAGCTCGGCCCTCCACTTTGGTTGCGGCTCCGCCGCCTGAGCCTTTTTGTGGCCTTCTGCCATGTCGCCTTTGATTGGGACCGCCGGCCACGGTGCGAAATCGCCGGGCTAACGATCGAAATAGGCCGCGAGTTCCCTCGTCTCCTTCGTCCGCGTCAACGCCAGCATCAGCAACACCCGCGCCTTCTGCGGCGAAAGGTTGTCCGCCTCAACGCAGCCAATCCTGACCAGCGACACGCCGCTGCCCTTCGCCGCATACAGCGGGAGCACCCGACCGGTGTAGACCCGCGTGCTGATGACCACCGGGATTCCCTTCGCCCGCACCTGCTCGATCGCATCGAACATCGCGCCGCTGACGTGGCCGAGCCCGAGCCCCGCAATGACCAGGCCGTCGAGATTGCCATCCTTGAGCAGCGCCCGGATCAACCGGCCATCGGCGCCGGCATAATGCATCACGATCTCCACCCGGCCGAGCTGGGCGTCCACCGCGAGCGGAATCGTCTGGCGGCGGAGCGGCGCGCGATAAAAACGCACGCCGTCCTCGCTGGCGTAGCCCAGCTTGCCGAATTCGAGGGTCCGGAAAGTCCCGACATCCAGCGTGCTCGTCTTCGTGACTTCGCGCGCGGCGTTGATCTCGTCGTTCATGACAATCATCGCGCCCTTGCCCACCGCCTCGGGCGAGAGGGCCACGCGGATCGCGTTCGCGAGATTGCGCGGGCCGTCGGTGTCCTTGATCGACGCCGCCCGCTGCGCCCCGACCACCACGACGGGCTTCGGGCTCGTGACGGTGAGATCGAGGAAGTACGCGGTTTCCTCCATCGTGTCCGTGCCGTGCGTGACGACGACGCCCGCGACGGCCGGGTTGACCAGCACCTCGTTGACCCGCCGCGCCAGCTTCAGCCAGATTTCCGGCGTCATGTCGGAACTGCCGATCGTGGCGACACTCTCGACCTCCACCCGGGCGATGGTCTTGATTTCGGGGATCCCCTCGAGCAGCTGTTCGCCCGAGAGGGCGGGCACAAAACCCTTTTGCACGGGATCGTAGCGGCTCGCGATGGTTCCGCCCGTGGACAACACCTTCACCAAGGGCAGCTCGGCCGCGGCGCCGAGGCCGACGGCAAACAGGGCAAGAAAAGTGGCGGTGAGGTGTTTCATGATTTTTCCCGGGGGGCTCGCCATTCCATCGCGATCGCCCCGGGAGTGACCAGAGGAAAAGGGACGGAGGCGGGTTCGCCGAGGGCCGATGTTAATCGACTCTCTCGCCTAAGTTCCTCCCGCTTCTCTCGAAGCGGGCTACGGGCCAGCGCCCGACGGTGTAGCCCGCCTCGGGAGAGGCGGGACGGTTCGCGACGTTCGCTCAGCTCGCCCGCGGCGGAAAGGCTCTCCGGCTGCCGGTCCCAATCCGGTCGGGATCGGTGACACGTTTGCGCTTTTCGACCAGCGCCAGCAGGAGGTCGCCTTTCGCCAGACTGCCGCGCAGGGTGCCGTCGGGATCCACCACCGGCAACCGCTCGGCATCGGTTTGGAGGAATCCCGCCAACGCGTCGGTCAGCGGCTGGCTCGGCGCCACGCGCGGGAAATCCTCGCGCATGATGTCGCGCGCGATCACCAGCTCGGCGAGGTCGGGCTCGCCGAGATACGGCTTGATGTCATGCAGCGAAACGGCCCCAAGAAATTTCCCCGCGTCATCGACGACGTAGAGATAGTTCACGCGCACGCCGAGAAACACTTCCGCAATCTCGGCGAAATGGGCGGTCGGCGCCACCATCGGGGGATGGCCGCGCATCATGTCCGCCACGCTGCTTTCGCCCAAAAGCCGCTCGGGGGCAGCGGCGGCCTTGCGCTTGAGCGACTCGCTGTAGAGCGAGGCCCCCTGGAGGCTCTTCGCCACGTAATACGCGATCACGCTGCACATCATCAGCGGCAGGATGATGTCGTAGCTCAGGGTCATCTCGAACAGCATGATCACCGCCATCACGGGCGCATGGCTCACCGCCGAGAGAAAGGCACCCATGCCCACCAGCGCAAAGGCGCGGGGATCCTGCGCCGCGGTTGGCCAGATCCCGTGCACCGCCGTGCCAAACAACAGGCCCACGCCCGCGCCCATGAACAGCGACGGGGTGAACACGCCGCCGGGCGCCCCGGAGCCGAACGACGCCATCGTCGCGAGCCACTTGCAGGCAAAAATCCCCAGCAGCGCCGTCCAGATCAGCTTGCCGTTCAGAATTTGCAGCACCACGGAGTAACCGTTGCCGCAGACCTGCGGCACGTTAATCGCAATGGCGCCGACCGCGAGACCGCCCAGCGCCAGCCGCGCCACCACGGGGAGTTTGAGCGAGACGAAGAATTTCTCGGCGTTCCGGAGTGACAGCAGGAAGATCGGCGCGAGGCCGCCCGCGAGGAAACCGAGCACCACGTAGGGCCCCATTTCCCAGGGCGACTTCAATTCGAAGGCCGGCACCTTGTACAGGACATGCGCCGCCGAGAACACGCGCACGGTCAGCGTGGCCACCACGGCCGAGATCGCCAGGGGCCCGAGGCTTTCCATCGCGATCGTGCCGAGGATGATTTCCGCGACGAAAAACGATCCGGCAATGGGCGCGTTGTAGGCCGAGGCGATCCCCGCCGCCGCGCCGCACGCGACCAGCAGCCGCAACTGCGGCGGGGAAAACTTCCGCCACCGGCCGATCATCGAGGCAAACACCGACGCGAGCTGCACCATCGGACCCTCCCGCCCGATGGAACCCCCGGAGCCGATGGAAAAAAGCGCCGCGGCGGACTTGACCAGGCTCGCCCGGACGGGGACGCGGCCCGCGCCGATGGCAATCGCCTCCATGTAGTCGGTGGAACTCTCGCCCCGGGTGAGACGCTCGCCAAACATCAGGATCAGGCCGGCCGCCGCCCCGCCGAGCGTCGGGATCAACAGGCAACCCCACCACGGCAGGCGCTGCATCGATTCGACCACGGTGAGACTGCGCGTTCCGAACCACCCGAAGACATCCTCGGTCAGCGCGGAAAACACCATCGAGGCGAACGCACCCACGAAACCGGCGACGGCGGCCCACAGTAGCGTCAGCTGCCACTCGGTCGGCTGCAGCCGCTCCTGAATCCACAGCCGCCAGCGCAACAGGCGCATCAGCCGGCGCATCACCACGCCGTGAGGAACAACCAGGGCCTTCATGCCATTGCGACCGCGGGGTGCCCAGACTGGTCGAAGGACTGGGACGGCACTATCACGATTTCACCAAGGTAGGGTTCGTGGTGGGCGAAAATCAATCATTGGTATTGGTGTTTCTCTGCGCTCCGCGTCTCCGCGCGAAAATGATTCAAGGTTTTTTTCGCCGCGCAACGCGCGGGCCCGCGCCCGGATTCATTTCACGCCCTTTTCCGTCAGCGTGAAACCGGCCGATTCATCTGACCCGAGAACCGGCCTCAGCGCGGCCGCCTACAATGGTTTGCGTCCATGAAACTAGAAAATGCTCTCGGTTTGGGTTTTGGCTTCGCCAAAACCCAATCGGGCTCGCGACCCAGCCGCGAACCCATTCAGTCGATCGTATACGGCTCCTGCACTTCCTCCACCTCGGCGTGCGCCGTGAGCGTGACGAGGCTGCGCAGGGACGTGAAGTGCTGGCTGAGATCGAAATCACCGCCGAGGCCGCCAATCAATTTGTCGAACAAATCCTTCTTCGACGCCTTGAGCGCCTGAATCCGTTCCTCAATCGTGCCGGCTGTCACCATCCGATAGACGAACACGGTATTGGTCTGCCCGATCCGGTGCACGCGATCGACCGCCTGCGCCTCGACCGCGGGATTCCACCAGGGGTCGAGCAGGAAAACATAATCCGCCGCGTGCAGCGTGATGCCCGTGCCCGCCGCCTTTAACGATACCAGCATCACCGCCGCTCCGGGCGCGTGCTGAAAGCCCTGCACCGGCTTTTGCCGATCGAGGGTCATGCCGGTGAGTTCAAAGCGCGAGAGATCCGGAAAGTGCAGCGCCAGAGCCTCCTTGACCCGATCGAGCAGCATCACGAACTGGGAAAAAATCACGACCCGGTGACCGCTACCGACGATTTCGGTGAGCTTCTCGATCAGCAGGTTGATCTTGCCCGAGTCGGTGAGCGGCGCCTTGAGCCAGGGCAGCATGTCGGGATCGCAGCAGGTCTGCCGCAGGCGGGTGAGCAACGCGAGGAAACCAAAGGACTTCTCGCGCATCGCCGCGCCGACGTCGTCGCCCAGCCGCTCGAGGCCCTCGGTGCAGATGCGCGCGTATTCCGCCCGCTGCACGTCAGTCAGCGGGCAGATGAGATCCATCTCCACTTTCTGCGGCAGCTCCTGCGCGACTTCGTTCTTCGTCCGCCGCAGGATAAACGGCGCGAGTTGGGCGCGGAGCCGCGTGAGCGTGCCCTCGCGATCCGCGTTCAGCGTGGCCTCGAAGGACGCCCGCGAACCCAGCAGTCCAGGCAGCAGGAACCGGAAGATGCTCCACAAATCCAACTGGCGATTCTCGAGCGGCGTGCCGGTCAGCACGATGCGGTGCTTCGCGTGGACGGCGAAACACGTCTGGGTGATCTTCGCGTCCGGATTCTTGATGAACTGGCCCTCGTCGAGGACGGCGTAGCCGAAGTCCACCTGGGCGAGCACGGCCCGGTGCTTCCGGAGCTGCGTGTAGCTGGCCAGCCAGATGACCGGATCGCGGCGGAGCGTGAAGTCGTGTCCGGTCTTGAGCACATCGACTTCGAGGTGCGGAAAAAATTTCGCGACTTCCTCGCGCCAGACCGGCACGACGCTGGCCGGGCAAACGATGAGCGTCGGCTGCCCGGCCATGGGCCGCGCGGCCAGCAGCGACAAGACCTGCAGGGTCTTGCCCAGGCCCATTTCGTCCGCGAGCAGACCGTGGCAACCCACCTTGCAAAGGTGGTGCATCCATTCGACGCCCCGGCGCTGGTAGGGTCGGAGCAGCTCGGGCAAATCCGGCGGCGTGGGCGCGGGTGCCAGCACGTGGCTGCGCCAAGCCTCGATTTCCGGCGAGAGCGTCAACTTGAGGCGCGCGTCATTGAAGAGAGAAAAAATCAGGTAAGGCGCCACGGCCGACCCGTCGCCGGCATTCGCGCCCTGAGTTTCCTCAATGTTCTTCTGCCAGGCGCGATAAGTTTCCCACCTGTCGGTCGGCAGCGCGACGATCCCGAGATTGGGCAGAATTACCGCCTGGCCGTGGCGTTTCAGTAGCGAGTGGACCTCGGCCTCCGTCAGCATCCGCTCCCCCGTGCGGAAAATCCAGCGCAGGTTCAACGCCGCGCGGTCCGTGGTTCCGCCCGGGCCGCCGCCAGCCGGGGTCGCGCGCTCCGCGACCGCCTCGATCTCCACGGTGCGCGTGCCCTTCAGTAGGTTGGCCGATTTCTCGTCGAGCTCGATCGCAAACAGCCGCCGCCAGGCCGGCAGCACAGTTCTCAGGAAATTGGGAATCTCCACGAGCGACTCCATGATATAGACGCCCGTGTCCTGACGGTAATGGAAGTGGGCCTTGCGCGCGTAGGCGGCGAGACCGATCAGTTTGGAGCGCTCGCCGGACGGCACGTGGCCGTTGCCATTCGCGTGGGCATTCGGGCCGAGTGCCGGGTTTTTCGTCTTCCGGTCGGACTCCAGCCAGGCGGCCTGAAAGGTCAGGCCAGACGTCTTCGTCTTAAACACCAGCGCGAGGGTGCGCGACGGCCCGGAGGGTGCGGCGTGGCCGTTCCCCGCCACCGCCGCGGCCTGCCCGCTGCCGTGACCCTTGCCTTGGGCGTGGGCCTGCTCATGGCTTCGCGCCGCCCCGTGGCCGAAGGAGCCGCTCTTGCCATTCGGATGCGCTCCATTTTCGCCACCATTCGTCGAACGCGGAGAATCGCTGGGCAGCGGAGAAATCTCATCGGCCACCAGTTCCTCGATTTCATGCAGTCCGGCCACCGCCAAGGCGTGCGCGCGTTCGGAATCAGTCGAAGACGAACGCACCGACAGACCCTCGGCCGTCCATTCGATAACGGCGTACTCGTCCTTTTTTTCCACCCGGCGATGCACAATTGCATCGTGATCGGTCAGTTCGAGTTCGCGCACCTCGCTATCGCGATAGATTTGCCGCCCGAGTTCCAACTGGCTTGGGGTAAAAACCCCGGACCAGTCGTTTTCGAGGCGACTAAACCAGAATTCCAGCGAATGAGGAGTGTAGACGCGCTTGGGGCCGTGCGACTGCATCAAGGTAAAAGACGAGACCGTAGAAACCCCGGGGGCGTGTGCAACCACTAAGTTGGGCAAAATACCACAGTTGGAAATATCTCCCAGTTCTCGATCCCGTCACTCCCAAGACGGGTTACGGAAGTCGAGCGCCGGCCTGTTGTCCGCTCCGGGAAAAGCGCGAGAGGAAAGGCTAACCTGCAGATACGGCTCCCGCCAAGCCGCCCGATGGGCCCGCGTTTCTGCTCCGTTCAAGGAACGTTCATTTCTGGTTTTGCCTTCCCCTTTCCCACACCCCAGCGTCGCCCCAACCGCCGACGTGGTCCTGCTCCATGGACCAGGCCGCCATCCCACGAGAACCCCGCCAATGACCGTGCCCATTCGAACGCTCCGATTCCTGTTCGGCCGTCAGTCGCGCGAGGCCTTTTGCTTTCGGCTCGGCGCTGGCCTAGCGCTGCTAGGTCGACCGCTCCCGGCCCAAGTCACGCCCGCCGGCAGCCCGGCCGGCGGCCGCGAAGAGAATCCCGTTCAGCTCTCGCCCTTCGTCGTCGAGGGCGAAACCGACCGGGGGTACGCGGCGACGAGCACGCTCGCCGGCACGCGGCTGCGCACCGATTTGCGCGATGTGGGCGCAGCCGTTTCCGTCGTCACGGCGCAGTTTCTGGCCGACACGGGTTCGATCAACGCCCGTGATCTCCTCATCTATACCACCGGTACCGAAGCGGGCGGCTTCGAAGGCAACTTTTCCGGAGTCACCACCGGCAACGGTTTCGCCAACGCAGAGGCCCAGCTCCAGAGCCCGCAAAACTCCACGCGCGTGCGCGGCCTCGCGGGTGCGGACCTTACGCGGGATTTTTTTCTCACCGACATCGCGCTCGATTCCTACAACACGGAGCGGGTCGAGATTTCGCGCGGGGCCAACGCCATCCTCTTCGGCCTCGGCAGCCCCGCCGGCATCATCAACAACCAGCTCAAGGCCGCGGACCTCCGGAAACCGGCGTTCTCCTACCAGCAAACCTACGGCCGCTTCGACTCGCACCGCGAGGTGCTCGACCTCAACGCGGTGCTCGTGCCCGGCCGGCTCGCGCTCCGCGTGATCGCGCTCGATCGCGTCGAGCGCTACCGCCAGCGGCCCGCCTCCGAGCAGGACCGCCGCATCTTCACCTCGCTGCGCTGGGAGCCCCGGCTGCTCAAGACCGGCCTGACCCAGCTGCAGCTCAACTACGAGGGTGGCCAGGCCGCGTCGAATCGCCCGCGACCCACCCCGCCGCAGGACGGTCTCACCGCGTGGTATGGCGTCCTCAACAAGGTCGTCGTCGATCCGACCACGCCCACCGCGGTCACCAACAATCCGTTCCTCTTCGCCCACCTCGGCGCCACCGGCCGCTGGATCGGCCAGATCGGCGCGGTCTTCACCGACCCGCATTCCGCCCAGCAGGGCGGCAACGGTGTGCCCCCGTTCATGATCAGCCGCGGCGGCACGCCGTTCACCCAGATGTATGCGGTCGGCGCGTACCTCGCGCAGGGTGCCAACCCGAATTTTTTCCTCAACCAGCAGTTCGCCCCGCCCGGCCAGGCCTACGTCGGGCTCTGGCGCTACCAGGAGCTGCGCGATCCATCGGTCTTCAATTTCTACGACCAGCTCCTCGACGGCCCCAACAAGCGCGAGTCGTCCGCCTTCCGCGCGATCAACGCCACGCTGCGCCAGACATTTTTCCGCGACCTCGCCGGCTTCGAGCTCGCCTACGACCGGCAGATCTACGGCCGAAACAATTTTGGGATGTTCGGCTTCGACGCCTACACGCTCTTTGTCGATATCAACGGCAAGCTGGTCGACGGCACGCCCAACCCCAACGTCGGCCGCCCTTACGTCGCCTCCGACTCAATTGGCAACAACCTGGCCGACCTCACGCGCCAGGCCTACCGCGCCACCGCCTACGCCACCCTCGACTTGCGGCGCCGATCCAACGGGCTCCGCCACCTCGGCCGGCACGTGATTACCGGCACCTACACCGACCAACAAATCGACAATTTCAATCGCAGCATCAACGGCTACTCCTACGGCCTCGACGTCAACGTCTACGCCAACCTCCCGACCGCCACCACCTATCCGGCCTACGCCGGCGTGCATTACCTCGGGCCATCGATCGCCGGCCTCGCCTCACCCGCGGGCGCCCACATTTCCGGCATCACCGCGGTCCATACGCCGCAAGCGAGCGGCACCGCGCTCCTCTTCGACGCGCGCATCAACCAGATGGTCCGCGTGCCCGTCACCACGATCGGCGCCACCGATCGCGATATCAGCAAACTCTACTCCGGCGCGTCGAAAAGCTCCGCGCGCACGAAAAGCCAGTCCGCCGTCTGGCAGGGCTATCTGTTCGGCGACAAGCTTGTCGGCCTCCTCGGGTGGCGGCAGGACGAATTTGCCCTGCGCGACGCTGGCCCGGCCCGCCTGGCGTCCGTGACGGGCGAGACCGATCCCTACAATCCCGCCTGGACACTGCCCGCGGCGCCGACGATTTATGCCAAGGACTCGACGCTGAGCTGGAGCGGCGTGCTGCATTCGCCGAATTTTTTGAAACGCTGGCTCCCACGCGGCACTGACCTGAGTGTCTCCTACAACCAGGCCGAGAATTTTCGCCCGTCCTCGACGATTGCCGATGTCTACGGCCGGCCCTTCGCCCCGCCGGCCGGCCGGACCAAGGACTACGGCCTCACAATTTCCGCGCTCGATCACAAATTCACCCTGCGCGTCAACCGCTATCGCACGACCCAGGCTCACGACAACGCGACGTTCTATAATACTTTCTGGCCCGGCAACGACGTCACCCGCGCGATGAACGGCATGCGCCAGGCCAACGTGAACGAGG
>SIBR01000043.1 GCA_009695065.1 Opitutus sp. | reverse complement strand
ATGCCACGAACCCCCGGTGGGGGCTACATCAAAACTAGCAAGGTCGGGCTGCGTCCAAAGGGGCGCGTTCACATCGCCTTAAAACGGCCGGGAAGGCCCTTGGCGGGGCTTTTGAGTGTCCATGTGAACACTATGCCGACAAATGGCCTTAAAACGCAAGGAACGGCGTTTAACGAGCCTTCTGGCATCGCCCTTGCCTCCCCTTTTGGGGAATTTTTTTGAGCCGGAGCGGACCAATCCTAATGTTCCCCCTGACGCCTGAATGCGACCCCCGCCCCCTAGGCATCCGGTTACGATTCGTTGCCTTGGCAGGATTGACGCGATGGGAATCGCGAATCTGGCCTCGCAGAGTGCCCTAGGGGAAGGGCAACCAGTCCTCACTCTTTGCGCGAAAACCCCCAACTTCTTGGGGTAGATGATACGTTGCGGCGACGTCAATAATGGGGACAATTAAGGGACACCAAGCTTTTCTTCTGGTCGACATAAACCCCATAAGACGTTTACTATAAAGTGGCTGCCCGACATGGATTCGAACCATGACTAGGCGAGTCAAAGTCGCCTGTGCTACCATTACACCATCAGGCAGTGAGGTGAGGAAGGGACACGGTGCGAGCCATGTCGTGCCGGTCAAGGCCGGAAACGCCCCCGGCCCGAAGCGTTCCCGACACCCGTTACTGCGCCGCCGGCCCGAGGCGGCGGCATCTCGGGCATTGACGCGGATTTTTCCCGCTCGTTTGCTGCCACTTATGCGTGAAATCAAGCCGGCCGGTCTGCGCGCCAAATACAAGCGCGTCGTCCTGAAGCTCTCAGGGGAGGTGCTGCGCGGGGGTAAATCGGGCGATGCCATCGACGGCGCCACCCTCGAAAAGGTCTGCACCCAGCTGAAGGAGATCCACGAACTCGGCGTGCAGGTCTGCGTCGTGATCGGCGGCGGTAACATCTTCCGCGGGCTCGCCGGCGAAAAGCGCGGCGTCGACCGCACCACCGGCGACTACATGGGCATGCTCGCGACCGTGATCAACGGCCTCGCCCTCATGGATTGCCTCGAAAAACTCGGCGTCGACACCCGGGTCCAGTCCGCGATCCCCATGAACCAGATCGCCGAGCCGTTCATCCTCCGCCGCGCCATGCGACACCTCGAAAAAGGGCGCGTCGTCATCTTCGTCGCCGGGACCGGCAACCCCTATTTCTCGACCGACACCACCGCCGCCCTCCGCGCGAGCGAACTGCACGCCGACATCATCCTCAAGGCCACCAAGGTGGACGGCGTCTACGACAAGGATCCGAAGAAACACGCCGACGCCGTGCGCTTCGAGCACCTCACGTTCATCGAGGCGCTGAAACAGCGGCTCAACGTCATGGACTCGACCGCGTTCTCCCTCTGCATGGACAACAACGTCCCCATCCTGGTTTTCGATCTCGGCGACGAACACGCCATCCGCAAGGCCGTGGCCGGCGAGAAAATCGGCACGTTGGTGAAGAATTGATCTGCGATCGCGCCCCACCCTTAATCCGTTCCTTCCATGAGCCATCCGATTCTAAACGACGCCCAGGCCAAGATGAAAAAAGCCGTGGACTACACGCTCCACGAGTTCAGCGCCATCCACACGGGCAAAGCCACGCCTGCCATGGTCGAAAGCGTTTCCGTGGATGCCTACGGCTCCACCATGCGCCTCAAGGAATGCGCCGCCATCTCGACCCCCGATGCGCGCATGATCCAGATCCAGCCTTGGGACGCGAGCCTGACGAAGGCGATCGCGAAGGGCATCGTCGATGCGAACCTCGGTTTCAACCCCACCATCGACGGCAAATTGATCCGCGTGCCGCTTCCCGAAATGAGCCGCGAGCGCCGGCAGGAATACGTCAAGACCGCGCACAAGCTCGCCGAGGAAGGCCGCGTGCACGTCCGCAATGTGCGCCGCGACACCATCGAAGCCGTCAAGAAGGCCCATCTCCCCGAAGACGACGCGAAGCGTCTGGAAAAGGACATCCAGACGGCGACCGACAAATCGATCGCCGACATCAACGCGCACCTCGCCCACAAGGAAAAGGACCTGCTCACGGTCTGATCGATTCGTCCATGCGGGGCATGGGAAACCGGAGGGGCCCGCCTTGCGGCGGAGCCTTCCCTTCCCGACTCCGCGGTTCCCGTGTCAAAGAAGGAAAATTCTCCCGCGCCGCGCCGCGTCGTCGTCAAGCTCGGGACCGGCGTCCTCACGACCGGCATCGGCCGGCTCGACACCGCGCGCATCGCGGCAGTCTGCGCCGAGATCGCCGCGCTCCGCGCCCGCGGCACGGAGGTGATCGTCGTTTCATCCGGGGCCGTCGGCCTCGGCATGGGCGCGCTGCAACTCGCCAAGCGCCCGAAGGACGTGTCCAAGAAGCAGGCCTGCGCCGCCATCGGCCAGTCGCGGTTGATGCAGACGTGGGAGGCCGGTTTCGCGTCGCACGGCATCGTCGTCGCGCAGGTGCTGCTCACCCACGAGGACCTGCGCGCCCGGGATCGCTACCTCGGCATCAAGCAATGCCTCGAGCAGTTGATCGCCTATCGCACCGTACCGATCATCAACGAAAACGACACGGTGAGCGCCGCCGAAATCCACGCGCTGTTGAAGTTCGGCGACAACGACATCCTCTCGGCCATGGTCGCGAGCCTGACGCAGGCGCAGTATCTCGTGATCCTTTCCACCGCGCCCGGCCTGATCGACCTGAAGGGCACGGGCCAGATCGTGCCCGTGATCGAGCGGATCACGCCCGAAATCGAGGCGATGGCCGGCGGCACGACGAGCGAGACGGCCGTCGGCGGCATGCAGTCGAAAATCACCGCGGCCAAGCTGGCCACGCGCTCCGGTTGCGGGGTTTTCATCGCCAGCGGCAGCGAACCCGAAATTCTGTCGCGCCTTTTCGCCGGCGGCGGCCCGGGGACGTTCTTCGTGCCGAACGGACTTCCGCTTGAGGCAAAAAAGCGCTGGCTCGCCTATTTTCAACGGCCCACCGGTACGCTCCAGGTCAACGCGTGCGCGATTCCCGTCCTGCGCGACGACGGTCGCAGCCTGCTCGCCGTCGGGGTGACCGGAGCGCAGGGCGAGTTCGCCGCCGGCGAGGTAGTGAACATCGCCGGGCCCGACGGCACGGTCCTCGCCCGCGGCCGGACTTCGTTTTCGAGCGCCGACATTCCCGCCATCGCGGGCAAAAAGGGCGACGCCGTGCGCGCGCTCTTTCCCGCGCGGAAGCGCCTCGAGGTTGTCCACCGCGACGAACTCGCGCTGCTCTGATCGGGTGCGGGGCGTAATAAGACGCCCTGCCCTTCCGCGAATTCGGGGTCGTTTCGCGGGCCGGCCCATCCGGACTACCAGGCCCACGCGTAGGCTTCGACGCGAGGGTCCGCGCCAGCGCTCAACACACCGGTTTTCAAGTCGACCACGATGGCGGCATTCGAACCCATCGACCAGCCGCGCGAGACCTTGAGTATATGTCCGCGGGAAATGAGTTCTTTGCGCACATCCTCCCCAATGCGATCCTCCACCGACATTTCGCCGGGATACATCGTGTGGGGAAACGGCGAGGCCGGAAAACTGCGGGTGCCCCACCGCGGGGATTCGATGGCCTGCTGCACGTTCATGCCGAATTCCACAATGTTCAGAAACGTCTGCATCGTGCGCATGATTTGATCGTCGCCGCCCGGACTGCCCATGACCATGTGCGGCTGGCCGTCCTTCATCACCAGCGTGCTCTGCAGCGTGCTGCGTGGACGCTTGCCGGGAGCGAGGGCATTCGCCTCGCCGGGGATGAGCGAATAGTAGTCGCCGCGACAATTGAAGATAAAGCCCAGATCAGCCATCACCACGCCCGTGCCGAAACCGCTGTGCAGGCTCGGCGTGAAGGAGATCATGTTTCGTTCTTTGTCGACGACGGAGATATAGCTGGTGTCGCCTTCGTGATCGGCCTCGCCCTCCAAATGCGCGCGCAGGGGCCGGTCCAGCACGACGCGGTTTTTCATGAACTGTTCCGGCGTGCCCGCGCGCAGCTCGAGCGAAGCCTTCCGGGCTTCAATCAGTTTGCGGCGTTCGCGCGCATAATCCTTCGAAAGCAATCCTTCGTAAGGGATTTGGATGAAATCCATGTCGCCGAGATATTTGTCGCGATCGGCAAACCCCAGCTTGATGGCCTCGACGCAGGTGTGGATGTAGTCCGCGCTGTTCCGGCCCATCTTCTTGAGATCATAACCTTCGAGCAGATTGAGTACAAACAACTCGGCCGGGCCCTGGTTGGCCGAAGGGTTTTTGTAAACTTGATAACCGCGGTAATTGACGGAGACGGGCTCCTCCACTTTCGCGGTGTAGCTGGCGAAGTCCTCGTAGCGGAACAGGCCGCCGTTCTCCTCCGAAAACCTGGCCATGGTCCGCGCGATGTCGCCCTTGTAAAAACGATCGCGCGCCGCTTGTAGCGCCGCATGCCGGCCTTTGTGCGCGTTCTGCTTTTCCGCCTCGACGAGTTTCTTCAGCATCGCGGCCAGTTGCGGATTCCGAAAAATATCTCCCGGCTTCGGAGCCTGGTCGTCCGGAAAGTACACTCTAACGCTGGTGGGATTCTTCTTCAGCTTCTTCGATCCGGCGATGGCGTTGGCGAGATGATGGCCGAGCGGAAAGCCATTTTCGGCCATCTCGATAACGGGCGCCAAAACCTCGGCAAAACTCCTGGTGCCCCAGCGATCGAGCAGCAAAAACCATGCATCGACTGCGCCCGGCACGGTCCCCGCCAGCAAGCCATCGCTGTCGGGGAGCTTGCCGCCTTGGTTCTTGTTGTACCATTCGATTGTCGCGAGTTTGGGCGCGGTTCCTTCGGCGTTCACCGACCACACTTTCTTCGCCTTCGCATCGTAAACCAAAATCACCGCGTCGCTCCCCACGCCGTTGTTAGCTGCATCCACGAGCCCGAGGACCGCCTGCCCCGCGACGATCGCGTCAAACGCGTTTCCCCCGGCCTGCAGGATGCGTTCCGCCGCGAGCGTCGACTCGGCCTTCATGGAGCTGACCGCCTGAAAGCGCCCGCGAATCACCGGGCGCATCGTGGCCGAACTCGCTTCAGCAGCGTTGAGGGATTGCCCTCCGGTCAAGGCGGGGAGCAAGGCCAGCCAGCACAAAAACGTTCGTGGGAATTTCATACAAAGTAGGCCGGACCGGAAAGGCGCGACATCAGGGGTTTTTTTTGGGGGGGCACAGCGTTCGCGAAATGCAGGGGGGAATTTCGCTTAACCGATCTTTTCTTCCCCGCGAATACGCTGACAAGACAATGTTTGCCCCTCAACCCCGACATCGCGTCGCATTACGCGGGCAATTCAAAGGATAAACCCAGCGCGAATTGCGGCATCCCGTTCCGCCTCATGGGATCGCGTGAGGCGCCCCGCCCCCCGGCTTCACCGCCAGTCGTAGCGCACGCGATACGTGATCGAGCGCTCCTGATCCGGCGGCAGCGTGACGGAAAACTCGATCGTCTGCGCATCCTTCTTCGTGAACTCGTCCGACTTCGTGAGGACGGTCCAGTTCGTCCAACGATAAAGGTGTTCGACCACGCGCACCGTCACCGGCTCGGCCTTGCGGTTGCGCAATTTGATCTCGAACGCCTCCTCGGCGAAGTCCTGGCGGTTGTTGCCCTGAAAGTCGGTGCGCACGCGCTCACCGACGACGTCGAACGCGTCGCCGGTGTAGATCCGGAGCCATTCGTTCTTCGCGGTGTGATCGAGTTCGTTTTCGCCCGTAAACTCGATCCGGCCATCCGCCTCGTCGCGGCGGTAAAAACGCATCCGGCCCTTCGGCAGGGGCAGGCCGAGGCGGTTGTCCTCGCTGTTCCGGAATTCCCGCATCACCCAGACTTTCTTGTTGCCCGCCTGCGTGCCGTAACCCGGATCGCGGATCATGTTGCCGAAACTCCGTCCCATCGCGGCGGCGCCGTCGTAAACGTAGATCACCGGTGCCTTCACGCCCGTCGCCCGCATGAACTCGACCTGCTTCGTCTCCTTGTCGCGCAGCGTGACCGCGCGAGCGAGCGAGTAGAGGTGAAATTCGTCGAAGGCCTTTTCGCTGACGGGGGCGGCCTCGGCCGCCATCGCCATCATCACCCCGCGCGCCCGGGTGTCCATGACGCCGCGGTCGGGTTGCAGTTTGTTCACGTTGCCGGCCATCAGCTTGATGACCGCACGGTCAAACTGCTTTCCGCTCTGATTGTTCACCGTCACCCAACCGACAATGTCCAGCGTGTCGCCCTTCTCGGGCGCGACGAGGTTGTAGGCCGCCTGCCAGCTCAGGCCGCCGGTGATGTAGCCCAGTTCGGCCTCGAACTTCGCCGCACTCGCCGCGCCGATTTGCCACGTGAGGGTCGGCTTCAGAATGCCATCGCCGGCAAGCGCGGGAAACAGCGGCTCGCCCGGCAGCGAGAAACGCAGCTTGCCGTCCACCTCGATGATCGGCGTCCCCGCCTGGCCGCCCGCGGCGTAGCCGCTGCGGATGACCTTGCCGCGCACGGTGTACTCCTTCGCGTTCTGATCGCGCAGGAGGAAGTCGAGCTCCCGGCCCTCGTTGAGCGAAAGCAAAAGTCCCTGCGACATGACGTCGGCCCGGTAGCTCTGCTCAAGCACACGGAACTGCGCCCGGCCGGCCGGATCGCGCAACACGACCGAGTCGGGCTCGAGCTGCAGCGTCGCGCCGGAAAACGTGACCGCATTTTCGCCGGCCCGGAGATCGAACGGCACGCGCTCGCGGACCACCGCGAAGTTCTGGTTGTAAATGGTCAGGGCGGGTTGGGCGAACGCGGTCGCGGCGAGGGCCGCGCCGGCGAGAACGGAGGAAATGATTTTCATGATCGGTCGATGGCTGGGTGAATGATGCTTCGCCCCAGACCAACGCACGAGCCGGGAGTTTCTTGGGATTTTTCCGCCGTCCCGCCCAGTTTCCGCGATCCCGCGCGCACTTTCGCCGACGAACGCGGCGAATTTGCACTTTCTCTTTGCGCCCTGCGGGCTTCTTTGCGGCCATCTTCCCTTCGTCCGCATGGATTTCGCCCTCGACTCCTCGTCCGCACCGCACGGTTTCCCGCCGATCGACTTCCGTGCGCAGCTGAACGACGAGCAGTTTCATGCCGTGACCGCCGAACCCGGCCCGCTGCTGGTCCTCGCCGGCGCCGGCTCGGGCAAGACCCGCACGCTCACCTACCGCGTGGCGTATCTCCTTTCGCAAGGGGTGCGGCCCGGCGAGATCCTCCTGCTCACGTTCACCAACAAGGCCGCGAAGGAAATGCTCCACCGCGTGCACGAGCTCACCGGCGTCGAGCCCGGCCGCTTCTGGGGCGGCACCTTTCACAGCATCGGCCACCGCGCCCTGCGCACCCACGGCGATGCCATCGGCCTGCCCCGGGCCTTCACCATCCTCGACGCGGAGGAATCCGAGGGCATCCTGCGCGACGCGGTGGAGGCCGCCGACAAGGGGTTCTTCAAGGACAAGACCCACCCGCGCCCGGGACCGCTCCACTCGATCCTCTCGATGGCGCGCAACACCCAGCTGCCGCTCACCGAGGTCGTCAGTCGCTTCTTTCCGCAACACGACGCCGTCGCCGACCGCCTGCCGCTCTTCGCGAAGAAATACGCCGAGCGGAAACGCGAGGCCAGCACGCTCGACTACGACGACCTGCTCGAGCACTGGCTCGACCTGCTCAAGCAATCGCCCGCCACCGCCGAGTATTTTTCCCACCGCTTCCGGCACGTCCTCGTCGACGAATACCAGGACACCAACACGATCCAGTCGCAGATCGTCGACCTGATCGGCTCCCACCACCGCGTCATGGCCGTAGGCGACGACGCGCAGTGCATCTACACCTGGCGCGGTGCCAACGTCGAAAACATCCTCACGTTTCCCGACCGCCACCCGGGCACGGTCATCCATCGGATCGAGACCAACTACCGCTCGACCCCGCAGATCCTCGCGCTCGCCAACGGCGTGCTGCTCGCCCAGCCCAAGGGCCGCGCCTTCGAGAAGGAGCTGCGCCCGCACCGGGCCAATTCCGAGAAGCCGTACTTCGTCCAGTCGATGGACGGCCGCGAACAGGCGCAGTTCATTGTCCAGCGCATCCGCGGGCTGATCGACGAGGGCTGCTCGCTCTCCGACATCGCCATCCTCTACCGCGCGCATTTCCAGGCGCTCGACATCCAGCTCGAATTGTCGCGGCTCCAGATTCCCTATCAGATCACGAGCGGCGTCCGGTTTTTCGAGCAGGCGCACATCCGCGACCTCGTGGCGCTGTTGCGCTTCGTGTACAACCCGTCCGACATCGCGGCGTGGAACCGCATCGCCGTGCTGCTCCCGAAGGTCGGCGACAAGAACGCGCAAAAACTCCACGCCGCCGCCCTGGAGCACGCCAAGCTGCTGCAGCTGGACTTCATCGACGCGCTCGACACCGACGACGTGAAGTCGAAGGTGCCGAAGGATGCGAAGGAGGAATGGCCCAAATTCACCGCCTCCCTCAAGCAGGTCGCCGACGTGATGCGCACGCTGAAGCCGCACAACGCCGTCGAGATCGCGATCGACGGCTGGTATGGGGACTACCTGAAGGGCGCGTTCGCCAACTACGTCTCGCGCCTCGACGACCTGAAATCGATGATCGGTTTCGCGAGCCGCTACGACGACATGCATCAACTCCTCGTCGAGGTGATGCTACTGAACAGCGAGACGAGCGACCGCTCCGCCGACCCCAACGCCGATGCGCTCCGCCTCACGACGGTGCACCAGGCCAAGGGCCTCGAATTCGCCGCCGTGTTTCTGATCGGCCTCGCCGACGGCAGTTTCCCGCTGCGCCGCGCCATCGAGGCCGGCGACGTCGAGGAGGAACGCCGACTGTTCTACGTCGCCGTCACCCGCGCCCGGGACGAACTCTACCTCTGCTTCCCGAAGGTGAACACCAAGGGCGGACCCGCGATGCTGCAAAGCCCGAGCCGCTTTTTGCAGGAACTCTCCCCCGACCTCTACCAGCCGCTGAAGATCAAGCGGAGTTACAGGTGGTGAGCATCGCCGTCGTGCCTCAGCCGGGGAGCAAACACCGCGACTAACTCGGGCCCGGCTGCGTTTTTTAGCATTGGGCGACCGGACGAGCTGCCCCAGTAGTTCCTTTGGCCCTTCCCTAAAAGCCCGCCGTGGCCCCACCCCATGAAAACTCCGTTACCGATCCGAACGTCATGTGCCTGTCTGTTGCTGCTCGTCGTCGTCCTGCTACGGCCCGCCGTGGGCGCGGCCATTCCCGCGCCACCGCCCGAGGTCGCTGAGGCGGTCAGGCAGTGGCTCGCCGACCCGACCACAAAGGCGCCGGGCATCGCGGTGGCGGCAGTCGACGCCTCGGGGTTCCTCTGGAGTGGCGCGTTCGGCCTGGCCGACGTCGCGCAAAAGCGCCCGGCTACCACCGCGACGCGCTGGCAGATGGCGTCGATCACCAAGGTCTACACGACGCTGATGCTCGCGCAGCTGGCGCATGAGGGCCGGATCGATCTCGACGCGCCACTCACCCGCTACCTCCCGGAATTTCAACCCCGCTTCCCGGAGCCGGGCGCACCGCCGCTCACGCTGCGCCGCCTCGCCAGCCACACCTCCGGCTTCACCAACGGCTGGGGCCAGTCCAATCACTCCTACTCGCTCGAACAATTGCTCGCATGGACGCGCGCGGCCGGCCTGACGGCGCAGCCAGGATTGCAGCACCAGTATTCGAACACCGGATTCTCGCTGGTGGGCGCGGCGATGGAACGCGCGACCGGCCGAACGTATGCCGATCTGTTGCGCGACCGCGTCCTGCGTCCGCTGCACCTCGACGCCAGCGGCCTCACCACGCTGCCACCCCATCCCGACCTCGCGACATCCTATTGGATGCAGGAAGGAAAACTCGTGCCGCGGCCCGCATCTCCGCTCTTCGACGCCCAGACCCCGGCGTCCAGCCTGGTTGCCACGGTCGAGGACATCGGGCGGTTCGCGCAGGCCCATCTGGCGGAAGGCCCCGCCGCTCCCATTCCGGACGCGGTGAAGGATCTGCTCTTCACCGCCGCCGTGCCCGCGGGCGAAGCCACCGCCATCGGTCTCGGCTGGCATTACACGTGGCGCGAAAACCTGCCCTACTGGTATCACATCGGGGCGTGGAATTATTTTTATTCGCGCATCGTCGTTCGCCCGGACGTCGGCGTCGGCCTGGTCTTGTCCACCAACGGCCCTTGGACGCGCGACTTGATTGCCCCGCTACTCCGGATTCTCGCCGCGCAAGCCGACACCCGCCGGCTCGATGCGCTCACGGGCGATTATGTGGATCCGGCGGGCAAGGTCTTCACCGTCCGCCGGCCACCGGGACCGGAGTTGATGCTCGAGTTGGCGGGTGTCGGCCGCCTGCTGCCCCTCAGCCGGCACACGTTTCGGGTTCACACCGGTGTGGGCAATTCCGGCAACTGGATTCGATTCGTCACCGAAAACGGAAAAAAGGTGATGCTGTGGGACACCCGCCAGCTTGTCCGCCGCGAGTGACGGACGGCCCCCGTTCATCCCCGCCGCGACCGACCGGTTCCTTTCGATCCGGTTATATCTCCGGAGTTGCACTCCGCAAACTCCGCGGCTCTGTGTTTTGTCCACGCTCCTCATGTCCACCCCCACCGTCGAAAACGTCGTCATCATCGGCACTGGCTGCGCCGGCCTCACCGCCGCGATCTACACGGGCCGCGCCAATCTGAACCCGTTGGTGCTCGAAGGTCCGCTGCCCGGTGGCCAACTCACCACGACCAGCGAGGTGGAAAACTTCCCCGGCTTCCCGCATGGCGTCGACGGCTTCCACCTGACCCAGAACATGCGCGAGCAGGCCACGCGCTTCGGCACGCGCTTTGAGCAGGCGCTCGTCGACCGCGTCAACTTCACGTCGATGCCCCGCAAACTTTTCTGCGGCGACCGCGTGATTCTAGCGAAAGCCGTCATCATCGCCTCCGGCGCCTCGCCGCGCATGACCGGCATCCCCGGCGAAAAAGAACTTTACGGTGGCAAGGGCGTGACCACGTGCGCGACCTGCGACGGCGCGTTTTACCGCAAGATGGAGGTCGCCGTCCTTGGCGGCGGTGACAGCGCCGCGGAAGAAGCCCTGTTTCTCACCCGCTTCGCCAGCAAGGTTTACCTCGTCCACCGCCGCGATACACTCCGGGCCTCGAAGATCATGGCCGATCGCGCCACCCGGCACGAAAAGATCCAAATGGTCTGGGACACCGTGCCCGTCGAGGTGCTCGGCGTGAAGGAGGGCGCCGTCAGCGGCCTGAAGGTGAAGCACGTTAAAACCGGCGCCGAGTCCGTGCTGCCCGTGAAGGGGATTTTCGTCGCCATCGGCCATGTGCCCAACACCGGCCCGTTTGCCCCGCCGCTCGACGTCGACGAGGGCGGTTACTTCAAGCCCGCCACCGGCTCGCAGGTGCAGACCAACGTGCCCGGCGTCTACGTCGCGGGCGACTGCTCGGACCACGTCTACCGCCAGGCGATCACCGCCGCCGGCATGGGCTGCGCGGCCGCCATCGAAGCCGAGCGCTGGCTTGCCGAACACGAAGGCTGACGCGCCAACCCGCGAGCGGGCTCGTTGAGCCCGGAGCAACGCAATAGCGCGGTTCGCATCGGAAAAAAGGAGTTCGTGCCCCGAGCCAACTGATTGCGCTGTCGGCGTGGGCCTTATCGCCCGAGAGGCTATTTGGAATAGTTCTAATTATTAGTTGCGCCTTAGAACCATTCCAATTTGCTGAGCATCCCTCAAAACGCATGTCCACAACTTTAAACTCCGACACCCTTTCCCGGCGCTTGGCCGACAGCGGCCTCCGCTCCACCCCGCAGCGTGAAGTTGTTTACAACATCCTGCTCGAAAAGCGCGACCATCCCACGGCAGACGAAGTCTTTGCGCGGGTGAAATCCGAGCTCCCCACCATCTCGCTCGCGACCGTTTACAACTGTTTGGAGACCCTCGTGCAGTGCGATCTGGTCCGGTCGGTCAACTTCGAGCGGGGTCCGACGCGTTATTGCCCCAACCTCCGCCCGCACGCCCATTTCCGTGATGAGCAGACTGGCAAGACGCACGATATCGACCTGCCCGCCGAGCTCCTCGAAAAGGTGAACTCCGTCCTGCCACAGGGCTACGACGCCAAGTCGGTCGAAATCATCTTCCGCGGCAAGGCCACCGGGGCCGCCCACTGACCTGGTTTCGCGCCCCGCTCTACTCGCTACTTTTCCAGACCATGTCCTCGCTCGAAATCAAAAATCTCTCCGTCGCCATCGGCGAAAAGGAAATCGTCAAAGGCCTCTCGCTGCTCATCAAGAGCGGCGAAGTCCACGCCATCATGGGGCCGAACGGCACCGGCAAGTCGACGCTGTCCAAGGCAATCGCCGGCCATCCGGATTACACCATCACCGGCGGCGACGTGCTGCTCGACGGCGAATCCATTCTGGCCCGGCAGGCCGACGAACGCGCGCGCGCCGGCATCTTCCTCGCGTTTCAGTACCCGAGCGAGATCCCCGGCGTTTCGATCGCCAACTTCCTTCGCGCCGCCCAGCAGGCCCGCCTGGCCGAGGGCGAAGAACTCGACGCCAGCGCCTACTACAAGAGGCTCTATGCAAAGATGGACATGCTGAAGATCGACCGGAAATTCACCTCGCGCTCGGTGAACGAGGGCTTCTCCGGCGGCGAGAAGAAGCGCTGCGAGATCCTCCAGATGGCCATGCTAGAGCCCAAATTCGCCCTCATGGACGAGACCGACTCCGGCCTCGACATCGACGCGCTCCGCATCGTGGCCGACGGCGTCAACACCCTGCGCGGCCCGAACCTCGGCGTGTTGATGATCACGCATTATCAACGCCTGCTGAACTACATCGTGCCCGACTACGTCCACGTCATGTGGGACGGACACATCGTGAAGAGCGGCGACAAATCGCTCGCTCTCGAACTCGAGGCCAAGGGCTACGACTGGGTCAAAAAAGAGCTCGGCGTCGCCTGATCCAACCCCACGCGTCGCACCGTCCGAGGACCCGTCGCCCGACCCAACCCGCCACCCTTCGCCTCCCCGGCGCCCTCGCGTCCTAAATCAATCACTCCCATGGCCAACATCGATACGCTCGCCACCGACGCGGAAACGGTTTCCGAGAATCCCGTCGCCGGCATCGACCAGTCTTCCGGAAATTTCTCCTACAAAGTCGACTACGCCTTCGACGCCGGCACCGGCCTGAGCGAAGACACGGTCCGCTACATCAGCTCCGTCAAAAAGGAGGCGCCGTGGATCCTTGATTTCCGACTGAAGGCCTTGAAGACCTTCCTCGCCAAGCCCATGCCCACGCACTGGGCGACCAAGGACCTTGAGGCCATCGATTTCTCCAAGATCCGCTACTACCTCTCGCAGGGCCAGAAGCCCAAGCGCACGTGGGACGAGGTTCCCGATGACATCAAAAAGACCTTCGAGCGCCTCGGCATCCCCGAGCAGGAGCGCAAGTTTCTCGCCGGCGTCGAGGCCCAGTTCGATTCCGAGGCCGCCTACTCGAACATCAAGGACATCGTCGCCAAGCAGGGCGTGATCTTCGTCAATTCGACCGAGGGCCTGCGCGAGCATCCGGAACTCTTCCGGAAATTCTTCGGCAAGGTCATCCCGACCGGCGACAACAAGTTCTCCGCGCTCAACAGCGCCGTGTTCTCCGGCGGTTCGTTCATCTACGTGCCGAAGGGCGTCAAGGTCGCGCAACCGCTCCAAGCCTACTTCCGCATCAACGCGGAAAATTTCGGCCAGTTCGAGCGCACGCTCATCATCGCCGACGAAGGCGCCGAGGTCGTTTACATGGAGGGTTGCACCGCGCCGAAATTCTCCACTTCCACGCTGCACAGCGCCGTGGTCGAGCTGGTCGCGCTCAAGGGCGCCAAGATCCAGTACATCACCGTCCAGAACTGGTCCAACAACGTCTTCAACCTCGTCACCAAACGCGGCGTCGCGCACGAGGAGGCCGAGATCAAGTGGATCGACTGCAACATCGGCAGCCGGCTCACGATGAAATATCCGGGCGTCGTGCTGAAGGGCCGCAAGGCCCGCGGCGAGGTCATCTCCATCGCCCTCGCCAACGACGGCCAGCACCAGGACACCGGCGCGAAGATGATCCACGCCGCCGACGAAACCACGTCCAACATCGTCGCCAAATCCATCTCGGTCGGCCAGGGCCGCAGCACGTACCGCGGCGTGGTCCACATCCCGAAGCATCTCAAGGGCTGCAAGAACAACACCGAGTGCGACGCGCTGCTGATCAACACCAACAGCCGCACCGACACGTATCCGGCCATCACCGTCCGCGGCGACCGCAACTACGTGCAGCACGAGGCCAGTGTCTCGAAGGTGAACGAAGAAATGATCTTCTACATGCAGCAGCGCGGTCTCACCGAAGGCCAGGCCATGAGTCTCGCCGTAAACGGCTTTATCAACGATCTCGCCCGGCAATTCCCGATGGAGTACTCCGTCGAACTCAAGCGCCTGATCGACCTCGAAATGGAAGGCAGCGTCGGCTGACGCCGACGATTGATCAGGGCCCAAGGACTAATGACCCATTAGTCGCCGGCGCCGCGGTCGCTCCCTCCGTCATTAGACATTAGTCATTGGTCATTCCCATGTCCGTCTCGTCCACCCTTTCCACCTCGGCCGTAATCGGCGCCTTCACCGCCGACGCCTTCGCCGCGCACCTCGCCAGCCTCCCGCCGCTCCCGTCGTGGTGGCTCGACCGCAAGCGCGCCGCCTACGACCGCTTTGCCGAGCTGCCCATGCCCGCGCGCACCGACGAATCGTGGCGCTTCAGCAACCTCGGCGGCCTCACGCTCGACGGTTTCTCCCTGCCCGCCGCCGCCACGTCGGTGCCGCACGCGCCCATCGGCATCAAGAAGGCCGCCAAGCTCGTCTTCGCCAACGGCCGCCTCTTCTCCCGCGAAGTGCTCGCGGCCGATCTCGCCGCCCGCGGCGTGATCGTCGACACGCTGCAAAGCGCCCTCGTCAAACACGAGGCGCTCGTCCGCGAGCACCTGCTGGCGCAGCCGCCCAAGCTCGGCTCCGCGAAATTCTCCGCGCTCCACGAAGCGTTCCTCACCGACGGCGCGTTCATCCATGTGCCGCGCGGCGTCGAGCTCGAGGCCCCCATCGGCGTTTTCTCCTACGCCCTCGGCGCCACTGCCGCCATCTTCCCGCACACGCTCGTCGTCGCGGGTGAAAACTCCCGGCTCACCGTCGTGGAATATTTCGGCTCCGCCCACGATGACGAGGCCCAGCTCGCCATCGGCGCCAACGACCTTTACGCGAGCCACGGCGCGCAGCTCACCTACATCGGCAAGCAGGACTGGAGCCACCGCGCCCTCTCCTTCCAGTCCAACTCCACCGTCGTCCGCCGCGACGCCCGCGTGCAGTCCCTCAACCTCCACCTCGGCGCCCGCCAGGCCCGCCACGAGTCGCTCTCGCAACTCCAGGCCCCCGGCGCGTTCTCCGAGATGCTCGCCCTGACCGTCGCCGAGACCGACCAGGAGTTCGACCAGCGCACGCTGCAGATTCACCAGGCGCCGAACACGAAGTCCGATCTGCTCTACAAGAACGCCCTCCGCGGCTCCGCGAAGACGATCTTCTCCGGCCTCATCGTCGTCGACCCCGACGCGCAGAAGACCGACGCCTACCAGAGCAACCGCAACCTCATGCTCTCCGAGGAGGCCGAGGCCAACTCCCTCCCCGGCCTCGAGATCCAGGCCAACGACGTCCGCTGCACCCACGGCGCCACCTCGTCGCGCATTGATCCCGAGCAGGAGTTTTACCTCCAGTCCCGCGGTATCGCCAAGGAGGCCGCCGACGAACTGCTCACCTTCGGCTTCTTCGAGGAAGTGCTCAACCGCCTCGCGGACGACGACCTCCACGCCGCCCTCCGCGACCTGATCAAAACGAAGTTCAAGAAGTAACGGCCTCGGCGATCCCCCCGCCGCCAACCGGACGGAACCCACTTTAACACCTGCACCACCGCCAGCCCCCGTTATTTCCCGCCTCATGAGCACGCCCGCCAACCGCGAACGCACCCTCTCCCGCGAAGTCGTCGCCACGCAGATTCCGTCCGGCGACAAGCAGACGCTCGCCGCGAGCTCCCGCGTCTTCATCCACCAAACCCTCGGCGGCAGCTACACCGTGCAGACGGATTTCGGGCTGTTCCGCATCGACGGCATCGACGCGGACGCCCTCGGAGAGGAAGTGAAAGACACCGCCGTCCAGGCCGCCACCCTGACCGGCGGCGCGCCGGATCCCGAAGCGATCTGGGCCCAGCTCCGCCAGGTCTTCGATCCGGAAATCCCGGTTAACATCGTCGATCTCGGCCTCGTCTACTCCATGGACGTGGAAAAGAAAGACAGCCCGGCGCCCGCCGATGCGCCCACCTACAAGGTGAACGTCGCCATGACCCTCACCGCGCCCGGTTGCGGCATGGGCCCGGCGATCGCCGAGGACGCCAAAAGCAAGATTCTCCTCGTTCCCGGCGTCGGCGACGCCGACGTGCGCATCACCTGGGAACCCGCCTGGAATCAGCAGATGATCTCCGAAGAGGGGAAAATGAAGCTGGGCCTGATTTAGAGAGAATCATGCCCTTCGGCCCGAGGAATACCCAGGCACTTCGGCCCAATTTCCCAGCCTGGGTGCACCGCCAACCTTCGCTCATGCTTAGCCTTCGCCATGGCTCCGGCGATGAGCGCCTGCGGCTTTGCTTGGCCGCAGGCGCTCATCGCGGGCCTATTGGCCTGCGAACATTAGCGAGGATTAGCGGTTAACCCCTCTGGTCCGGTTCTCCATCCCCACTGAACCCCGCCGCCGATGAAACTTTGCCGGGCCCCGGGCGTCTGCGCTATCATGCGCTCCGCTCTTCGCTGCCTGGGTTGGATTCTGGCCGGTCTCGCGCTGATTTCGTCCGCCCCCGCCGGCGAGGACGTGTCCGCCGCTCACCTCGCCCGTCTCTTCGCCCCGTTCCGCACCGACACGGCATCTCTTTCGCCCGACGGGAAAACCCTCGCGTATTCCGTGCATGAAAACGGCAGCCTCGCGCTCATGCTCGTCGCACTGGAGCCCAAGAAGGCCCGCCGCATCGCCGTCTCGGACGACTACGTCGAGCCAATGTCCGGCACCAAAGAGAAGCTCCCCTCGCGTTTCACCTACCTGCGCTGGAAGAACGCCACGCGGCTGGTTTTTTCGGTCGACGACAACTCCCTCTGGGCGATCAACGCGGACGGCACCGAACCGAAGCGGCTGATCGGCGCCCGCGACGTCCGCACGGACTTTGAACAAAAGCGGCAGCAGAATCCCTATTTCAACCGGGTGGCCGGCGGGGGCGGGCCCGGCGTGCGCGGCGTGGCCGGGCGCCGCCTCAACACGCCCGACATGTCGGCCGACACGACGCCGCCCACCGACCCGCTCGGCGGCCCCCTCAACTCCGATGACACCACCGATGGGGCCACGATCCCGTCCGCCGACACGGCGGATGTTTTCAGCAGTTTTGCCATGGCGTGGAAAACCGACCGCTATCCCGTCGTCGCGGATCTCTTGGATGACGACCCCGACAACATCCTCGTCGAGGCCCGGAGCAACACGGGGATGCTCGACGACGCCGTGACACTGTCCGGCGCCGAGATGTCCGCGACGCTCTACCGGATCAACGTGCGCACCGGCCGGACGAAACAGGTGGACGAGGTCGACGCCGTGGGCCGCCTGCTCGCCGACCGCACCGGCAAGCCCCGGCTCGCGCTCCATTTTTTCAGCACGGATCGCAGCTTCGACTACCACGACGGCAAGCGCTGGCAGAAAATGGACGCCAAGTTCCCCGCCCTCGCCGCGGCGCCCTTCCGGTTGACGCCCGAGAATTTCCTCGGCCGGCATTCCTTCCCGCTCGGTTTCGACTCCGACTCCCAGTCGCTCTATTTTGCGTCCAATGCCGACCGCGACACCTATGGCATCTACAGTCTGAACCTCCAGACCGGCCAGCGGACCGACTTCGCCGTCGAGCATCCCCGCTTCGATCTCGCCGACCCGAGTGATGCGTTGCGCGGCGACACGCTGGTCTACGATCGCGCGAAAAAAAAAGTCGTGGGCATCCGCGCCTCGCCGCCATCCTGGCCTACCACCGTGTGGTTCGACCCCGAAATCAGCGCCCTCCAGCAGGGCCTCGAACGCGGCCCCGCAAAACACGTGGTTCAGATCCTGGAGTGGGACGCGAAGCGCGAGAATTTTCTCATTCACCTCGCCGGCGAAAACGATCCCGGCGCCTTCGTGATTTTCCGGAGCGTCGAGGGCAAGCTGCAGGAACGCGCTCGCTGCGCCCCGGATCTCGCGCCGGAATCGCTGAACCGCTCGACGCCGTTCGCGTTCGCCAGTCCCGCCGGGGTCCGGCTTTCCGGCATCGTCACCTTCCCCGCCAAGCCGCGCATCAACCCGCCGCCGGTGTTGATCTATTTCCACGACGGCCCGTGGGGCCGCGACCTGCCGGGCTTCAACCGCGGCGCGCAGGCACTGGCCACGATGGGCTTTGCCGTCATCCAGGTGAACTACCGCGGTTCGGGCGGATTCGGCCTCCAGCACATGGTGGGCACCAAAGTCGATTCCGACCGCGCCGCGGTCGACGATGCGCAGGCCGCGCTCGAATTTCTCGCCGCCCAGATGCCGCTGAACCGCAAGCTCGTGGCCGTCCTCGGCACGGGCTACGGCGGCTATCTCGCCCTGCGCGCCATCCAGCTGTATCCGGACGCCTTCCGTGCCGCGGTGGCGCTCAACGCCCCCACCGATCTGCCGGTGTGGATCAACCAGGCGCTGGAAACGACGGACATCAACATCGTGGCGCCGGCCAATTCGTTCCGCACCGCGGTGCGCCGGGCGTTGTTTGGCACCGACACGGCACGGCTCAAGGCGATGTCGCCGCTCACCCACGCCGCGAACATCAAGACCCCGGTGCTGCTGGTGCATGCCACGCAGGACAAGATCGTGCCGCCGACCCACTCGTTGCGCCTGCGTTCCGTGCTGCGCCGGACCGGCGTGCCCCTTTCGTCGCTGGAGCTGCCGGCGGAGGGCCACGCCAACTGGCGCCCCGGCACCTCAACCCGCGTGTTCCGGGAGATCGAGATGTTCATGAACGAGCACATCTACAACTACCACGTGCGCATGGGCCAGCCGACGACGGTGCCGGAAAAATAGGCGGCGGCGACACGGGGCAGTATATTGTGCCGGTGTAGCCCCGCATGCGAACGTTCGTACCAATATTGCCGATATTGGTCCGGCTCGCCCTCGGTGACCCTGATCAGATTGAAAGCTGGAATTATACGACTTACGCTTGGCTGTGGCTGGATCGTTTCCGCGTGATTTTCCGCAATGGCATCGTGGCCGCGATGGAACGCGACTCGAAGCCGGGGAGCGGTTAAACGCGCCGTCGTTTCCGCGGAAGCCACCCGGTTGCTGGCCAAGGCAATGGAGCGCACCGAGGATCAATCCGAGCGCACAGGGCACTGAAACTACTCTGTGTTCTCAGTGCTTTTCTCTGTGAACTCTGTGCCCAGTTGGATTTTTCGGTCTCTCCAATCGGCTACGACACAATTCAAACTGCTCTAGCGCAGACAGACTGTACCTGAGCTGAATTCGGCCAGCAGAATTTTTCCTCGGATGGCGCAGATGGGCGCGGATAAGCATAAGTCCCATCAGCTTCTATCCGTTCCATCCGCGCCATCCGCGGAAAGGGTCGGAATGAGCCAAAAGCCAGCCCCTGTGCTCACGCTCCGGGCGGCGTCATCCTCCACCGCCCGGCCCACGCAGCCGCTTACTTCGCCGACAATTCGCGGAGTTTCACGTTCCGGAACGACGCCTCATCGTGATGATACGTCAGCAGAATGTGGCCGCGCACCTTCGTGCCGAAACCGGGCGTCGTCTTGAATTTTGTCTTCTTCACCTGCTCCAACACCGCCGGGCTGCCGCACTCGTATTCCACCACTTTCTGGCCGTTCAACCAGTGCTCGACGTGATTGCCGTTCACGATGACCCGCGAGTGGTTCCACTCGCCGAACGGCTTGACCTTCTTCTTCACCGGGTCCGGCGCCACGACCAGGTAAAACGCCGCGGTGCTGCCGTCCGCATGATCCGCCGCGATCGAGTCGTCGATCATCTGGTACTCATGCCCGACGTTTCCACGCTCCTCGGTGATGAAATATTTCACTCCGTTGTTGGACTTCGGCGGCATCGCCCATTCCCACGACAACTCGAAATTGTCGAAAACCTGATCGGAAACGATGTCTCCCCCCTGGTTGCCCGTCGCGCAGGTGAGCACGCCACCCTTCACGCTCCAGCCCGGGGGAAGGGGGCTCCCCTTTTTCACTCCGTGCCAGCCGGCCAGCGACTGTCCGTCAAACAGCAGTTTCCAACCGGCCTTTTTCTCGGCGGCGGTGAGCGTGTTCGGCGGGGTGCCGGCGGCAAAAGCGGCGGAGGCACCGATACTGAGGAGCACCGCAAGGCGGAGGGGGCGGAGGGAGATCATCCCCCGGTTGTAGCCGGGCGGACCCGCCATTCAACTCGTCTTTTTATCGCCCGAGGCGGAAATCCCATCCGATGATTTCAGTGAAGTCGCCCGCGCTCCCGATTTTCCCGGAATCAGGCGGGTCGATTTTTCGGCCGCTCTTTCCCTGGCGCGGACCAAACGGCGGACGCGCCAGCGTTGCCCGCCATTGACGATGTAGCCGGCGCAATTCTTCGCCCCGCAACGGCACGGGTGCAGGGGCCACTCCTTGAAGGCATAACCGTAGTCGAAGGTGAGCTCCTCGCCCGGCGCGATCTCGCGCTGGGCGATGATCCAGATCCGGCCGCGAATGGTTTCGGAACGACAATTCGGGGCACAGGAGTGGTTGATGAGCCGGGCGATATTCCGGCGGGTCCGGCCATCGAGATCGAAGCGCCGGTTGAGATCGAAAATCGTCACGCACCCATCCCCGCCGCGCCGTTGCCGCGCGAGCCGCCGCAATTCGCGCCGATGGGATTCCGCCTTCGTGATTTTTTCGCCAACATACTCGATGATGCGCACTCCACTCGGAATCGTCCGCCGCGCATAAACCCCGCGGCCATGGATGCCAGACTCACCGGCTCGCACCCGGTACAAGTGATCCGGCAGACGATCCTTGAGTCTAACGCGAGAGGCGATGGCGGGCAGAGGCATGAATGCCGGACGCTCAGCGGCGAACGATCCCCTGTCAAAAGAGATGTCCTTCGGTCTGCCCTCCTTCGGGGGCACCTCGCTTCGACGGGTCAATGTGCGTCCGACCGGCGGGCACAGGCGGGGATTGTCGTTGGGGCGGACTGGCGATAAATGACCTGTCGATGGCGGTCGTGGCCGCCATCAGCCTCGCGCCCCCTCATGAAAAAACTCCTCCTCGCCCCGGCCCTTGCCGCTCTCGCGATGTTTGCCTGGGGTTTTCTTTTTTGGGGCGGGCCCCACTACCTGCCCTACAAGGCGCTTGCCCTCGTGCCGGACGAGGCGGCGGCTGGCGAGGCCCTGGGGAAAATCTTCCCCGCCACCGGCACATATCTCCTGCCCGGGACGCAGCTCGGCGCGGCGCGGCAGGGCGAACTCATGCAACGGGGACCGATCGCCGAGGTGCATTTCGTCAAGAGCGGCCGGCCGATGATGGATCCAATCCAACTCTTGAAAGGTTACCTGCACGAGTTTGCCCTCTGCCTCCTGCTCATCTTCATGCTCGATGCCTCGGCCCAGACCTTTCGCGGTTTCGGCTGCCGAGTGCGGTTTTGCGGCACCATCGGGCTGCTGGTGGCACTTTACGATTATGGCTCCGCCGTCTAGCGGAATCACTCTGTCGGCTGGGTGACAATGCAGGCGTTCTACGACTTTGTGGCGTTCTTCATCGCCGGTCTCGTCCTCGGCAAGATCCTGACCCCGAAACGCACCACGCCAGCGGCCCCCGCCGCGACCGCTTCGCCCGCCTGACCTGTTTTCGCCTCCCAATCCCCTCGTTCAACGGGCGGGGCGTTCTCCTTCCTTGAGGTTGCAGGGAACCACAGAAGCCGCCATCGTTCTCATCGTCATGGCCCGCCACGCACCGATCGGTTTGTTCTCCATCACACTCGCCGCCTGTATGATTGGCGCGGTCGCGCTCGGGCAGACCGAGTCCCCGACTCCGTCCCTCCTGGCGCCGAAGAAGGCCGAGCCAGTTTCCACCCAGACCGCGCCACGCGAGGCACCCCGGCGCGTTCGTGCGATCTCGCCCGAGGTCGCCGCCCAGCTCGCCGCGTCCGCGCCGAAATATACCCCGGCCCCGCCGAAACCCGCGCCCGCACCCAAAGTCGAGGAATCGTTGGTGGACATGCGCGACGTCGACAAGCCGCGGAACAACATCATCCGCCTGCCCAAGTACATTGTGAGGGAAGCGACCCCGCCGGTCTTCACCGAGCGCGCCATCAACACCCAGAAGGGGCTTACGGCGATCGCGATGAGCCGCTACATTTCCGAAACCGACCGCGCATTGAACCGTTTCACGATCCCCCTTTTCGGCACCTCTGCGGAAAAGCGCGCCATGACCATGTACGCCGAGGACGAACGCCTGAATAACATGGCGGAGATGAAGGATACCGCGCGGGCGGCGGCCCAGTCCGACCCCGCGCAAGGCTCCTACATCCTGCGCGAGTCCCAGAAGACCTACATGCGCACGAACGATTTCGGCTGGCGCAGCGGCTCGTCGAAGTAAGCCCGTCTGCATTGAGGCGTGCCGGCCGGGCATTGCCTGACGGGGCCTGCAACTGGGCTGAGATCGGGGTCTCCCATCCCGCGCCTGCAGCGGGCCTCCCTCCGGACCGACGGCAAGGATCTGTTCACCCCGCCAGCAATTCGCGCGCGATCTGCTCCCGCTCCTCCTCCAGCGTGATCGCTGCAGCGGGACCTTTCGTCCGGCCCGGGCATACCAATAGCCCGCGTTCTCCAGATCGCCTTCCTCCCGGTGCAGGTGGGCATGCACCCACGAGCCGTACCGACCGGGATCGTCCTGCGCACATTGATGGGCCCGCGTCCAGCCGTCCCCATTCCGCCGGGACGCCGCATGCCACAGCGCCTGCAACGCCAGGCTCAATCCGGCCGGTGGCGCCGGGTCGCCCGCCAGAGATTCCTGGAATTCCTCAAATGACATTTGCGCCAGCGTGGGACAATCGCTTCTTCTTTCAACTTCGCGGTGACTCCCGACCCGGAACGGTCACCGCCCGCCGCAACGTTCAAGCTGATGCCCACCGTCGAACATGTCATTCTTCGCGAACTTATCGCCCGTGAGCCCAATTGGGTGTCCGGTGCCGCGCTCGCCGAAAAACTGGGGATCAGCCGGGTGGCCATCTGGCAGCACATGGAAAAATTGCGCGCCGCCGGCTTCGGCTTCGAGGCGCAACGCTCCCGCGGCTACCGCTTGATGCGACGGCCGGAGACGCTCCATACCGCGTTCATCGAGGTGCAGCTCAAGGTCCGTCCCCGCCATTTTTCCCTGCTCGTCCTGCCCGAGGTGGACAGCACCAACGACGAAGCCGCGCGGCAGCTGGCCGCCGGCCGACCCACGCCATTCGCAGTGCTCGCCGGCCGGCAAATCCAGGGCCGCGGCCGGCTCGGCCGCGCGTGGCACAGCGACGCCAACGGTAATCTGTACATCAGTTTCGCCTTTCGTCCCCGCGTCGCGCCCGAGCGCATGCCGACGTTCACCCTTTGGATGGGCGTCAACCTGTGCGAGTTTCTCACCAACTTCGCCAAGGTCACCCCGGGGCTGAAATGGCCCAATGACATCCTGTTCAGCGGCCGCAAGGCCGGCGGCATGCTCACGGAGGCCCGGGTCGACGCCGACGAGATCCGCGATCTGGTTTTCGGTCTGGGATTGAACGTCAACAGTCCAGCCGGCGGCTGGCCGGCCGACCTCGCCCGGCGCGCGATCTCTCTCGCCGAGGTCACCGGTGCACCGCTCGACCTCAACCGGCTCGCCGCCGCCCTCATCGGCCGCGTCCTCCTCGCCTATCAAACGTTCGTCGACGGCGAACACGGGAAAACCTTCGGCGACCTCTGGCAGCGCTACGACATGCTGCGAGGCAAGACCATCACCCTGCTGGAAGGCGGACGGCGGCACCACGGCACGGTGATGGGGGTCGACGACGAAGGAACCCTCCTGCTGCGCGAGGAAGGCCGCACGCAGCGATTCCGGGCGGGGGAAGTCACGCTCGAGAAGGCAAGTTGAGGGTTTACGGCTCAATTTCGAGCGTTGAGAGTCAAAGCCCGCATGTCCGAGCCGCCGATCGCCATTGAAGTGTCCCGCCTGGTGAAAACCTACGGCGGGGTCACGGCTGTCAGCGACATCAGCTTTTCCGTCGCGCGGGGCGAGATCATCGGGTTCCTCGGCCCCAACGGGGCGGGCAAATCGACCACGATGCGCATCCTCACCGGCTACCTGCCGGCGACCTCCGGCGACGTGCGCATCTGCGGCATCCCGGCGGCCACGCAGCCCGACGAAATCAAGCGGCGCATCGGCTACATGCCGGAAAACAACCCGCTGCCCGAGGACATGCGGGTTTCGGAGTACATGTATTTTCGCGGCCGGCTGAAGGAAGTGCCGCGCCGCAAACTGGGCCCGCGCATCGACGAGGTCCTCGAGGTCTGCGACCTCAAGCGGGTGCGGCATAAAATCATCGGCCAGCTTTCGAAAGGCTACCGCCAGCGGGTCGGCATCGCCGAAGCCATCCTGGCCGAGCCGCCGGTCATCATCATGGACGAGCCGACGATCGGCCTCGACCCGCACCAGATCCTGATCATCCGCGACCTGATCGCGAGCCTGCGCGGGCGGATGACCGTGATCATCTCGTCGCACATCCTGCCCGAGATCGAGGTCACCTGCGATCGCGTGCTCATCATCAACCAGGGCCGGGTCGTGGCGCAGGGCACGCCCGCCGACCTGCGGCGCGAAATCGTCGGCCACTCAACCTACCACATCGAACTGGCCGGCGACTCCACCGCGTTGCCCGCCGTGCTCGCCGCCATCGCGCCATCGCTGCGGATCACGACCGAAACCGATCCCGACCCCACGGGGTTTCGCAAAGCCACGCTGACGATGGCCGGCGACGCCGAATTCGGCGAAGTCATCCTGCGCGCCCTCCTCGCGCAGAATTTCCGGGTGCGCGCCCTCAGCCGCGCCCATCCCACCCTGGAAGACGTCTTCCTCGCAGCGACCCGCCGCAGTTGGGATGCGATCGCCGCGCCGAAAGCCCCGCCCGTTCAACCATGAAGCACCTTCCCACGCTCCTCAGCCACGAGATCCGAATGCTGCTCGTCAGCCCGGCGACCTACGTCGCCGCCACCCTGTTTCTCGGGTTCATGGGCATGATCTTCACCAAGATCCTCGAGGAATACAGCAACGCGCCCCAGGAGCATTCGCCGGCCCATATTTTTTTCCAGCTCTTCTGGCTGCCGGTGTGCGTCATGGTGCCGCTGCTCACGATGAAGTGCCTCGCGGAGGAACGCCGGCTCGGGACCATCGAGACGCTGCTGACCACGCCCGTGACCACGACGGAGGTCGTCCTCGCAAAATTCGGCGCCGCTTATTTTCTCTACGTGCTGCTGTGGGGTTCAACCGGCGGCTTCTTTTACCTGCTGAAGCAGTTTTCCGGCGACATTCGTTTCATCGACCTCGGTCCGCTGCTCGGCGGTTATCTCTTCGTCGCCGTTTCCGGCCTGTTCTTCGTCGCGCTCGGGGTGTTCGCCAGCTCGCTCACGCGCAACCAATCCGTGGCCGGCATCCTCGGCTGCGTCATGCTCGCGAGCATTATTCTCGGCGGCAATGCCCTCTGGGATTCTGCCTGGCTGGGCCAGGGGGTGTTTCGTCCGGTCAAGGCCGCAATCGAATACACCCACATCTTCGGCCACGAGCGCGACTTCACCCGCGGCGTGATCGATATCCGCCACCTGCTCTTCTACGCCAGCGGCACGGTGCTGGCGCTGATTTTCAGCATTCTCGGAGTCGAGGCCAAGCTCCTGCACAGCTGACATGGGCACGTTCGACAGCTTTCGCGCCACCCGCTGGCTCCGCACGTTCAACCTCGTGCTGCAGGCGGTGCTGTTCCTTTCGTTCTTCGCGGGTTTGAACTACGTCGCCCGAAACCACGTCTGGCGGTTCGACCTCACCCGCCAGCGAAAATTCTCCCTCTCGGCCGAAACGCTCTCGTATATCAAAAATCTCCAGCGTCCCGTCCACCTCGTGGCGACCCTCACGGAGGAACACGACAACCCCGAGGTGCGCGGTCTGCTCGACGAATACACCTACGCCACCGCCGGCAACGCCAGGGGCCGGATCACGCGGGAGTACATCGACGTCTACCAGAACCGCCGCCGGGCCGAGGAACTCGGCATCGATCAATCCGACCTGATCGTGGTCATCTCGGGCGAGAAACAACGCCGGTCGCTGCCGGTCGACGAGCTGTACGTGGTGAAAAACAAACAGCGCGAGGCGTTCCGAGGCGAACAGGCACTCACCGCCGCGGTGCTCGATGTCACGAGTTCTGAACAACAGAAAATCTATTTCCTCGTCGGCCACGGCGAACTGCAGCCCACCGATACCGACGCGGTCCGCGGACTGTCGGTGCTCCGGGAGCAACTTCGGCTCAGGAATTTCCAGGTCGACACGATCGACCTGTCCGTGGCGCGCCGCGTGCCGGCCGATGCCAGCCTGCTCGTCGCCGTCGACCCGTCGCCGAACCGCAGCAACAGCAGTTACACACGCCCCGAGCAGGAGCTGTTGCGGCAGTATCTCAGCACCCGGGCCGGCCGGCTGATCCTGCTGCTGGCGCCGGGCCAGAGCGCCGACCGGCTCGGGCTGGCCGATCTCCTGCTCGACTGGGGCGTGCTCGTAGACGACGACTTGGTCGTCGATCCCGATCCGGCCAACGTCACCGACGACGCCGACCTGATGATTTCGGCCTACGATCCGACCCATCCGATTGTGCAAACGGTCTTGAGTTACCACTTCCCTCTCCGCCTCGGCGCCACGCGCACCGTCCGACCCGACCCCGGCCGTTCGACGGCCAGCGGGCTGACGGTCGTCCCCGTCGCCGCCACGTCGAAGACCGCCTGGGGCGAAACCAACTACCGCCGGCTGCCGGCCGTCCGGGACCCGAACGACATTCGCCCGATCCCGGGGATCCCTCCCCGCGACCAACTCGGCGTCGTCGTCGCCTCCGAACGGGTTTCCGTCCGCGACAATCTGCCCTTCAGCGTCCCCGGCGGCCGGCTCGTCGTTTTCGGTTCGGGCGACCTGGTTTCGAACCGGCGCATCACCAACAACGGCAACCTCCCGGTGTTCCTCGGCGCGGTCAATTGGTCCGTCGACCGCGACCGCCAGCTCACGATCGCGCCGCGCCCGATCGAACGCTTCCAGCTGGCGCTCAGCTCCACTCAATTTCTCCGCCTGCGCTACACCTTGCTGCTCGCCCTGCCCGGCGCGGCGTTGCTGCTTGGCTTGATTGTGTATTGGATCAGGCGCGTGTAAGCCAGCCACCGACCTCCATGCGCACCAAAGTCACGCTCGTCCTGATTTTCCTGAACGTCGCGCTGTTCTTTTTCATTTTCAAGTTCGAGCGTAGCTGGCGCACCGAGGCCGCCTCGCTCGAGGCCCGCCGGCGCGTGCTCGGGGCCGAGGCCGCCGACATCCGCTCGCTCGAGGTCACCAGCACCGCTCCCGGGGGCTCCTTCGGTCTCGTCCGGAATCGCGACACCTGGATGCTCACCAAACCGCTCGACTGGCCGGCGAATCTCATCGCGGTGCGCAGCATCATCAACGAGCTCCAATTCCTCGAACACGAAACGAGTTTTCCCACGAAGGACCTCGGCAAGAACAACAATCCCACCCTGGCCGACTACGGCCTCGACAAGCCCAAACTCACCATCGCGTTCACCTCGGGCGATCCCGCCACCGCCAACGGACCGCTGCCACCGACGATTCTCCGCATCGGCGACACCACCAAGGTCGGCAACCGGCTCTACATTCTTTCGCCCGACGGCCAGCGCATCCACGTCGTCAACCGCACCCTCGTCGACAGCCTCTCGCTCCCCCTCGATCAACTCCGCGCCGACGAGCTGCTGATGATTCGGGTTTTCGAGGCCCGTTCGCTGTTCATCCAGACGGTGAGCGCCAGTCCCGGCGGAGCTTCGGCCGGCGTGCGCGTACGCATCCGGCGCGATAACGCCCGCTGGAATTTCGAGGCACCCATCGTCGCGCCCGGCGGCCGCACCGCGATCGAACTGACGATCAACCAGCTCAACGGCCTCCGGGTAAAATCCTTCAATCCCCGCCCGCCGGCCGATCTCCCGTCGGCCGCGCCGGACTTGCGCATCACGATCGAGGGCAACGGCCGCAGCGAAACCCTTTTCCTAGGCTCGCCGGTCACGCCGGCCATCCCGCCAACGACGCCGGAGGGAACTCCGCTCCCGAACGCTCCCGCGACGCCGGCAAAGGCCCCCGCCACTCCGCCGGTCCCGGCCGCGAAAAAGGGCGAAGTGGAATACTACGCGCAACTCGAGAACCGCAGCCAGTTGGTCACCGTCGTCGTCGCGCCGGAGCTCTTGGACGCGTTGCGCGGTGCTACGACCGAGTTGCGCGAACGCCGCATTGTCGATTTTGCCCCTCAGACTGTCACCGCCATCACCGTCGCGGCGCCACGGCAGAGCGGACCGCCCATCACGCTACAACGGCTCGATCCGGGCACCCCGGCGGCCGAGGGCGGAGTCTGGCAGGTGGTCCTGCGTGACGAAGGCCAGGACCGGCAAACCACCCCCGCCGATCGCGGGGCCGTGGAGCGCTTCCTCACCCAGCTCACGCAACTCTCGGCCCGCAGTTTCGTCAGCGACAGCCCGTCCAGCGCCGAGCTTGAAACCTGGGGTTTCAACCGGCCGGAACGCGAGGTCACGTTGACGCTGACGAGCGCGCCCAAGCCAGCGAGTCCGTCGGCCACCCCCGCGGCCCCGAACGCGAGCACCACCGTGGTGCTTCAACTCGGCACCGACGCCAGCCGTCGGGTCTTTGCCCGGGTCGGCACCGCGGCCAATCCGGGTTCGTCGATCTACAGTCTGGATACGCACGTCGTGGATGAATTCCCGGTGGAGCCAGCGGTGTGGCGCGATCGCGCCCTGCCCCCGATCCCCGCCAATGCGCGGATCACCGGGCTCAAGCTCACCGACCTGACCTCGGGCAAGGCCGTCTTTGACACCCCACTCGACGCCGCGGGGCTCCCCACCGCGCCCGTCCCCGACCCGTCAGCCGTGCAGAAACTCGTCGCGCAGTTGCGCGGCCCGCGCGCGAAGAATTTCCGACCCGGCCCGTTCACGGAAAAATTCATGGTGGGTGCGGAAGAACGCTCCTGGCGTTACCAACTCGATGCGACGCTCACCACCACCGGGGCCGCCGCCGGCGAGCCCGCGCGCACGCGGACGATTTATTTTGCCGAACGGACGGGTGGCGCCGAGCAGCTCGCGGGCTCGAAGGAGTTCGATTCGCTGTTCGAGATCGAACAGGCGCTCCTCGATGCGTTTTGGACGGTCGCCTACGGCCCGCGCGATCCCGGTCCGCCGCCTGTTCCTCCCGCTCCGGCGAAAGGCTGAACCCGTGGGCGCTGGCTCTCCGGCCTGCGACTCGTCCGCCATGCAAACGTCTCCCCACGCCCCCCCGGGCCGATCGGCCGTCTCGCACCAAACTCGT
>SIBR01000042.1 GCA_009695065.1 Opitutus sp. | reverse complement strand
CCTTCGCCTGGCTCGGCAACTTCCGCCGTCTCTCCAAGGACTATGAAGTTAAGCCCACTCATTCCGAGGCCATGATCTATCTCGCCGCCTCCGCCCTCATGCTCCGCAGGCTCTCCAAATCTTCTTGAGGAGAGTTTTTCACAGCTTCTCAGACAGAATTTCGAGCGCACGCGGCGCCAAACGGCGAAAGCACTACTCGCGCGCGACCTCCTCGAGGCTGCGGCCGGCGTCATCGTCACGACTGCGCTCGGCTTGATTTGGTGGCAGCAGGGCCGGGCGGGCTGGCCGATCGGGTTGGCGATGGCATTGATGCTCGGCGTCACCGGGGTATTCCTCCGCGAACGCCTCCGGACCCAGCGCAGCCGGCTGGGGCCCGATGCGCCTCTGCTCGCCAAGCTCGATGCCGAAATCGCCGGCTTGCGCCACCAACGGCAGATGTTCCTCCACATCTGGCAATGGTACCTGGGCCCCATCGCCGCCGCGATCGGCATCGTTTTCGGCACCTTGATTCGCAACCGCCCGCCGTGGGACGTCGGCCGGGACCCTCTCTCGATCGGCGGTTTCAGCCTCTTCTTTGCCTTTTGCCTCTGGTTCGCGTGGGAGATCAACCGCCGCGCCGTTCGTCAGCGGCTCGAACTCCGACTCGAAGAACTCGAGAAGCTGCGCCGGGACGTTATCGCCTGATCGGCTGCTATCGTCGAAGACTCGCCGCCCCGGCCGGGAGCAAGAGCTCCTACCCTTCCAGCTCCGACCAGCGCGCATAAGCCGCGGCGAGCTCCGCCTCGATCTCGTGGACGCGCTCGGTCGCGTGAGTGACTTCCACCGGCGGTTTTTTGAAGAAGAGCGGATCCGCCAGCTTGGCCGTGAGGATTTCCTGCTCGGCTTCCAATTTTTCGATGACCTTCGGCAAAGCCTCCAGCTCGGCGCGCTCCTTGTTGGTCAGCTTGCAGGCTTTTTTCGGCGCCCCACCGGTCGCAGTGGCCGTCGCTTCCTTCGCTGCGCGCTTCGCTTTTTCGTCCGCCGCCGCGCGGGCCGCCGCCTTGGCGGCCCGCTCCTTCTGCCAGTCGTCGTAACCGCCCACGTATTCCGTCACGGTCGCCTCGCCCTCGAACACCAGCAGGCTCGTGCAGACTTCGTTGAGGAACGCCCGGTCGTGGCTCACCAGCAGCACCGTGCCGCCGAATTCCACCAGCAGGTCTTCCAGCAATTCGAGCGTTTCCGCATCGAGATCATTCGTCGGTTCGTCGAGCACCAGCACGTTGCAGGGCTTGGTGAACAGCCGCGCCAGCAGCAGCCGGTTCCGCTCGCCGCCCGACAGCGCCTTGATCGGCGTCCGCGCGCGCGTCGGGTCGAAGAGAAAATCCTCGAGGTAGGAAATCACGTGGCGCGTGCGACCGTTGATCGTGACGGTCGCGTTGCCGTCCGCGACGGCGTCCTGCACGCGCATCGTCTCGTCGAGCTGGGCGCGGAGCTGGTCAAAGTAAACGATCTCAAGCCGGGTGCCCTGCTCGACCGTGCCCTCGCCGGGCGCGAGCTGGCCGAGCATGAGCCGCAACAGCGTCGTCTTGCCGGCGCCGTTCGGTCCCACGATACCGATCTTGTCCCCGCGCTCGATGCGGGTGGTGAGGTGGCGGACCACCCAGGCATCGGCGTAACGAAAGCCCGCGTCCTCGCAGGCGATCACCTTGAAGCCGCTGCGATCCGCCTCCTGCGCGGTGATCTTCGCCGTGCCGGTCTTGTCCCGGCGGGCGGCGCGTTCGGCCCGCATGTTTTCCAGCGCATGAATGCGGTTCTGCGCCCGCGAGCGCTGGGCCTTCACGCCGCGGCGGATCCACACCTCTTCCTGGGCGAGTTTCTTGTCGAACAGCGCGCGCTGCACCTCCTCGGCCTCCAACACCGCCTCCTTGCGCACGAGAAACGTGTCGTAGTCGCAGGCCCAGCCCACGAGCTTGCCGCGGTCGATCTCGATGATGCGCGTGGAAATCTTCCGCAGAAAAGCGCGATCGTGCGTCACGAAGAGTAGTGCCCCGCCCCATTCGAGCAGGAATTCCTCCAGCCACTGGATGGATTCGAGATCGAGATGGTTCGTCGGTTCGTCGAGCAGCTGCAGTTGCGGATCCTCGACGAGGCCGCGCGCCAGCAGCACGCGGCGCTTTTGCCCGGCCGACAGCGCGGCGAATTCCATGTCCACGGGCAGCTTCATCTGCTCCAGCAACCGCTCGGCGCGATCGTGCCGCTCCCAGTCGTTGTGCTCCTCGTAGGCGCCGCCGGGGCCCTCCACCACCGTGCGCACCGTGCCGGCAAGTCCGGCCGGCACATCCTGTTGCAAGGTCGAGATCACCGCGCCTGGCTGCCGGAACACCTGGCCGGTGTCGGGGTTGAGGTCTCCGACGATGACTTTCATCAGGGTGGACTTGCCCGCGCCGTTACGGCCGACCAGACACACGCGTTCGCCGCGGTCGATCTGGAGATTGACGCGATCGAGCAATGGTGCGCCACCGAAGCTCAGGCTGACATCGAGAAGACTGACAAGGGCCATTGGAACCGGACAGCGTGGACAATCAGCCCCACCCTGCGCAAGGTCGGTGTGCGAAATGTCGGCGATCCCTCTCCGTTTCAACGTCCTCGGCGTCGGCATCTCGGTGCTCTCGTTGCGTCAGGCCACCGATTTGATCGTGGGCGGACGGGGCCCGCTGCGGCGCGGTTACGTCTGCGTCACCGGCGTGCACGGCGTGACCGTGGCCCAGGACGATCCGGATTTCCGGCGGATCCTGAACCGGTCCTGGCTCAACACCCCGGACGGCAGGCCGCTCGTCTGGACCGGCCGTGCCCGGGGACACGACGCCGTCACGCGTGTTTACGGACCCGACCTGATGCTGGCAGTCTGCGACACGGGCCGCGCGCAAGGGTTGAAACACTATTTCTATGGCGGCGGTCCCGGGGTGGCGGACACGTTGCGCGACCGGCTCGTGGCCCGTTTTCCAGGCCTTGAGGTTGTCGGCACCTTCGCGCCACCCTTTCGCGCCCTGGACGAAACCGAGGCCGCCGGCCTGCGCGAAGACGTGGCCCGCAGCCGGCCGGACGTGGTATGGGTCGGCTTGAGCACGCCGAAGCAGGAGCGCTTCATGGCGGAATTCGCCCCGCAACTCGATGCCGGCGTACTGATCGGCGTGGGCGCCGCGTTCGATTTCCACGCCGGCCTCAAACGGCAGGCGCCGCGCTGGATGCAGCGCCGCGGGCTCGAGTGGCTGTTCCGGCTGGGCAGCGAACCACGAAGGCTCGGCCCGCGCTACCTGCGCAACAATCCCTTGTTCGCCGCACGTCTGTTGCTGCAGGCCACCGGGCTGCGCAACTATCCGCTTGAGTAGACGGGCGCGCGAAACAACGTCCTCCGATCACGCACGCATGTCCGCCCCTTTGATTGTTGTTTGCGGCGCCGGTGGGTTCATCGGTGGTCATCTGACAGCCGACCTCGCCCGACAGGGCGGGCGCGTGCGGGCCGGCGATCTGAAGCCGCTCGCCCACTGGCACCAGCCGCCGGCCGCCGGCGTCGAAGCGATTCAGGCCGATCTGCGCGAAATCACCGCCTGCCGGCGGGTGCTGACCGGCGCGGCCGAAGTCTATAATCTCGCGGCCGACATGGGCGGGATGGGCTACATCGAAACGCACAAGACCGCGTGCATGTTGAACGTCCTAATCAACACGCATCTCCTGCTGGCCGCCCAGGAGGCCGGCGTGGCACGGCACTTCTTCGCCTCGTCGGCCTGCGTCTACGCCGCGGACAAACAACTGACGCCGGACATTCCCCTCTGTGGAAAGTTGATGCCTATCCCGCGATGCCAGAGGACGGCTACGGTTGGGAAAAACTTTTCAGCGAACGGCTCTGCCGCCATTACCGCGAGGACCACGGCATCGTCACCCGCGTGGCGCGCTACCACAACGTCTACGGCACGTACGAAACCTACGACGGCGGCCGGGAAAAAGCGCCGGCGGCAATCTGTCGCAAGGTGGCCCAGGCCAGACTTTCCGGCCGGCATGAGATCGAGATCTGGGGCGACGGCGAGCAGACGCGCAGTTTCACCTATATCGACGACTGCCTGCGCGGGACCCATCTCGTGATGCGCGGCGACTATGCCGATCCGGTCAACGTCGGGAGCACCGAGATGGTCACCATCAACCAACTCGTCTCTCTCGCGGAGGAAATCGCCGGCGTGCGCCTGCAACGTCGCTACAACCTCGACGCGCCGCGTGGCGTGGGCGGTCGCAACAGCGACAACCAGCTCATCACCTCCCTCTTCGGCTGGGCGCCTGCCACACCGCTGCGCACCGGGCTGGAGGTGCTTTATCGCTGGATTTTCGACGAACTGAAGCGCGGCGCCGGTCGCTGACGGCGCCCATCGCGCGGTCAAAGCGCACCGTTTCTCTGCGTTCCGCCTCTTGCTTTTCACCATCCGGGCGAACGACCAAAGCCCAGGCTGAACCCGAGAGTCAGCGGTTGTCCCGCACCATCACAATCCAGCGCCCGGCGTCGAGCCAGTGCAACACGCGCGGCAGGCGATAGGTCAAGGCGTCGATGTTCGAAGGCGCATACAACAGACCACCCAACGTCGCGAGCGCCGCCAGAGCGACCAAGGCGCCCGGCCATCCGCGTCGCCAGCGGTGGGGCCGCAGCTAGATCGCAAAAGTTCCGCGCCACACCGACCGCACCAAACCCGCGGCCCCGGCCAGCCCCGGCACCACTCCATAGCCCGTCGCTCCCAATTGCCCTGCGAGCGTCAAACCCCAGCCGGCCAGCACACCCACCGCCGATCCGGCCACCCCGACGGCGGCCACGAAAACGGCATCGATGGCCGGACGCGCTTTCAAAAGAGTTCACGTTGCTGCAAGGCATCGCGCTTCGCCCCGTCGAGGGTGCTCAGCGCGAGCAGTTGCATCATGGTCAGGCGCGCGAGCTGCGGATCGCGGGCGAGCGCGCCGAGCAACACCGCACCGGCGAGGGCGTCGTACAAGGCCGCATGATAGCGCCGCCGCGCCGGCGGGCAATGCACTGCGGCCAGCGCATCAAGTTCCGGCTGCAAATCGCCCGCGGCCACCAACGACTCGAGTCGCCCCGAATCAAGCTGCGGATAGAACTGCGCGTAAAGGCGCGCCGTATCGATCCACGGCCCCCAGTCGAAGAGCCGTTCGCCCGGCCGCGCGAAATCCGGCGAGTTGCGCGGATAGGGCCAGACGCCCTTGAGGAGCGCGTTCTCCACCCCGGCATAGTGCGCCGCCAGCGGCCCGCGTTCGCGCAGACCTGCGAAAAACTCCCAGTCGTCGGCGAAGGGAGCCCGCTCCCGGAGCATGCCCTCCTCTAAACCGTGCACCGCGACATCCTCGGGCCGCACCTTTCCGGTGGGCGCGCAAAGCCGGGTGCGGGTTTCGGTCACGCGGCCGTGTACCAGCGTCACCACGCCATGCTCGAGCACGCCGGAAATCCGGCTGCCCTCGAAATCGACGAAGTAAACCGGCTGATCGGTCCAGCATTGGCCCATGGAACACACGGAACACACCGAGGCAGGAAAACCGACACTTTTTTTCCGTGTCTTCCATGTCCTCCGTGAGCCACTCTTTCCCCGTGGATCTCACACCCTCCCGCGTTTTCATGACGGAACTGGCCGCCGCCAGCAGTGCTTTCATCAAGCCTCTGTTCGAGCGGCCGGAGCTCGCGGTCGAATTCAAGGCCGACCAGTCGCCCGTGACGACGGCGGATCGCGGGGCGGAAGAACTGATGCGCCGGATGATCGCGCAGCGGTTTCCCGATCACGGCATCATCGGCGAGGAATTCGGCAGCGAGCGCGCCGACGCCGAGTGGGTGTGGGTGCTCGATCCGATCGACGGCACGAAATCGTTTATCACGGGCGTGCCGCTCTGGGGCACGCTGATCGGACTGCTGCACCGCGGACAACCCGTCCTCGGCTGTATTCACCAGCCAGTGCTTGGACAGCTGATGATCGGCGACGGTGCCGCCACGACACTCAACGGCGGGGCGGTGCGAGTGCGCACCTGCAACCGTCTCGCGGACGCGACGCTGCTGACCAGCGACACGCGCAACATGACCGCCCACCCCAATGCGGCCGGCTGCGATCGCCTGGTTTCCCAAGTCAGACTCTACCGGACGTGGGGTGACTGTTACGGCTATCTGCTGGTCGCCAGCGGCCGCGCCGACATCTGCGTCGATCCCATCATGAACGCGTGGGACATCGCCGCGTTGGTGCCGATCATCCGCGGCGCGGGTGGCGTGATCAGCGACTGGCAGGGTGGCCCGGCGTATCCGGCGGAATCCACCGTCGCGGCGGCGACACCGCAGCTGCACGCACTGACCATCGCCCTGCTCAACGCCTGATTAAAGGCCGGTTTATTTTTTCCGGCCCTTGGGGCTGCGCCACTCCGCGGTGATCTTGGACGTGATGCCGCCGCGGCCCTTCCAGTCGGCCACGATTGCGAGCGAGCGCGGCTTCAGTACGGCGCCGAGATGGTCGCAGATGCGGTTCGTGACGGCTTCGAAGAAAATCCCTTCGTTGCGAAACGCGTGAAAATAGAGCTTCAGCGATTTTAGCTCCACGCAGGTCTTGTCCGCGATGTACCGTACCGTGATGGTCGCGAAATCCGGGTGCCCGGTAATCGGACACATCGAGGTAAACTCGTGATGTGTATGCTCGATCACGTAATCGCGCTGCGGGGCGGGATTGGGAAAGGTTTCGAGGATCTTCGGGTCAGCCATTTCTGAAAAGTAGTGGGCACCGGGTAGCGGGTAGCGAGTAGAAATACCACAAACCCTCGACCGCCAGATGCTCGCTACTCGCTACTTCATTGCTCACGTCGCGGTTTCCGTAAACCGGCTTTCGCGGATCACGGTGATCTTGATCGTGCTGGGGTACTGTAGTTCGGCTTCGATGCGCGCGCGCAGCTCCTTGGCGATTTCCCGGGCGCGGTCGTCCGTGACTTCCTGGGGCGACACCACCACGCGGATTTCACGGCCCGCCTGAATCGCGAATGCCTGCTGCACACCCTCGATCGAAACCGCGAGTTTTTCGAGCCGGCCCAGCCGCTGGATGTAGCTGGTCATCGACTCGGCGCGCGCCCCGGGCCGCACGGCGGAAATCGTGTCCGCCAGGATCACCAGACCGGCGTAAACGGTCTCGGGCTTCACCTCCTCGTGGTGGGCGGCCACGGCGTTGACCACGATCGGTGTCTCGCCGTACCGCTTGATAAACTCAGCGCCGATCAGGGCATGACTGCCCTCGAGTTCGCCGGAAACACCCTTGCCGATGTCGTGTAGCAGGCCCGCGCGCTTCGCCACATTGGGATCGAGCCCCACCTCGCTCGCAATGATCGAGGCGAGAAACGCCGTCTCGATCGAATGGTCGAGCGCGTTCTGATTGTAGGCGAAGCGGTATTTGAGCCGACCGAGCAGCTTGATGATTTCGGGATGCACCCCGTTGATGTTCAGCCGCCCCACGGCCTCTTCGCCCGCCTGGGTGGTCACGAGTTCGATCTCCTCTTGGGCGCGTTTCACGAATTCCTCGATCGAGGCCGGATGAATGCGCCCGTCCTTGACGAGCGCATCGAGCGCGGTCCGCGCCACCTCGCGCCGCACGGGATCGAACGACGACACGAGCACCATTTGCGGCGATTCGTCGATCAGCAGCGTCACGCCGGTTGCAGCCTCGAAGGCTTTGATGTTGCGGCCCTCGCGGCCGATGATGCGGCCCTTCATCTCCTCGGTCGGCAGCTGGATGATCGTGGCGGTGAGGTCGTTGTTCGGTTTCGTCGCAATCCGCTGCATCACCGCGATCAGGATGCGCCGGGCTTCGCTTTGGAGCTCCTGCTCGGACTTCTCCAGCGTCGCCCGCCGCAGGGCGCGAAATTCGTCCTGACATTCGAGGAGAACCTCCTCCCGGAGCTCCTTGCGCAGCACTTCGGCGTCGAGCTGGGACACCCCTTCAAGGCGCTTGCGCACGCTCTTGGAGAGCGCCCGAATCGCATCGCGGGCCTGCTTCACGGCGGCTCCTTCGCGGTTCAACCGCTCCTGCCGCTGCTCCAGTTGGTAATCGAGCAGGGCGAGCGACTCCTCGTGCGCGCGGATCTCCCGCAACCGCACGTCGCTTTCGATTTCGCGCCGGTCGAACTCCCGGTTCACCTCCGCGCGCTTTTCCTGCATCTCCGCCTCCGCCTTCTGCTTGAATTCCTCCGCCACCACCGCGGCCTCCCGCCGGGCGACCTCGATCAATTCGGCGACCTGCTCGTGGGCCATCCGCCGGGTGTGCCGCGTGAAGGCCCACACCACCAGAAAACCGATGCCTCCCCCTACGACCAACGCCACCGGAAGCGACCACTCGAACGCGCCAATTTGCGCGAATAGCAGGGTCAGGTCGGCTGCACTTCCGTTCGTCAAGTCGCCAGAACGTAGGGAGCGCTTTACAAACCTCAAGTTTTCTTGCCGGCACCGTTCCGCGGTGCCGGCACTCGCTGAAAAACCGGCAGCGTGGCCTCAAGCACGGACTGCATCCGCGCGAGCGCCGCCGCTTCGTCATCGGAAGCATCGGTTTGCATCAATACATAGGCCCAGCGATCCGCCCGGGCGTGGACGACCCGATTCCAGGCGTCGCTGGCCAGCCGTTGCCAGTGCGTCGCCACCACCTCGTCCGCCCCCACGAACCAATACGCCACCAACTGCGGCTCGAGCGGCCGGCCCCCCGGGCCGGTCGAGACGTTTCTCGACGAGGTTCGGTTGCTAACGCTCGAGGAGATGCGCGTCCTTTTCCCTGATTGCACGATTCTGCGGGAACGATTTCTTGGCCTGACCAAGAGCTATATCGCCGTCCGCACCGCCCCGTGAAACTCTCCGCACCCACCGAATACCTGAACGTCTTCAAGCCGACGACGCGCGGAAATTGGGACGTGCTCACGCCGGTGGCGTTGTTCGTGCTCGGGATTTTGGGGGTCGCTTTCATCTATTCGGCGCAATTTTCGGACACGCGGCTGGCCCCGGCGGAAGGGATCCTCGGCCTCCTCCGGCAGAATTGGTTCAAGCAGATCGTCTATCTGGTGCTGGGCGCGGCGATCTACACGTCGGTTTCGCTGATCGACTACCGCTTCTGGCTCAGCGTGGCGCACTGGTTCTACATCACGTGCCTCCTGCCCCTCTTCGTCGTCCTCATTCCGGGGGTCGGCGGGGCCGCGGCGGAGCGCTGGGGCGCCCAGCGCTGGATTCCGCTGGGACCCCTGGGCAGCTTTCAACCCTCGGAAACGGCCAAGATCGCCGTGCTGCTGATCACCGCCAGTGTCCTGATCCGCGCGAAAATCGGCACGATCAACCAATCGCTGGGCACGCTCGGGAAATTGGCCCTTGCGGTGGGCGCGCCCATGCTGCTTATCCTGCTCCAGCCCGACCTGAAATCGGCAATTGTCCTGCCCCCGATGGTCTTTGCGATGCTCTACGTCTCCAAACTTTCCACGCGCTTCTTCCTGGTCGCGCTGGGGGCGTTCCTGCTCTTGATGGGCTTGGTAACGTGGGATAGTGCTCGCTACGTGCAGTTTATGCGCGCGAACAACTACTCATTCACGCACGACCGCGGGCGCTTTGAGAAGGAGGGTAACCCCCTCATGCCTTTCAGGGATTACCAGCGGAACCGTATTCTCTCTTTCGTCGACCCCGATAACTACGACCCGACCGGCATTGGCTGGAATCAGCGGCAGTCGAAGATCTCGGTCGGCAGCGGCGGGCTCACCGGCAAGGGTTGGACGGAGGGCACGCAGGCGCAGCTCGGCTACCTGCCGCGCTCCGTGGCACACAACGATTTTATCTTCGCGGTGATCGCGGAGGAAAAAGGATTTCTGGGAAGCCTCACGGTCCTGAGCCTGTTTGGGATAGTGTTGTTCAACGGCATTCGCATTGCCAGTTCCGCAAGGGACCGCTTCGGCACGTTGCTCGCCATCGGCGTCACCGTGCTGTTCGCCGTGCATGTGTTTGTGAACATCGCGATGACCATCGGGCTTGTGCCCATCACGGGCATACCGCTTCCCCTCATCAGCTACGGTGGTTCCTTTGTGCTCAGTTGCTGTTTGCTGCAAGGACTGGTCCAGAGCGTCTGGCGCTTCAGGAAGGATTTCGCATGAAATCCCTTCTTCGCGCCATGGACCGCCCTGCCAGAATTTCCTGCGCTGCAACTGCCGCTCCCGGGGGCCCCGTGATCAACCAACACACCCACCATGAGCGATTCATCGCAACCCGGCGTCCCACAGGACGTCGCCCAAAAATATGACGAAGAACTCGTCAATCCCCCGCCCCAGCAGGAAATTGTTATCGTCAATAATGCCGAGCTAAAGGCGGGCGCCGCCGAGCGCGCCCAACAGCGCCCCTTTCTCCAGAAGATTCTCGCCGTGTTCCAGAAGGACAAGGGCGCCTATCGGGAGCTGATTATCAATTCGGAACCGCTCGAGAAGCGCGTGGCGCTCCTCGTCGATGGCCGGCTCGAAAAATTTGAGATCGAACGCGAGTCCGACAACCGGATGGTTGGCGGCATCTACAAGGGCCGCATCAAGAACCTCGACCCGGGCCTCAAGGCGGCCTTCGTCGACATCGGCTATACCAAGAATGCGTTCCTGCACTATTGGGACATGCTGCCGGCCGCCGCCGACTCCTCCGTGGAGGTCGTCCGCGTCAACAAGAAGAAAAACGCCCCGCCGCGCCCCGCCGCGCCGACCGTCAAGGACATCCCGCAGTTCTACCCGCCCGGCAGCGACATTGTCATCCAGGTCACAAAAGGGCCCATCGGCACGAAGGGCCCGCGCACCACGACCAATGTCTCCCTGCCCGGACGGTACCTGATCCTCACGCCTTTCAGTGATGGTTGCGGCATTTCCCGGAAGATCGAGGATCCGCTCGAACGCAAGCGGCTGAAAACGCTGATCAACGAACTGACGCTGCCGGAAGGCGTGGGCGTCATCGTGCGCACCGCCGGGGAAGGCAAGAAGGCCCGCTATTTCGTCCGCGACCTGCACATCCTCCTCAAGACTTGGGAGGAGATCGTGGCCAAGATGAAAAACGAGCGTTCGCCGGCCTGTCTTTATCAGGAACCCGATCTCGTCGAGCGCACCGTCCGTGATTTTCTCACCGAGGAAGTCGACCGCGTGCTGATCGACAGCAAGGACGACCACGAGCGCACTCAAAACCTGGTCGCCCAGATTTCCAAGCGCAGCGCCGGCAAGATCGCGTTCTATAAGGACAGCATCCCGATCTTCGAGCGGTTCAGCATCGAGCGCCAGATCGAGCAGACCGGCCAGCGCAAGGTGCCCCTGCCGTCCGGCGGCGAGATCATCATCGACGAAACCGAGGCGCTCATCGCGGTCGACGTCAACACGGGCTCTCACAAGAACCGTGGCGGCGACGAGAAAAACGTCATCTATGCCGTGAACCTCGAAGCGGCCGCCGAAATCGCGCGGCAGATCCGGCTCCGCAACCTCGGCGGCCTGATCATCATGGATTTCATCGACATGAAGGAGCGGCGCCATCGCAACGCCGTCTATGAGCGGATGGTCGAGTTGATGTCCACCGACAAGGCGAAGAATCACATCCTGCCGATTTCGTCGCTCGGCATCATGCAGATGACCCGCCAGCGGCAGCAGGAATCGCTCTCGAGCAATCTCTACACCGACTGTCCCTATTGCCGCGGCCGCGGCATCGTGAAGAGCGCGACGACCATGTCCGTCGAACTGCAACGCAAGCTCTCGTCCGTCGTCCGCCGGCTCCAGTTGCGCAACGACGGCAAGGAATACTCGCTGCGTGTCCTCGTGCATCCGAGCATCCTCGAGCGCCTGCGCAGCGAAGACGCCGATCTGCTGGTGCGGATAGAAAAGCTCTTCGGCGTGAAACTGGCCTTCCGCGCGGACCTCAACTACCACGTCGAAAACTTCAAGATCATCAACGCCATCACCGGAGAGGAATACCAGTAGAGAACGAACGCGCTCGGGATATCGGTCGCAGCGTGCCAGCGGATCGCATCGCGACCAATCCTTCTCCTCCCTCTTCAAGGCGGCCCACTTGGGCCGCCTTTTTTGGGCCAGTGATTACCGCATCGGTCCGCTCTCATTACCCCACCTCTTTCCCCGGACACAAAAAAACGGGCCCGGCGACTTCGCCGGGCCCGTTTGAATTAAAACGATGCGCTTGAGTTCGCTTACAGGCGCGTGTTGGCACCGAACGACCAGAGCGGGGCGTGCCAGCCAAAGCCGGACGCACGGCCGCCAGTATCCCCATTGTCGCCACCCTGCATCGGGAGGATGTTGCCGACATCCAAGTAAAGCTCGACCCGCTTCGTCAGCTGGTAGGCGGTCTTGATGTCAACGCGAAGGCGTTCCCGGGCATAGCCCAACCGGGAGGCGTTCACGTTGTAAGAGGTAAGGTAGCGAGCGCGATTGGTGGCCTGAGCCCGGAAGGTAAGATTATTACGGATGTAGGAGAGCCCGATGTTCCACGTCTCCGGGCAGAAGCCCGCGATCTGCGGCGTGGATTGCAGGGGATTGGTGCCGAGCCCGGTGTTGATGGCACCACCGGAGCCGTAATTACCCTCCGCGCTCATCTTGGTGTAGTTGGCATAGCCGCCCAACCCCGCCCAGAAACCAGGCAGGAAGGTGAACTGCTGGCTGTAATTGATTTCATAGCCCTTCACCGTGGCGGCACCACCATTGTACTGCGTCGTATACAGGTAGCCCGCGTATTCACCACCGAAGCCGTTGTCGGCACCGGTCGGAACCGTCGCGCCACCCGCAGTGTAGATGAAGTTTCTCATCTCCTTGCGGAACAATCCCAGGGACACCACGCCGGCAGGTTCGAAGTAGTATTCGGCCGACAGGTCGAAATTATTCGAAGTCTGTGGCTTGAGACTCGGATTACTCGACGAAACCGTCTTGGCGTCGATATTGACGTTTGTGCGGGGAATCAACTGTCCGATGCTCGGACGGCCGATGTTGGTCGCATAGCTCAAGCGCGTCACCAAGCCCGCAAACGGCGTGTATTTGAAATGCACGCCGGGCAGCACATACCGATATTTTCCACCCCTCGTCTGACGGCCGCTATATTCTGCGGTATTACGGCGGATGATTTCCGTATCGGCGGCCGATCCGACCACCGGTGCCGCCGGCAGCGTTCCGACGTAGGCCGCGCGAAGAGCGGCTTCCCCGGGCGTGATGACCTGCCGCGCACCCGTGCCCTCGACTTCCGTGCTCTCGACCCGGACGCCACCGAGGACCGACACTTTGCCGAGATCCATGTTACCCATGATGTAGTAGGCACCGATATCCTCCTTGAATCTCTGATCACCGGTCAACTCGGTTTGGAGATTCGACGCGAGGTTGCGGTTAAAATACTTGGGGTTATTGAAGAAAAGATAATCGAACGCCCAGTTGCCGCGGGCGGGATGTTCCGCCTGCGGCACATTGGGATAGTAGGTGGACTGAGTCGCCAGCTGCCGCGGTGCGACGCGGCCAAACTGGGCCAGGTTATCGTCGTTGACTCCCGTGGCGGGGTTGACGCCCATCACGCCATCCGGACCGACATAAGCTCCCGTCCACGGTTTCGATTCGAGCTTGCGAGTCTGGTTACGCTGGCGGAAGCCCACCTTGATGTAGGTCGGCACCGGAGTCTCGAAATCCTTTTTTAGGTTGATGTTGGCACCTTCGAAGTGATCCCAACCGGCCGTACCGCTGCGCCCATAGATGTTCTCCGTATAGTTGGAGAGCTGGGTCCAATCCGCACCGGCCGTCTGCTTAATGGTCGGGAAGTACTCACTGGAGCCCCGCTGAATGGTGAAGCCGACAGCACGATCGATATACGCAAGCGCTTTCTGTGCGGCGTAGTTCGTCTTCGCACCCGAGATGTAGAGGCTGTAATCGATGTTCAGCTTGTCATATTTGTTGACGCCGCCGAAGCCGATGTAGTTGGCTATGCCGTCCTTGTAGGGAGCGGTGGAATTGATGTTAATCGTGCTGTTGGCGACGGGCCGCACCGCCGTGAAGGTCTCGGTGTAGCCAGGCGTAATACCGTTCGCGCCCGTCAGATTGCCAGCCGCGTCGACGGTGGCGACGCCCTGATTGGTCGACCACGTCACATAGCTGTCGAATTCGTGCTCGGTGATGTTGTTCAACGTGCCGTTGAGGTAGATGCGAGCCGTATCGCTCAATTTGTAGTCCAAGCGAACGCCGCCGCCGCGCCGCGTGGTTTGTTCCCGGTAGTCGGTGATGCCAACCGAATAGCGGTAAGCCGGCGTCGTAACCCCAATAGGCGTCTGCTCATAGCCCTGCGAGGAGTAATCCGACAGCGTGTAGATCCGGCGATAGTTGTAGTTGATCGCGACCGCCAGCTTCTTGGCGAAAACCTCCGAATAGGAGAACGCGAACTGCGGAGGCAGCCGCTTCGGCCGCGGATCGGTCCAACGCGAGGTGGCGCCGAACAAGACGCGAACGCGGCGCTCACCGGAGTTGTCGAAAGCGCTCTTGGAAACCATGTTCACCGCGCCACCAATGGAGTCGCCGTCCATGTCCGGCGTCGGGGACTTGACGACTTCAAGCCGCTCAACCGTTTCGGAGTTAACCACCTGGAACTGGAAATCGCGGTTCGCACCGGCGGAGGCGCCGTTGGCCAGACGATTTCCGTCCATCGTGACGGTCGTGAGATTCTGGTTGAGGCCGCGGATGCGCACATACCGCATTTGGTCGCTGCAATAAACACCTTCCACGCCTGGCAACCGCACCAGCAGGTCAGCCGGATTGCCGGCCAGATTGCCGAAGGCATCGGTCGAAACAATGCTCTTCACGCCGACCGACATTTTTTGGAGCGTGATCGCCTGGGCATTGCCCTCGCGTTCACCGGAAACCACGAACTTGCTCAGCGTGTAGATGTCCGCCGTCAGGCCGACACTCTTGGTCACCACACCGCTCGTCACCACCACGGGGACGTCCACGGTGGTCAAGCCGGTGTAGGCCACCGACAAGGTGACGCTGCCCGGAGAGACGTTTTCGAAGCGATAGGCTCCCTCGCGATCAGTCGTGGCCTCGCGGTTCGTGCCTTTGATTGTCACCGTTGCGCCTTCCAGCGAGCGGCTGGTCGCCGCGTTGCTCACGGTGCCCGTCAGGGTGGCCTGAGCATGCGCCGACTGGGCAATTAGGCCGAAACAAAACAAAAGGACGGAAGCAGCCGTCCACGGGCGGCCCACGTTGAACCAATTGTTTGTATTCATCTTGTTTATATTCATAATTATGCGATACAATTTTTGCTTGGCATTTTCCGGCAAGCAGAAACTCCTACTCGGGAAAATGATGTTTTGGCGTTGGTGTCTCTAGGTCGGATGTGACTCCGGCACGGGCACCGGCAATCACAACTGGTCTGGCTGTAATTGGGTGCGAGCCCGTTCCGCACTGTCAACAATTAATCCAACATCGCGTCCTCGGTGTTAGCAAGAAAGCAAGCCAGCAAACCCGCGCCGGCATCCATGCCCCGGACGCGGAAAAATCATCGTGCGGCCGGAAGCCTCGAGGTTGTCCGGGGAGACAAATTCATGCCCACCCGACAGGTTAGGCTAGGCCCCGTGGCAGAAGCGACATCCGCCCGGCCTCTCTCAACCCAGGCTGCTCACCCCCGCACCTCGATCACCCGTTCCCACTGCGCGTTGTTCTCGCGTGCGCTGCGGATACCCTTCCGCCATTCGTCGAGCGCCGGCTGCACCATGCCGCGGGCATCGATCGCCCGTGAGATCACCGTATGGCGACCCGGGGTCAGTTCGGACGCGTCGCAGGCCCACAACAACCAGCCGTACTTCCCCCGCCGTTCGCCGATTCGCGCTTCCCGCCACGCACCACCGTCGACCTGCACCTCCACGCGTTCGATCGGCACCGACCCACCCCACGCCGCACCGGCCGCCTGATAATCCCAGGCTCTACCCCGGCGGCGGCGGGTCACCCGCGCCACCACCGACTTCAGGCGCGTTTTCGAAATGGACGTTTCGACCACGATCGGATCCGGCCCGCTTTCCGGGAGCACCTGCAGCGTGTGGTAGTTTCGCGACATGTGCGGTCCCTCGTAGCGGCGATCCATGAATTCGATCCGTGAAAGCCACTTGATCTGCGCCATCCCGAACCAACCGGGCAGGATCAAACGCAGGGGAAAGCCATGCTCGGCCGGCAACGTCTCGCCATTCATCCGGGTCGCGAGGATCGCATCGGAATTGACGACGTCCTGGACGAAAACGCTGCGGCCATGAGGTCCATAGGCTACACCGGCGGAATCGCGCACCTGATCGGCGCCAAAGAACGCCACTTCACGGGCCTCCGGCTTGACGCCGCATTCCTTCAATAGCGCGGCTAGGCTGAAGCCCGACCAGCGCGCATTCCCGACCTGGCCGTTCATGATTTGGGGTCGCGGCAGATTGCCGGAGCACTCGAGCGTGAACTCCAATTCCTGCACCGGTCCAACGATGCGGGCGAGATCCGCGAGCGTAAACGCCCCGGGCCGCTCGACAAATCCGCCCACTTCCAGCCGCCACTTGTCCATTTCCACCGCGGGCACCGTCGTCTGGTGGAAAACAAAAAACTCCCCATTGGGCGTCAGCGGCTCGCGCAACCGCCGAAGGTCGTAACATTTCACCCGGGGATTGCCGTCCTGTATCTCCGGCTGGAATTCTTTGTCGTCGGCAAAATCAACCACCTCTTCGTCCGGGGCCAAGGCGCCCAGCGCACCCGGCAGACCGGCTAGGGCGAGCGCCTCGAACAACCAGCGGCGGCGTGTGATCGGTGTCATGCGTAATCGGGGTTTCAGCCGTGCGTCGCCGTCACGAATTCGCGGGCCTCGCGCAGTTCGGCGAGATCCTGGTCCGCGTGCCGCCACACTTCGAGGAACCGGCTGTAGCTGGCCAGCGCCGCCAGCTTGTCGCCTGCCGCGGCTTCCGCTCGCGCCAGTCCAAGGAGCGACAGCGCCCGATTGGGATGGAGCCGGAGGTTCTTCCTGAACTGCAAGGCCGCCTCGGCCGGCCGGCCGGCCTGCAACAGGATTTCGCCGAACAATTCGTGGGGCGGCTTGTAGGCCGCCGGCGGTCCCGGCGGCTTGCCCAATTCCTCCTCGATCTTCGTCGCCTCGCGCAGGGCGGCGATCGCCTCATCGAACCTGCGCTCCCGTGCACTGCCCACGGCGACGATCTCCAGCACGCGGATACGCCAGAATTCCGGCATGACCTTGTCTCCCCCCGCCGCCGCCCGCAGCGTCGCAAGCCGTTTCTCCGCATCGGACGCACCGCGGGCCGCAGCCGCGAGGGTGCGGATGAAAGCCGGGATGTCGGCCGGCTGGATACCGGACGCCGCGTCCGAACCGTCCGGCGCGCCGCCACAGATTTCGACGTTGGCGGACAACCTCGTCGGAGTCCCCGCGTCGGCCGGCTGGCCGGAAGCAACCGGAGCGAAGAGCGTATCGGCGCGGTCCCAGCTGCGCGTCTCGACGACAAACGCAGCGACGGCCTTTTGGAAAAAGAAGCTGAGTTCAGGGGGAATGTCTTTTCGCATGGCCCGGAATTCGTTCACCAGCTCCGCGGCCCGGGCGTAGCGGCCTTCCTGTAGGCAGGAATAGATCAGCCAGTGAAAATTATGATAGTCGCGCAGTCCGGGGCTGAGCTGCTTGCGCCGCACCCAAGCCTCTGACGCCGTCCAAGCGGCCTCGTTCGACGCCGTGGCTTCACCCCACATGCCCAGTTGCAGAAAAATATGCGAGGGCATGTGCAGCGCATGCGGGGCGTCGGGCGCGATCCTGGCATAATGGCGCGCGGCCTCGAGCCCCCGGTCCGCCAACTCCGGTTCGTCGTAACTATGGATGAGATAGTGAACCGCACCGGGGTGGTTGGGGTTGCGGCGGGCAACGTCACTCGCGATCGCGGCGGCGGCGGTGTGGCGGGCAATCACGTTCTCGTCCGGCCAGCCATGGCCGAGCAGGGAAAGCGCATGAAATGCGGCCGCTTCAAGATCGTCGGGATAGGCGCGTTGCAGCTCCCGCATCGCCACGGCATAGGCTTGGGCGCGCGCCGCAGGGGTTCCGTCGCCGTAGCAGGCGCGCAGAGCCCCAATGTAGGCCCGCTCGCGCGCGGTGAGAGCGGGAGTCTCGCGAATCTGGGCGAGAGCCCGGCGGCCGGCCTCGTCGTCGGAACCGGGAATAAACGGCCGGTGATAGGTCATGGCCACACCCCACCAGGCCATCGCGAAAGCGGGATCGAGGCGCAGCGCGGCCTGAAACGACTCCAGCGCCTCCTCATACCAAAACGAATGCAGCGCCGCGACCCCACGGATGAAATGCGGTTGGGCGGCCGGAAGCCCCGAGGTGGGAAATTCCACTCTGCCCAGGCGCGTCCCATCGGGCGCAACAGCCGCCGGTCTTGAAACCAGGCGCCATCCCGTCACGGCGAGCGCAACAACGCCACCGAGCAAAAAACAAACGAACAGTCGTCGGCGAAGCCAATTCACAGGATCAGACAGAGAAGGAAGGGCCATTCCGCCGAAACGGGCTCCGCACCGGCAAAAATGTCAATATCCGAGATTCTTTCCCGCGGCGGCAGACTCGCGCGCCCACCACCGCGCCGAACGACCAATCCGGTTAGCTTTCCACCTGAACCGCGCCGCCCGCCGTGATCGAGCGATGGATGGCGTCCAGAATCGCCGTGACGTGCCGGGAACTCTGCAACGTCACGAGGGGCTTCGCTCCCGACTGCACGCAACCGATCACATGCGACAGTACGGCGGCGAGCGCGCCGTATTGCACACCGTGCATCACCGGCATGATCGACGTGCGTGGATAGTCGAAACTGCGCTGCGTCGCAATCTCGAGCTGGTCGTCCTTGCGGTCGAGATGAATCATCCCCTCCTCGCCGATCACTTCGATGAACGAATCCACCATTGAGGGGAAGGTGTCGGGATAGATCCAGCAGGACTCGAACGTGGCCACCGCGCCCGAGGCGAATCGCACCTGCGCCTGGATGGCATCCTCCGTGTTGATGCCGCGCCCCTCCAGCACCCCCCGGACACCGGTCGCGTACACCTCGGTGGCCGTGTCGTCGCCGAAAAACCAGCACACTAGGTCGATGTCGTGGCTGGAGAGAAACCAGGCCGGCGACGTGCCGCTCGCCCAGCTCAACATCTTCGTCGGCACAAAAATCCGGTCGTTCTTGCGGGCATAGGCCATGCGCCGGCGGCCCAGCGCGCCCGCCGCGATTTCCTCGTGGGCCCGCGCGTAACTCGGAATCCACCGGTGGCTGAAGCTGGTCATCGCCGTCACGCCGGCGCGCTCCACCGCAGCGATCACCCGGTCCGCGTCCGCCAGGCTCGTGGCCAGCGGCTTCTCGATCAGCATCGCCTTGCCCGCCTCGGCGGCGGCGATCGCGATCTCGGTGTGCAGATGATCCGGCGTCGCGATCACCACGAGATCCACGTCGCTCCGTTTCAGCAGTTCCCGGTAATCGTCGGTCGCCAGCAGCGCGCCGTGTTTCGCCGCGACTGCCCGCGCACCGTCGACCGGCACGCTGGCCACGCCGACCAGCCTCGCCCGCGGATCCGCGGCGACAGCGCCCGCGTGTCCATTCCCCATGATGCCCGCGCCAATGATGGCGACTCCGATTGTTTTCATAAAATTACGCCTTTCCGACCGCCACCGCCGCGCCGTCGGCTGCGATCGACCGATCGACCGCCTCGATCACGGCCACCGCCCGGGCGCCGTCTTCGCCGGTCACCGGCGGAACCGTGCCGGTCCGCACCGACCGGATGAATCCCTCGATTTCCGCACGCAAGTCACCGCCCGGACCGCCGGTCGCGTGCGCCGGCCAGTGGTAGGTGTCGAGTTGCCGTTGCCGGGCGGCGGCCCGCGCGGTCAGCGCCACGGCGTTATGCGACATCTCGACTTCGAGCATGCCGTCCGCGCCGATCAATTCCAGTCCGGCCAGCAACCCGCTCTGGCGGTGGATCGGCAGCAGCCACGACCATTGCAGATCGACCGGCGTACCGTCGGCCAGGAGCGCGTGGACCTGCACGTGGTCGTGATGCTTCGAAACCCATTTCCGGCCGCGGGCCCGCACCTCGACGATCTCCTGCCCGGTCACCCACCGCACGACATCCACATCGTGAATACCCAAAAACCACGCGACCGACGTGCGCGGCGCAATCCGGTCCGCCGCCAGCAGCGAGTTCGAGCGCCAGCAGCGGACGCTCCAAAGCTTGCCGATGTCCGCCAAGGCTGCCCGTGCCTGGATCAGGCGGGGATCGAATCGGAGGAGGTGCCCCACCATGAGGTGCCCGGGTTGGCGCCGGGCGGCGAGCAAGGCCGCCGTTTCCGCCGACGAGATCGCGAGCGGTTTCTCGACTAGGACGGGCACGCCGGCGGCGAGCGCATCGAGCGCCGGTTTCCGGAGGTGATCGGGCGTGCAGACACTGACGGCATCCACCTCGGACCAGTGGCCGTCGGTGGAAGGATGCACCGGCACACCGAACCGCGCGGCGATCTGCGCGGCGCGCGTCGTATCCGGTTCGATGATCCACTTTAGTTCCACGTCAGCCACGGAACGATAAATGGCGGCATGCAGTTCGCCCATGACCCCGGCGCCAACGACGCCCACCCGAAGAGATTTTATTTCAGCCATAAAGATAAAGTCGCATAGCCCACGTGCACCGCGAACGCCCCGTAGAAGAGCGCGGCCAGCACCATCATCACGAGTCGAAACCCACCGAGCCGGATCGCCGGCGGCAACCCCCGATTCAACTGGATCAGCAGCACGGCCGACACGAAAAGCACGAGCCCGCCGACGATGCCACTCACGCTCATGAGGACCAACGGAGCCTCCCACCCAGCCACGAGAATGCCGATGCCGATCAAGATCTGCACCCAGACGGTCGCGAGGTAGAGTTTGCTCTCCGACCAAAAGTGACTGTCCCGCAGCCGGTCGACCTTGAGACAGTCGGCGACGACCCGCGCCGCAATGTCGAGATTACCGACCACGGTGGAGAAAAGCTTGATGCCACCCACGACAAAGAAGGCGGTGGCGAACCAGCGTCCGACGGTCAGTCCGAGCTGGTTCCCCTCGGCCCGGATGAAGTCGAGGCCCTCGCCCGGGTTGGTGCCCCGCAGCATGCAGTACGCAAGCACCGACATCGTGAGAATCGACAGCATGCCGAGCAGGACAAACGTCACGAGCTGTTCCTGATTGCCGAGGATCCACCACCGCCGGAAGCGTCGGAGGTTTTCCTCGTCTTGCGGGAAAAAATGCCCGAGCGCGGGGGCCGCCACTTCTTCGCCCGTGATCGGCGACACCAGTTTCGGAATGTAGCGTCCCATGCCCCAGTTCTTGTCCCGGACCCAGTTCGCCACCGTGAGATTGCCGAGGCCACCCGAGCCGGCGTAGACGAGCGCACTGAAGAAAACGGCGGGGGCGATGACCTTGGGCAGCGTGCCGAAGCTCACGAGTCCCTTTGCCGCCTCGCCCCACGCCGCAAGGTCCGTGGCCGCGAACGTCGCGACGGCCAGAAAAACCACCATGCCCGCCACCACCGCGGTCTGGAATTTCTCCATCATCTGGTACACGACCGGCGAGATGCTGAAGACGATGCCGGCCAGCAAAAGCCCGACGACACAGATGACCACCGCCTTGCCGCCGAGCCCGAAGGTCAGCGTCGTGGCGGCACTGAGCGCGATGCCGGGGAAGATGAATCCGAGCATCGGCAACGTTGCGAACAGCAACCCCCAGGGACGCCACAATCGCGCGAAGCCGGTGATCGCCGTTTCGCCCGTCGCGAGCGTGTAGCGCTGCACCTCGGTGTTCAGGAAGAATTGCAGGAGGATACCGACGGCGGCCGCCCACAACAGACCCAGTCCTTCGCGAGCGGCGAGGTAGGGCCAGAAGATGAATTCGCCGGACCCGATCGCCCCCGCGATCAGGATGACACCCGGTCCGAGGACCTGCCGGAATCGCGGCGGCTCGGGCATCGGCCGGTAAGTGACCGGCGGAAGGTACCGGCTGGAAATCTCGGGCGCGAAAACCTCGGCGGCAGGTGATGCAGCAGGTGGGGTTCGATCGGAGGGAAATGTCTGCGAGGTAGGGGCCAAGGAGAACCGTGTCCTCTCGATCGCTGGCGACGGCGAAAATCCGGGGAAGGCTGCGAGCCGAGAACGTCGACGGTTCACCCATACGACGTCAATACTGTCAAGAGCCCGCGTGGCACCAGGCGCGGCGACGAATCATTTCAACGCGCCCGCGCCTCGAAATGATCGATGACCTGATTGCGCAGATTGATCGCGTCGAATTCCGCTTTGCGCCCATTCAGTTTCACAAGGAAGAAATGATTGATCGGCATCGTCTTTTCCAAAAACCACCGTTCGTCTTTCGCGACGCCGACGATGAAAGTGCCCCAAGCCCCGTCGCCGAGGTAAGTCACCCCCTCCTGGTCCTTTTTCCCATTCTTGATCGGATGCGTGCGCTTGAAGTTGTGATCGTGGTTCTCGAACACGACCGGCAGGCGGTGTTTCTCGAACAGCGGCGCCCAATGTTCACGCACGGCCATGCCCGGCGGGTCCTTCAGGGGCCGGAACGTCGGGAATCCGGGAACATGGTACGAGGGCAGGACGAACGGCACCTTCGCCCGCTTCGCCAGCACGTCATCCAGCCAGGCCGCCTGAATGCCACCGATGGGATTGGCATGCCCGCTGTCGAGCATGACCACGCTGAGGTAATCGCCAAAATCGAGCACGTTGTAGCCGGGCTGGCCCGGCATGGCGAAGAAACTGAAAAAATACGGCGCCACTTTCAGCCGCAGCGCATCGTCGGCCCGGTCGTAGTGTTTGCGGGCGGCGCGCTCGACCGCCTCGACGTAGCCGCCTTGCACCTCGTGGTTGCCCGTCGTGACCAGAACGGGAATCAACCGCCGGTCGGCCGCGAGCAGGGATTTTTTGATCGAGTCGAAAAACTCATACCAGCGGCCCAGCCGCGCCTGCGCGCCATCGCAGTACGCCAGGTCACCGCCCCACAGCACGAAATCGGGATCATACGACGATGCGATCCGGTTCATCGTCTCCGTCCATGTTCCCGAGCCCACATCACCGCCCGCGGCAATGCGCACCTCGCGGGTCAGCGCCTTGGGCATGGTGCGAAAACGGTAAATCGTCCCGTCCGGGTCGAAACGGATTTCATATCCGGTGTCGGGCGCAAGCCCCGTCAACTCCACCCGATGAATGGTGCGGCCCGAGGGCGGAAACGAGTGGCTGTAACCATCGCGATGCAACGAGCCACTCCGATCTTCCCGGAACGGAAAAGGAATGTTCCGGCCCCGGGCCTGTTTCCAGGGCGCGTCGCCGCGGGCACGATAGTCCAGCATCGGTTCACGCACCTGCGTGGCGACCGGCTCGATCACCGGCAGGCTGTGGCCCGGCGATAATTTTTCGACCAACTCGAGCCCAAGTCCGTCGATCGAATGCCAGTCCACCGTCATCGTCGTGGTCGGATCGCGCTGCCACGTGAGCAGAATGCCGCTCGGGTCGAACGGCTCAGCCCGCGCCGTCGTGGCAACCAGCGCCCCGAGAAAAAGAATGCGGATCAAGGTGGTCATGATAGTGCTGGATTGACGTGCAAGGGGGCGGGTCGGTCCGGGAAATCGTCATGTGACCGCTTGTGCTTTTCGCCGTCAAGGCGCGGAGCGCCGCCGGTGAGGAGCGACCACGCCACCCCGGCCTGCAGCCCATTCTGGACTCGGCCCCCCTTACGTGTTCCCCTTTTGAAACCATCTCGACCGCGGCCCCATTCCCGGGGCCCGGCATCCCGTCAGAATCCGCCGCTCATGCCCAACCCCTGGACTGGAAAAGGAAACCCTTACACCCGCGAGGAAGTGCGTGAACGCCTCCAAACCACGCTCAACAAGGGCAACGCCATCATCGCCGCGGGCGCCGGCACCGGCATCAGCGCCAAGTTCATCGAGAAGGGCGGCGCCGACCTGATCATTATCTACAACTCCGGCCGGTTTCGCATGATGGGCCACGGCTCCACCGCGGGGCTGATGTCGTACGGGGATGCCAACGCGATCGCGATGGAGATCGGCGAATATGAGGTGCTGCCCGTCGTGGAGGATGTCCCGGTGATCTGCGGCGTCCACGCCACCGATCCGCGCCGGCGCATGTGGCACTGGCTCGGGAAGGTGAAGGAAATGGGTTTCTCCGGTGTGAATAATTTCCCCACGCACACCATCGTGGACGGACAGTTCCGGCAGATCCTCGAGGAGACCGGGATGAGCGTGCAGAAAGAGTACGAGATGGTCGCGCTCGCCCGGCGGATGGACCTGTTCTCCATCGTCTATGTCGCCACCCCCGCCGAGGCCGTGGAAATGGCGAAGGCCGGCGCCGATGCCATCATCGCCCATGTCGGCACCACGGTCGGCGGCAGCATCGGGGTGAAGAACGCCGTGGTCAGTTGGGACCACACCCTCAAGGTCACGCAGGACATCATCGATGCCGCGAGTCAGGTCCGGAAAGACATCTTTTTCCTCTGCCATGGCGGCCCGATCAACACGCCCGCGGATGCCGGCCGCGTGATCCAGGGTACCTCGGCGGTGGGTTTCGTCGGCGCGAGCAGCCTCGAACGCATGGGCGTCGAGGAATCGCTGACAAGCCTCACCCGCGCCTTCAAATCGCTGAAAAGTAATCCGAAAAAGTAACGAGGCGTGAGTAATGAACGGCGCGAGCCGCTTCCGCTACCTGCTACTCGCCGCCCGCTGCTCGCTACTTTCCCACCCCATGCCCTCCCCTGAACGCCGATTCGTGCAAGCCGCGGATGCCATCCGCGAACGCAGCGCCTGGACCGAGAATGAATGGCTGTGCCGGCCCGACGTTGTCGCGGCCGACCGCCTCCTGCTCCTGCGGGCCACCATGCCTGCGCTGCACGGCCACCCGTTTCACCACCATCCGTATCGTGAGGAGATTCTCTACGTGATCCAGGGCCGCGCCGAACAATGGGTCGGCACGGAATGCCGCCTCCTCGGCCCCGGCGATGTCGCCCACATCCCGGCGGGCGTGATCCACGCCACCTACAATTCCCACGCGGAGCCCCTGGTGTTTCTCGCCATCCTCTCGCCGGCGAAACTGCCCGACGCCCTCGCCAACACGCCGGACCCGGTCGACGTGTCCACGCAGGAACTGTGGGTTGCGCTCCGCCGCGGCAAGACTCCCTGTACCACGTTCGCCTGAAACCCGCGGGCCTGAACCGCGCCGCCCCATGAAACGCCTCTTCGCGCTCGCGATCCTGTTCGCCCTCAGCCTCGCGTCCGCGCTGGCCGCCGCCAACGCCCCGCTCCGCGTCTTCATCCGCTCCGGCCCGAAATCGCACGGCCCCGGTGCCCACGATCACCCGCGGTTCCTCGCCGACTGGGCCCGGCTCCTCAACGCCCGCGGGGCTCTCGCCTCCGGCGGCGACGCCTTCCCGACCGCGGTGCAACTCGCCGCGACCGACGTCCTCGTGCTTCACGCCGACAACGCCGGCGACATCGCCACCCCCGACCGGGCCAATCTCACCACCTTCCTCTCGCGCGGCGGCGGTCTCGTGGTAATCCACGCCGGCTCCGTCGGGAACGACACCGATTGGTATAAATCCATCATCGGCGGCTCGTGGCGCCAGGGCACCACCAAGTGGCTCGAGGCGCCGATGCACCTCTACTTCACCGACCGCTCGCACCCGATCACCCGCACCGCGTCCAACTGGCAGATGGACGACGAGATCTACTACGACATGGACCTCGCGCCCGACGCGCACGTCCTCGCCACCGCCTACACGCCCAAGGCCATCGACACCGGCGGCCGCGGCAACCGCGAAGCCCAGGCCCGCGCCGCCGAGGCCGTCGCGAAAAACAAGGCCGTCAATATCTACGACATCCAGCCGCAGCTCTGGACCTACGAACGCACGCTCCCGTCCGCCCCCCGGCCCTACCGCGCGTTCGTTTCCATCCCCGGCCACCTCTACGTTAATTTCGACCGCCCCAACTACCGCGCCATTCTCCTCCGTGGCATCGCGTGGGCCGGCCAGCGCGCCAACGTCGACGAACTCTGCCGTGCCGACGAACTCGGCGACGCCCTCCGTTATCCCGAGGGTGGCCCGACGGCGCCGGCGAAGGCCGCGGCGAAGATCGAGGTGCATCCCGAGTTCAATCTCTCCCTCGTCGCCGCCGAGCCGCTCGTCAACAAGATCATGAATCTCGATTGGGACGAGCGCGGCCGCCTCTGGGTCTGCGAAACCCCCGAGTATCCCAACGGCCGCCGCGCGCCCAACACCGCCCCATGGAAGGACTCGGGTTCGCTCCGCGGCGCCCAGGTCCAGCGCGACCCCGAGGACAGCATCTCGATTCTCACGGACACCAACGGTGATGGCCTCATGGACGGGAAAAAGGTCTTCGCCGACAAACTCGAGCTCGTCACCAGTTTCGTCCTCTACAAAAACGGCGTGATCGCCGCGACTTCGCCCGATATCTGGCTCCTCGAGGACACCGACGGCGATGGCGCCTGCGACAAACGCACCAGGCTCTACACCGGTCTCGGCATCAACGACACCCACGCCGTCATCAACAACCTCCGCTGGGGCCACGATGGCTGGATCTACGCCACGCACGGTTACAGCCGCGGCGACGTCACCTCCGGCGACGGCACGCGGAAGTTTGGTCCCGACGGTTCCGGCGTCGTGCGCTTCAAACCCGACGGTTCCGCCTTCGAACAGTACAGCAGCCGCACCGCCAACACGTGGGGCCTCGACATCACGTGGGACGGGCAGGTCTTCTGGACACAACCCACAAGCGGCACGGTCCTGTTCCACACCGTGCTGCCGGAATACGTGCTCACCGAAGGCAAGCTGCCGGGCACGAACTCCTGGAAGGGAATGATCACCAACCAGCGCAGCTATCCTGCGCTGGAGTGGCCCGAGCAGGCCTACGTGCAGATCGACCAGGTCGGCCGCTTCACGGCCGCGGCCGGTTGTGCGATTTACGAGGGTGGCGCGTGGCCCGCCAAGTGGAACTACAGCTACTTCACCGGCGAACCCACGCTGAACATCGTGCACCACCAGTTTGTCCGCCCCGACGGCGTGAGCTATTCCGTCGCCAAGGAAACCGGCCGCGAGGAAACCGAATTCATCCGCAGCACCGATCTCTGGTTCCGCCCGATCGAGACGCGCATCGGCCCCGATGGCGCCCTCTACGTCATCGATTTCTACAACCAGGCCGTGATCCACAACGACACGCGCGGCCCGTTGCACAGTCCCGCCAACGCCGCCGTCCGCCCCGACCGCGATCACTATTTTTCCCGGATCTGGCGCGTGCAGCACAAGGGCGCGATCCCGCTTCCGCCCCTCGCGCTCGATCGCCACGACCTGCCCGGCCTGCTTCGCACGATCGAGACGAGCCCCAACGCGCACCTGAAAAAAACCGCCCTGCGCCTCGCCCGGGAAAACTTCACCGGCGATCCACGCGTCACCGCCCTTACCCCGCGGATGGGCAGTTCCGCGCTCGCCCGCTACGAGTCCGCCCGGGCCGCAACGACTGCGGCGCAACGCGCTGCTCTCCTCGCCAACTTTGCCGCCGCCACCGACGATTGGACCAAATCCGCGCTCATCGCCGCCGCGGCTGGGCGCGCGCCGGACACTCTGGTGGACGCGCTGGCAAGTAATAATGGCTCTGCGCTCCTACCCCTCGTGACCGCCCTGTTGTCCCGCGTCGCACCGACGGACGCCGCACGCCTTCTCGCCGCATGCGCCGCCGCCGTCGAGCCGGCGTCGACCGTTTCGCACACCGTCCTCCGTGGGTTGGCCACGCTCAATGGAGAGCTCCCGGCACTCGACACCGGATCGCGGCAAACGTTGCAACGCCTGCTGAAATCCCCGGCCACCGCCTCCGCCACGCTGCCGCTCGCCGCCAAGTGGGACCGCACCGGCGAACTCGCCGCAACGACCGGCGCGGTGATTACCCGGATGTTCTCCGACCTCTCCGCCGCCGGCACCATCGATGCCGGCCGGGCCGAGATCGCGGCGGCCCTCCTCGCGCTTCCCGCGCAACGCCCGGCGGCCCTGGCTAAGATCTCGGCGTTTCTCGCCGACGCCGCCACGTCCGAGGCGCTGCGGGAACGGCTGACCTTGACCCTCGGCGATACCCCGGGCGCCGACACCGCCGCCGCGCTGGTGACCCACTTTGCCCGGACCAAGTTGGCCGGGACGTTCGAACAAATCGTCCGGCGCTCCGAATCCGCCTTTGCGCTCCTCTCCGAGATCCGCGTCGGACGTCTGGCTGCATCCGACTTCACTCCCGGCCAGCTTGCGCGGTTGCGCACTCATCCCGATCGCACCGTCGCACGCCAGACGATCGCCCTGCTCGACGCGCAAAACCCACGATCCCCCGAAAAAATCGATCTGATCGCAAAACTCACCCCCGCGGTCGAAAAGCCCGGCGAAAGCGTCAGGGGCAAGACGCTCTTCACCGCGGCCTGCGCGGTTTGCCATCGCCTCGGCGACGTGGGCACGCGCGACGTCGGGCCGCCACTCAATGGCATGGGCGCCCATCCCGCGGCCGAGCTGCTCGTCCATATCCTCGATCCGAATCGCGAGGTCGACCCAAGCTTCTGGCAGTGGAACGTCACCACGAAAAAGGGCGACACCCTCGCGGGCGTCATCGCCAGCGAGAACGCCGCCGGCCTCGTGGTTCGCAATCAGGGCGGTGACACCGAGGTGAAACTTGAGGACATCGCGACGCGCGAGAACACCCGACGCTCGCTCATGCCCGAGGGCTTCGAGGGTCTCGGGGCCGAGGGCCTGCGCGATATCATCGACTACCTCCGCGCCAGCGCGCAATCGACCGCCGCGGTTTCAGCCGGCGCAACGCCCAAGGAAGGGGGCAAGGGCGACGGCCCGCTCCCCGCCGCCACGCCGGTCGTCTGGGAACCGGGCAAGACCCGCGTCCTCCTTATTGGCGGCGGCAGTTCGCACAAATTCGCCGAATTTTTCGGCGTGACCGACACCGCCACGCTGCGCGCAGCCGGCTTCACCGTCCACTACATGGAGGATCGCGACCAGGCCGCCGCCGAGCTCGCCGGGGCCGACGTCGCGGTGATCAGCGTAAATCGGAAATTCTTCGACACTCCCGCTTATCGCCAGGCCCTCTTCGCCTTCGCCGCCGCCGGCAAGGGCATCGTCATGCTCCATCCGGGCACGTGGTACGGCTACACCGACTGGCCCGAGTTGAATGCGAAAATTGTCGGCGGCGGCGCGCGTGGTCACGACCGTCTCGGAAAATTTCAGGTCAACGTCCGGCAGCGGAATCATCCGGTGATGAAAAACGTGCCGGCGGCCTTCGAGGTGGTGGACGAACTCTACCATGTGAACGCCGAGCCCGAAAAGATTCCGGCCGGCACCGCCCCGATCACCGTGCTCGCCGAGACGTCTCCCAGCGCAAAGTTCAAGCAACCGCACCCGGCCGTATGGATCACGCCCCACGACCGGGCGAGGATCGTGGGCTTCACGCTGGGTCACGACGAACGCGTCCACGGCTTGGCGGCGTTCAAAACCCTGCTTGTCAACGCCGTGGCTTGGACGAGCGGAAAATGAGCCGAAGCCCCGCGCTCCGTATCGTGGCGGTTCAAAATCCATAGTCCCATGGCGACCATTGCCGTCCTCGGTACATTCGACTCCAAAGGCCTGGAACACGCATTCGTCGCCGATGCCCTGCGCCGGGCCGGCTTCGCCACACTCCTGATCGACGTCGGCTGCCTCGACGCCCCCACGGTCACGCCGGACATCCCGCGCGCCGAAGTACTCGCCGCCCTCGGTGAGGACTCCTCGGCCATCCTCGCCCGGCGCGATCGCGGCGAATGCGTCGCCTTGATGGCCCGCGCGGCGGCCCGCTGCGTCGCCCGCCTCGCCACGGAGGGAAAAATTCACGGTATCATTTCCCTCGGCGGTGGGGGCGGCACAGCCATTGCAACCACGGCAATGCGGTCGCTGCCCCTGGGATTTCCCAAGGTGATGGTCTCGACGCTCGCGAGCGGCAACACCGCACCATATGTCGGCACGAGCGATATCGTCATGATTCCGGCCATCGTCGACGTGGCCGGGATCAACCGCGTCTCGCGGCCGATCTTTGAAAACGCCGCCGGGGCCATCGGCGGCATGGTGACCGCGGCGGAAACCCGTCGCGCCCGGCCCGCGGTGGACCGCCCGCTCGTGGTCGCAAGCATGTTTGGCAACACCACGGCCTGCGTGAACGAGGCGCGGCGTCTGGTGGAGGCGGCCGGCTACGAAGTGTTGGTCTTCCACGCGACCGGCACCGGCGGGCGCAGCATGGAAGCGCTCATCGCGAGCGGGCTCGTGGCCGGCGTGCTCGACATCACCACGACCGAATGGGCGGACGAACTGGTCGGCGGCGTGCTGAGCGCCGGACCGGAACGGCTCGCCGCCACCGCCACGGCCAAAATTCCCGCCATCGTCGTTCCCGGCTGCCTCGACATGGCGAACTTCGGCGCGCCCGAAACCGTGCCGCCGAAATTCTCCGGCCGCATTTTCTATCATCACAACCCGCAGGTGACGCTGATGCGCACCTCCCCGGCCGAATGCGCGCAACTCGGCCACATCCTCGCGGAAAAGATCAATCACTACACCGCCCCCGTGACCGTGCTGCTGCCGCGCGGGGCGATCAGCATCATCAGCGTGCGCGGCGGGCCGTTTCATGATCCGGTGGCGGACGCCGCCTTGTTCGACTCACTGCGGGCTCACCTCCGGCCAGACATTCCGGTCATCGACACCAATCTTGCGATCAACGATTCCGCCTTCGCGGCGGCTTGTGCCGAGGCCCTGCTCGCCCACCTGCCCCGGCTGGTTCCGCCCCAACCGGCGACCTGACGGAGGACGCAGATTTGCCCGTTGGGGCGAACGCTCGGCCCGGCCGGCGACTGCCCCTTTCAGCCTTCCGGCCGCACCGACCGCCAATCCGTTATTGTCAACTATTGGATTACAATAGCAAATTGCCATGCGGCCTCGGGCCGGCGTCACCAGATTCTGCCGGCGCCCTCCCCGTTGAACCGGCGGCCCCGCGCCGCTGGAGAGCGAAGCGCGACTCCCAGACAAACGTCGCAATTGCCTAACCCCGCGGACCGGTCTACCTCCGCCCCGTCGATTCAACCGCAGCGTGACGGAAATTTTCATATCGTGGCACACATTCTGATCGTGGACGACGAGGAGACCGTGCGGGACATCATCGCGGCAGCGCTGACGTTCGCCGGGTATCAGGTTGAGACCGCGGGCAACGGCTAGGAAGCCGGGCAACGCTTCGAGCGCCAGCGGGCCGACCTCGTGATCACGGATCTCGTGATGCCGGAAAAAGACGGCATCGAGATCGTGATGGAGCTGCGCAAAACGCAGCCGGACCTGCCGATCATCGCGATGTCCGGGCAATCGAGTCATTCGCCGCTCTATCTCGGCATGGCGAAAAAACTGGGCGCCCGGCGCACGCTCGCCAAGCCGTTCTCGGTCGAAACGCTGCTAACGACCGT
>SIBR01000010.1 GCA_009695065.1 Opitutus sp. | reverse complement strand
CGCACATGCAACGGATCGTGCACCCGGATCCCGGTCACTTCCGCCGTGAAACTTCCGGGCAGCACGGTGCCCAGCTCCGGCGTGATATCCGAACGATCCGCCCCGGCACGCAGCACCGGTTCAGCCGCCCGCACCGGGCGGGTAACAAACGCGGAGGCCGCGAAAAGCGCGAACGTCGTCCGGCAGAAAATCAGGGGAAGGCACGTTCGCGAGACGCGGGCGAAGGCAGAAAGGAGAGCCATCGAAAAGTTGGGGTTGGCGGCAGGCTAGGACCGCGCGAAAACGCCTGCCACGATTTTCGTGCGAAAATTGTGAAGCCAAACCACGCCGCCCAATGGCCCGGACCTGTCGGCCGCCCCCCTCCGGCACGGGCGCCTACTGTTTCCCCGCCAGGACCGCGTTCAAGAGCAACTCCGCTCCCCCGCGCACCGCGTCGCCACACGGCAGGCCGGTCAGGGCCGCCGCCGCTTCAATCTCCTTCGCGGCCGTCGCGTCGTCCATGCCCCAGGTGTTGAGGGCCACCGCGACAACTTTCACCGGCGCGAAGGCTCCGGCCGCCGTGGCCACGGCTTCATAAAAGGCCACGACCTTGTCCAGCGGCGGGATTGCGATGTGCTTGAATGAACGCAGCGACGTCCACCCCGCGCGATGCACCAGCACCATCTGCGTTGGCTGGGTGCCCCGGATCAGCGGCAGCGTCGCCGTCGAGGACGGATTCAGCATGGAGCCCTGGCCCTCGACCCAAAGCACATCGTGGCTCGGACCGTGCCGCATCATTTCCGCCTGCACCGCACCACTGGCGTAGTCGACCCGCACCGCATCGAGGCAGAAGCCATCGCCGGCGATCATCATGCCCGCCTGCCCCGTGGCGATGAACTTGGAGCGCAGGCCCCGCCGCCGCGCGGCCCGATCCAGCTCCAGCGCCGCCGTCATCTTGCCGATGGCCATGTCGGTGCCCACGAACAGCACCCTCTGACCCGCCAGTTCCCGCGCCGCGCCCGTGCCCACGGACAGCCCCGGCGGCTCCCGGCGCATATCCCAAATATGAACACCCGGACGCACCGCACGGGCGATCTCCGCATCCGCCGCCAGCGGCGTGTGCAGGCCGTTCCAGATCGAAACTCCCGAACGCACGGCGAGGCGCAGATCGTCCATCCATTCCGGAGCCAGGGCGCCGCCACTGGGCGCGATGCCGATGGCGAGGGCCTCGGGCTTATGCGGCAGCGCGTCGGCCACCGAACCCACGATCGGGATATTTTCCGTTCCCGGGATCTTGGTGAGTTCGAACAACGATTGCCCCGCGGTCTGGTTGTCGATGACCACCACCACGGGTGCATGGCCGTAGCGCAGCAGCGACAATCCGGTCTTGCCGGAAACTCCGAGAACGCCGCCGTGCAGCAGGACGCCCAGGCGGCGGACGGAACGGCTGTTAAGATCAGACGGGGGGTGCATAGGTAACTCCAAATCCGGGCTGCGGAGAAAGGACGAACCGGCCGGCCTCGAGCCGCGCCCCGGAAAACGGGTCGTCCTTCAAATTGAGATGACTGTCGAGGTCGAGATAATCCACCAGCGGCCCGAGCACCGCGCCGGCGGTGTTGGCCAGGGCGGAATTCCCATAGCAGCCGACGAGGATCCGCAGGCCGTGGGCGCGCGCCACCTCCACCATGCGTCGGGCCTCGGACAATCCGCCGCATTTCATCAGCTTGATGTTGAAGCCGTCGAGCGCCTCGAGGCGGACCAGTGGCTCGATATCCGCACTGGTGAAAACGCTCTCATCGAGCATCACCGGCAGCGGAGAGGCCTGGCGCACCCGCCGGAGTTCGGGCTCCAGCCCCCGGCGGAGCGGTTGTTCGAGATGATCGATCCCCCGCGCCGCGAGCCAGCTGCTCATGCGGATCGCGTCGTCCACCGACCAGCCGCCATTGGCGTCGACACTGATCTTGGCGCCAGCCGGGATGACCTCGGCCACCGCGGAAAACATTTCCCGGTCGGCCGCGATTCCCGCGGGCGAGCCCAGCTTGATCTTGAACGCCCGCAGATCGCCCAGCTCCAGCCACAACCGCACGCGCCGCTGGGCCGCTTCCGGACTGGAAATCCCGATCGTTACCGAAGTCACCGGCGCCCGCTGGGGGTCGAGACCCCAGAGGCGCCAGACCGGCGTGCCCGTCGTCCGGCCGTGCCAGTCCCACCAGGCCTGGTCGACGGCGCTGCGCACCGCGGACGGAATCATTGCTGCCAGCAACGCGGCCTCGATGCCCTCCCGGTCGGCGGCATCGTGACGGCCGAGAATCGCCGCGGCCGCGCTCGTCCCGCGTTTCAAGTCGTCGAAGGTCTGCTCCACGCCATCGACGGAAAATTCCACGGCCTCACCCCAACCTTCGTATCCGCCGGCCGCGAGCCGGAGCCAGAGCAGCTGACTGTGCGTATAGGTGCCTCGGCTGATGGTCAGCGGCACACGTTTCTCAAGCGTGAGCTCGGTTTGGGTCAGGGTAAACGATGGCATCGGCAAAGGGGGTTCCGCAGGGATCGGTTGAAGCTTTATCGCAGACGACCCGCGGCGCCACGACAACGCTGAATCGCAGGGCAGGCGTCATTCCCTGATCGGCCAGGGCCGGGCGTCGCCCAACGAAATTCAAAACCCTGTCATCACGGCTTGGGAAACGTTCGCGCAGCATCCCACACGAGAACGCCCATGTGATAGTTATTCGCCGAGGTCGGGGGATCCCCGGGAAGCGCCGAACAGTAATAGGCGGTCACAATCTGGCCGTCGGCCCGCTGCACCGATGAAGGATATCCCCCGTCGAGTCCGTTCCAGTCGGTGAGGCGGACGCGGTCGCTCCACGTCTCGCCCCCGTCGGCGCTCACCGCGGCCTCTAGGCCTCTCGTGCCATGGGGCGACCAGCGGTCCCCGTAAGTGAAAAGCACCCGGCCGTCGCGGAGCCTGGCCAGGTTCCCGTTGACGCGCTGGTAGCCGGTCATCGTCCGCTTGAACTGCCAGGAGCGGCCGTCGTCCGCCGACCCGAAAAGGTCCAGGGCATCCTTTCTTTCCACGCCCGTTCCGGTGCGGGCCAGCGCCAGCCAGCGGCCATCCCCAAGGTGCAGCACGGTCGTCTCATTGGCCGATGTGATGGGGACGGGTTCGCCCCACGTCTTTCCGTCGTCCTTGCTGCGGTAGAAAAATGACCGGAATTTCCGGTCCTGATATTTGTCCGTCAATCGACCCTCGGTCGTATACACGGCGACTCCGAGGTCGCCATTGTTCGCGATCTGAACGTCGCCAAAGGGCACGTTCGGCTGCCCGGTCGAGGCCGTTTGCGGAAAGGCCTGCTTATCGACCCACCACGACAGCCCGCCGTCCGGCGAGCGGCTGACCCACGGCCCGAGCGTGTCGTAGCGCAGCCGCCCGCGCGTTTGCTTTTCGCCGGGAGGCCCGCGACCCGACCAGCCGGACGTCAGCACGATCAACTCGCCCCCAACCGCCGCGCGTGCTGGCGCTCGGCCGGCAGAGCGGACCCGAGACCGATGAGCGTTTCGGGCGGTTGGTCGGCATCGGGAATCACCACGACGCGCGCAGTCACGGGCCCCTTTGGCTGGAGCAGCAAGCCCTCGCCATGCACGCCGTCGAACAGCGGCCAACGCACCGCGTAGGCGGTGAACGCGTCCGTCTCGGCCACCTTTGCCGGGGTGGTCACCGTCGCGACCTATTCGAGGTCGGACACGGGCTGGCGCGGCCCGCCGGCGACAACAACGTCTCACGCTCGAAATAACGGGAAACCCCCGCCGCCATCTGTTCGGAAAGGTCGTCATCGGCGCGCAACACTTCCGTGCCCGGCAACGGCTCGGCTGCACGCGCGGATAACAGCAGGAAGCTCAGAACCAAAATCGAAATCGTGTCAGCGCCGGGCGCACGGCAGTTCGTTGAACACGGGACGCGGGGCATATTGCGAGGGAGGGGCTCGGCACTTGTTTGATCAACCGTCCTTTTCCACGAAAAGGAGAATCCAGGCAAATCCCTGGAAATGGCGGTGAACAATCCCCCGCGCCGCAGGCCGCCCACCTTGCCCTACCCCCCGCACTTCAAGGACGCGCTTGTTTCGAAAAACCCCGAGCGATCACCGCACCGAGACATCCAGCGGCCGGTGGCGCGGCATTTCGGCGCGCATGTTGCCAAGGCCCGGCCAGGTCGGCGGGTGGCTGAGATCCACTTCCGCCACGGCCACCGTGCCCCATTCCTTCGCCTGCGCGAGGGGGAGGCCATCGTGACCGTAGACCGCCGAAATCATCCAGTTTTCCTTCACGTCGGTGTGCGTGCTGCTGACCACGTAGACGTGGTTCTCGGTGGCCCGCGCCGCGCCGAGCATCGGATTACAACCCATCACGGGCCACGCGATGACTTCCGCGCCATTGTTCGCCAGCCCCCGCGCCACCTCGGGGTAGAAACCGTCGTAGCAGATCATCATGCCTACCTTCCCAAAGCGGGTCGCAAAGACCGGATAGTCGTAACCGGGCGTGATGCCGCCCTCGATCTCGCCGCGCGGCAGACAGATCTTGCGATACTTGCCGACCACTTTGCCGTCCGGACCGATGAGTACGGCCACGTTGTAAATCAGCGAGCCCGCCCGTTCGAGGAGCCCGGGGACGAGGTAGAGATTATGTTTCTTCGCCAGAGCGCCGAAGTATTCCGTCGACGGACCCGGGATCGGTTCGGCGGCACTGAAGTATGTCTCGCCGTTGCCGTAGGTGAGGACTTCGGGCAGCACGACGAGATCCGCCCGTTGGGCCGCGGCTTGGTCGATCAACGGTTCGAATGCCTGCCGGCGCGCGTCGGCGGTTTTTGCGGTCCGCGGCACAAAATGTACGGTGGCGAGCCGGGCCGTGCGCGGCTTCGGCGGAGTCGTTGCGGCGAACGCCAGTCCCGCCCATTCCGTCCGCGTGCGGGGTGCCCAGCGAAATTCCAGCTCCACGATGGCCTGCGTCGCCGCCGGCGGCACGAGATACATCCCGGAAACCTCCGTCCAGCCGCGGGCGTCGGTGTTCCCGTCCTCCGGATACTCCGGGTCGGCGTTCGGGGTTTCTCCGGGATGGTAGGAGGTGAAGGCCGGGCGCTGCCCGGCGGGATAGGATTTGAACGGGGCCGTGGCCTGCTTCACCGGCTTGCCCCTGGCATCGCGCCACAACACCCGGGCGACCCCGGTCCGGCGGGGCGAGCCCGGTCCGTCGGTTTTGCGCAGGACGATGAAGCGGTAATACTGCCCGCCGGTCACCGGAAACGTCTTCGTCCAGCGACCAAACAGCCCTTCGCGTTGGTCCGACTCGATCACGAAGCTGCCCTGGCGATCGGGTCCGCCCTTGGGATCGTAGGAGAAAAGCGGTTTGATTTCGTCGCGCGGCGTAGCCGTCGTCCACCCCTCGGGTCCGACGGCCGGACCGGCGTAGACGAGGGTGGAGAGCAGCAAACCGAGGCTGAACGTTCGCATAGTCATTAGTAGTACGGGAAACGGTTAAGACGAAGGCAACTCTCCCAAGAGGCCCCAAGCGCAGCGCGGGAAGCGCCTGGGGTCGAGACCAATGATGGCCAAGTCAGACCGAACGGTTACATGCGTCCGTTCAAGCCAAAGAGAAACTGCGGATAGAGATACGTCATCGCCGCCACCCGGCCGCTGCTCCGGATCAGAACCGGCCGGTGAGCCCACCGGTGATCTTGGCGTGAAACACCCGGTAGGTGGTGTATCGTTCCGGATAGAGGGCGTAGAGATTGTCGAGCGGCTCCTCGAAGAGGTTCTCGACGTCGAAAAAGACCCCCAGGTTTTTCGAGAAATTATACCGCGACTTCCAGCTCCACGTCGTCTTGGCAGTCTGGTAGATGACCAGCGCCGCGGTCGTCGAGTTGCTCGTCAGATACTTGCCGCGATAGACCGCCTGCAATTGCAGATCAAATCCGTGCCCACGATAGCTCAGCCCGAGATTGCCGGTCGAATCGAGGAAACCGGCAATGGTTCCACCCGCACTGGAGGCCGCACCGGTCGCGAAGGCGGAGTTGTTTCCCTCGGTCTGCAACTTGGTGTAGTTGGCGTAGAGGCCGAGTCCCTTCGCCCACCCGGGAAGGAAAGTCAGCTGCTGCTGGTAGCTGGCCTCGATGCCCTTGATCGTCGCATAGCCGTTGTTGGCCGACGTCCGGATGTTGTAGCCGACGAACTGCCCGTCGAAACCGTTGTCCTGCCCGGCCACGACATACTGGCTGTTGTCGGTGCCGATGTAGTCGCGGATCTTCTTGTGGAAGGCGCCGATCGAGACCATCCCCTGCGGCTTGAAATAATACTCGGCGGTGAAGTCCCAGTTGTTCGAATACTGCGGCTTTAGGCTCGGATTGCTGATCGTCACGGTCTGCGCCGTGTCACTCACAGTGGTGTTCGGGAGGATGGAGCCGAATGCCGGCCGGCCGACGCCCGTCGACCAACTCAACCGCGAAACCAGGCCGCTGATCGGCTCATACTTCAAATGCACGCCGGGCAGGTAGAAGCGATACTGGCCCTTGTTCGTCGTCCGCGCGCCGAACTGCTCGAGATTGCGGCGGCGTTGTTCCGGATCCGTTATGGGCCCGACCCAGGCGGCCCGACGGGCAACCTCGACGGGGGACAGGCGGCTAACCGGGCCTTCGCCCTCGTCCTGGGTATCTTCCATCCGCACGCCGGCGAGGGCCGACACCGCGCCGATTTTGACGTTGCCCATGACATAGGCGGCGGCCACCTGCTCCTTCATCATCTGATTGCTCGTCAGCTTTCCCGAGGTGAAGGCGATGTCTTCTTTCCAAAGTTCCGGATAAAGCTTCTGGTGGCGGGCCACCCCGAAGGGACTCATCCAAGGCGGGACGCCACCGCGGTTCTTGTAGTATTTGTCCTCGTCGCTCGTGCCCCGCGGGGCCTCGGCGAACTGACCCAGCCCCGTATTGTCGTCCGCCGTGCCGAAGACTCCGTCCGGCCCGGTGTAGTTGTAACGACGGGGATCCTGCCAGAGCTGCCGCCTCTGTTCCTGCACGGTAAAGCCCGTCTTGAGGTAGGTCGGCAGCGACAGGCGCAGGTCCTTCTTGAAGTCAAATTTCCCGCCCAACACCGTGTCGTAACCCCGCTGATCCGTCTGCGTCAGCAGCAGCGAACGGTAGTTGTTCAAATCATAGAGGTTGGGCCCTTCGGCCTGGGTGATGACCGGGTAATATTGAAACTGCGTGCGATCCACGATGTAGCCGACGCCACCCATCTGGTAAATCACCGTGCCCTTGGGCCGGGAGACATACTTCGACCGGTTTTGCGACGGATCGTAATAGGTGGCCGAATTCGAATAGCTCAGGCTGTAGTTGATGGTCATGCCGTCGAAGCGATGCTTGACCGAGGGGGAGAACAGGTAGGTCCGGCCCGATTTGTCGGTGGCGCCGACCGAGCCATTGCTCAACGATAGCGTCGGGTGGGCATACACGCGCGTAATCTGGCTGGTGTAGTTCGGATTGATATACCCGCCACCGGTCCGGTTGCCATTGGCATTGACGGTCGCCAGCACCTGCGGGGTCGCGGTGGTTGCGACGCCGACCGAACTAAGCGTGTGCGTCCGCGAATCGGAATCTTCGTGGAAATAATTCCAGGAGGTGTTGAACGACACCGTCGTCTCGTCGCTCCAGCGGTAGTCCAGTTTCACGCCCGCCGCGACGCGGGTCCGGGTGTTGCTCAGCATGCGCCGTCCGGTGCTATAGTTGAAAGCCGGGCCCTCCGCGTTTTTTCGCTCGTAGGAGTTGTTGATGTTCGCGTTCCCCTGCGGCGCGCTGTGCAGCAGGCCGGTGACCGTGATGCCGATATTCCGCTTTTCTCCGAGCACATCCTGGTAGGAGAAGTTGAACGAGGGACCATAGCCCTTGACCGGCTGTTTCCACTTGTCGGTGTGTCCCTGCCATCCGGTCTGCGTGGCAAAACCCGCACCGAAGGTAATGACCCGGCCGCCAGCGCGATCGAAGGCACTCTTGGTCACCAGGTTCACGCTCCCGCCGATCGAGGCTCCGTCCATGTCCGGCGTCGGCGCCTTGGTCACTTCGATGGTTTCGATGTTGCCCAGCGAAGCCTGCTCAAACTCGAACTGGCGGCCGGTGCCAGCCGATTGGGCGCTGGCCACCTGCTGGCCGTCCATCGTCACCGAGTTCAACGCGGAGCTGACACCGCGGATGCTCACTTGGCGCACTTCTGGGCCGTTGTAATCTCCGGTCAGTCCCGCCATGTGCTGCAAAAGGTCGCCGATATTGCCGTCCGCCACGTTGCCGAACGTGTCGGATGAAACCACCGCTTTCACGTTGGGCGCGATCCGCTGCAGCGTCTCGGCCTTGGCCGTGCCTTCGCGCTGACCGGCCACGGTGAATTTTTCCAATTTATAGATTTCCGACGTCAGTTCGACGTCGCGCACCACCGGCTGTCCGGCCTGCACGGTTACCGGAATCTTCTGGGTGTCCAAGCCGGCAAAACTCACGGCCAGCGTTGCTGGACCCGCCGCCACATCGGCAAATTGAAAACGGCCCTCGCGATCGGTGACCTCCGCGCGATTCGTGCCATCGATCATCACCGTCGCCCCCTCGAGATAGGAATGCGTGGCACTGTTGCTGACCCGGCCGGTAATTGTGCCCCCGGCCCCCCCCGCCTGGCCATGGGCCAGCAGCGGCAGCAAGCAGGCGACAAAAAATATCCAGCCTCTGCGCAAACAGAGGGGTGTAATCGTTCTCATGGGTGGTGTGTGTAGGGTTTAGGTTGGTAGACGCATTGGCGGGAAATTGACGAAAATCGAGCAGGGACGAGGATGCTGGTGCCAGCTCGGCGCAAGGCGATAGTGAACGAAAATTACGCACTTTTGTTTGAAATACAAAGTCGTGGCGAAAAGGATCCTGGCCCCGGTTGAAATTCCGGCTCCGGCGGAAAAAGCGCCATCGACCTCTGCGCTTGGGGGGCCCCGCCGAAATCGATTAAAGCCCATGCCGCCCCCAAATAGGCAGGCAGCCGGTCACCGCAGCGCGCGGTTCAGGAGATTCGTCATGATCCGCTGGACGCGGTCGTCGGGCCCGTGCGGCCGGCTCCAGTGCGACCACGGCAGCACGTGGCCGGGCGGAGTCGACATCGCCTGCGCCCACCAGATCGTGGCGGCGTTGAACACAAAATTGCCTTTCGGTCCCGGATAAACCGTCGCCGTCCATTGCTGCGGGCGCACCCCGCCCACCCACGCGGTGCCGGCCCCGACCACCTCCAGGCCGGGAATCTCCGTCGCCGCCTTGCCGTGATATTCCCAGCCGATCAGTCCGGGAATGCTCTCGCCTTGCTTCATGCCCGTGCCTTCGAAAATCCAGTTGTCCGGCTTTACACAGATCCAGTCGCCTCCGCCGTTGATGGGTTCGATGTTGCGCGCGCCCATGAGCAGGCCCTCATCCGGTCCGTTGTGCGGAAACGGGCCGTTGTTTTTGTGCCGGTTCTTCGCGTACTCTTGGTCGCCACCGTACGGTCCACCCCGGAAGGTGATCCGGTTGGGCCGGCCGTCGTAACTGTCCCGATACGGTGACACCCAGCACACGGAATTGCCCGCTAGGAACATCAGGTTCACCCCGGCATCGCGCATCTTCTCGGCGCTGCGGAATTGCCGGATGTCCCAATACTCGTCGTGACCCACGCTCAGGAACGTCTTGCATTTCAGGCCGCGGGCGGGCGTCAGCATGTCGCTGTTCGAGCAATAGCTCACGTCGTAGCCGTGCTGTTCCAGCCAGTAGGCGAGCGGAAACTCGAAACACAGCCAGCCGCCCGAGCCGAAGGTCAGCGGGTCGTTGACGATGCCCGCCCACTGCGCCTCGCGCGCATAGGGCCGGTCGAAACTCACGTCGGCCCACGGGCCCTGCACGCCCTTGGGATGGGTGTAGACCGAATAATTATTCGGCCAGCGATTGTAGGCCTGCCACGTGTTGTCGCTGCATTGAAACAGGATGTCGGCGGGCCGCTCGTCCCGCACAATGAACACCACGTAACTCTGCCAATACGGCTCCGCCGCCGTCGCCGGCACGGTGGTCATGCGTCCAAGGTAGACGCCACTCGGCCAGTCCGAGGGGATCTTGAGGCTGAGCGTCGGCGACCAGCGGCACTCGAAGAGGCTCTTCTCGCCGATCGGCGGCGTAACCTGCGTCGTGGCGTCAAACGGCCCCAGTTCCATCATCTTGCGCGCGCCGCGGCCGCCGTAGTAACCCGAGCGAAAGATCTCGAGACGGAACTTCCGCGCCGGGTTCGCCGACACCATGATGTCGATCGACTCGCCGGCGAGCACGCTCTGGCGCGAGCAATAGCCCTCGATCAACGCCGAACGAAAGCCATCCTTGTCCGGACGCACGCGGGTCAGCTGCCAGTCGCGCGCGCCCTCCCGGGCGTTTTCCTCGGCGATGAGGGAACCCCGCGGACGGGGCGAGAGGGAGGCGGCTTGGGAGCGAAGGGCGGCGCCGACCATTGCGGCCGAGGTCCCGGTGTGGAGGAAATCGCGACGCGTCATGGGCCAACAGGAAGACGGGGGCGCATCGCGATTGCAATCCCGCGGCAACGCGTTCCGCTCCTTTCACCCTCCCGGTTTCTGCCGTGAAACGCGTTTTCGTTTTACCCCGGCCCGTGCTCTCCCCTTGCGCCGCCCGCCTTTTGTAGCGCCGGCCGCTTCACCCGAAACGATTCTCCTGCCATGACCGCCAAAGCTCCTCTTCTGCTGTTGTTGTTCCTGTGCGTCGGGCCGGTGGCATACGCCGCCGACTCCGCGGGCCCGCCGGCGGACATTCGGGTCGCCACCTTCGACGTTGATGCCACGCCGCCCCCCGGCACCTGGATGTCCTACGATCGCGTGATCCAGCCGTGGGATCTCGGCCTCCGCGCCCGCGGCATCGTCCTGCTCGGAGCAGGACAACCCATCGTGCTGTGCGCCGTCGACTGGCTGGGCATCGCCAACGAAAGCCACGACGCGTTCCGGTCCACCCTGGCCGCCGCCGCCGGCACCGTTCCCGAACGCGTGGCCGTCCACACGCTGCACAACCACGACACGCCGGCGTCCGATTTCTCGGCGGAAAAAATACTGGTGCAGGCCCGGCTGGATCCCCGTGGGTTCGGAGGCGACTTCACCCGCGCGGTCCTGCAGCGCCTCGACGGCGCCGTCCGGGCCTCGGTCAACGCCGCGAAACTTGTCACTGAAATTGGCCTCGGCGAGGCGCCGGTGCACGACGTTGCCTCCAACCGCCGGCTCCTCGGCGCGGACGGCAAGGTACGCGCGATGCGTTTCACCGCGACCCGCAGCGCCGCGTTGCGCGCCGAACCCGTCGGCGTGATCGACCCGATGGTCTCGCTGGTGAGCTTTTGGGGGCCGGGTGGTCCCGTCGCCGTCCTGAGTTACTACGCGTGCCATCCGGAAAGCTACCGGACCACCGGCATCCCGAACCCGGAGGTGCCCGGGCTGGCCCGTTTTCTGCGCCAGATCACCGTGCCGCAGGCGTTGCACGTCCATTTCGACGGCGCGGGCGGCAACGTCGGCGCCGGCAAGTACAACGACGGATCCCCGGAAAATCGCCGCATCCTCGCCGAGCGCCTCGCGGACGGCATGCGCCGGGCGTGGGAGGCAACCCGCCGGGAGCCGGCCACGGCGGACGCGATCGCGTGGACCGTCGAGCCCGTCGCCCTGCCGCCGGCCGCTCACCTCACGGAGGAATTTCTCCGCGCCCGGCTCAACGAGCGCGATGGCGCGACCTTTCTCGCCGGCGCCGCCCCGCAACTCGCCTGGCTGCGGCGCTGCGCCAGCGGTCACCGGATCGAACTCGCCTGCCTCCGGCTCGGGCGCGCGCGGATCCTCCACCTGCCGGGTGAGCTTTTCGTGGAATACCAACTGCTGGCCAAAGCCGAGCGGCCGGATTGCTTCGTCGCGATGGCGGCCTACGGGGACTACGGCCCGGGCTACATCGGCACCGCGGCGGCTTATCCCCAAGGCGGCTACGAAACGGACCCCGGCCACTCGCTCGTCTCGCCCGAGGTCGAGAAAATCCTGACGGGCGCGATCCGAAAACTGCTGCACGCCCAGCCCTGACCACGCACCGTCACCACTCCGGCTACGGTATGAAACCAAATACTTCCCGCCCGACCGTGCCGGCCGATCCCGCCCGGCGCGATTTCCTCAAGAACGCCGCCGCCCTGTCCGCCGCCGCCCTCACGTTCGCGGCCGACCGTACGAACGCGCCGGACCCGTCGCTGATCAAAACCGAAAATGCGAAACCGGGGGCGCGCGACTGGCAGCTCACGCGGGTGCAACTGGACAAACGGCAGGGCTTCCGGTCGCCAGCGATCGAGGGGTATTGCTCCCGCCAGAGCGTCAAGGCGGGTGAGACGATCGAATTCATGGTCAGCACGGCTCCCGCCGCGCGCTTCACCATCGAAGTTTTCCGCATGGGTTACTACGCCGGCCGCGGCGCGCGGCTGATGACGACGCTCGGACCGCTGGCGGGCTCGGCCCAGCCCCTGCCGGCCGTCGCCGACCAGCGCCTGCGCGATTGCCGGTGGACGCCGGCCGCCGCGCTCACGATCCCCGCCGACTGGCGGAGCGGCGTCTATCTCGGCCGGCTCACCACTCTGCCAGAGAGCCGTCAGCAGCCGTACTGGCAGAGCTACGTCGTCTTCATCGTCCGCGACGATCGCCGGGCCGATCTGTTGTTCCAGTGCAGCGACAACACCTGGCAGGCTTACAACCGCTGGCCCGACGACTTCTCGCTCTACACCGATCCGCGCGGGGCGCATGCGCGCAACGTGTCGGTGACCTTCGATCGGCCCTACAACAAATACGCGCAGATTTTCGAACATCCGCTTTCCGTCGGCTCCGGCGAATTCCTGCTCTGGGAATTTCCGTTCGTCTACTGGTTGGAGCAGCACGGCTACGACGTCACCTATTGCTCCAACAGCGACTGCCTCGACCCGGCGCAGATCATGCGTTGCAAGACCTTCCTCAGCGTGGGCCACGACGAGTATTGGGACACCCGGCAGTACGACGCCGTCAAATCCTCCATCGATTCCGGCGTGAACGTGCTCTGGCTCTGCGGCAACTCAGTCTTCGCCGTCAGCCCGTTCTCGCCCTCCCCGGACGGCCGCCCGAACCGCGTGCTGACGCGCACCGGGATCTATGCGGGTCTGAGCGACCGCGAGGTCCAGGAGAAGATCGCGCTCCTCACCCAGGATTGGCGCCGCGACCGCCGCGATGAGAGCCTGATCATCGGGGCCCGGAATATCATGCCGATCAATGGCGGCGGCGATTGGATCTGCACACAGCCGGACCACTGGATCTTCGCCGGCACCGGAATGAAGAAGGGCGACTCGATCCCCGGCCTCGTCGGTTGGGAACACCACGGGTCGCCGGCCAGCCTGCCCGGCTTGGAAGTCGTCGGCGAAGGCACCAGTTGGCGCAACGGCACCGCGCCGGGACACTGGACGTCGACCCTCTACCCAGGACCGAAAAACAACATCGTCTTCAACGCCGCGACAATCTTCTGGACGCAGGGGCTGTCGTCTCCGCCCGGGCACGTGCTGCCATGGTCGCATTGGAGCCGCCCGCACGGCCCGGACGACCGCGTCCAACGCATCACCGCGAATTTGCTGCGGCGTGCCTTGGGCACGTAGCCGCGCCGCGCCACGCGGCGCCATCGCGCGGGCAACTATGGGGCGACCCGTGGAAAAACCACTTGCACCCGTTGGGCTCGCGCCTCCGCCTCGGGGAGATCCGCCAGCGCCGGCAGGGGCGCGAGTTCCCGGCCGGTCCGCACGCAGCGATAACGCGCCGCGCCCAGGGCCGTGAACTCCTCGCCCTCGGTCAAAGCCACCGGGACCGCCCCGCGGTCGCGCGCCTCGGCGCCGAGGAGCAGCGGGCCATGGGCGTAGCGGCGCTCGCCGGGCTGGCGTGCCGGATTCTGGAGCGCGATCGGACCGAACGTGACGGCGAAGCTGGCCTCGATCACATCGCCCGGCACCAACGGCGTGCGGACCACCGCAAACCGCGGCTCCCGCGTCACGGGCAACCGCCGGCCGTTGTGCGTCAGCCGGAAGCTTTCCGGCGGACTCCACGACGGCGCGAAAAATCGAAATATCACCGGCGCGAGGCTGCGGCCACGCGTGACCCGCAGCGTCACGCGGCCCGCGAACGGATATTCCGACTCCTGCGCAAACTCCACGGCGCCCTCGGCCAGATGCACGCGCGCGGTGCCGCCGAAGTAATACGGCAGCACGACGGTGTCGCTGCCGTTGTGCCACCAGCCGTCAACCGCGAGGCTGGCGAAGCCCTCCGCGGCGCGCATCGAACAGCACCACGGCGCCTCGAAAATCTTGTGCGGCACCAGGAAGCGCTCACCGCGGGCGCCCACGCATTCGTCGCAGCCGAAGCCGCCGTTCGGCCGCTGCGCGTGCAAAAAGCCGTTGTAGAAAATCCGGTGCGCCTCCTCGATCAGCTCCGCGTCGCCCGTGGCCGACCAGAGTTGCGTGGCCAGCTGCAGCGAATCGACGATCGCGCACGTCTCCGTCCAGTCCGGCCGGCCGAACCAGTTGTAATTCGCGTGATGCTCCGTCTGCGCGAGGTCGCGGTAGCGTCGAAACCGGTCGCGCACCAAGGCGAGGAGTTCCGGCCGCGGATCCACCTCGCGCCACCAGCGGAAAATGCCCCGGAGCGTCGTGAGCGTCGCGTGCGTTTGCGCGCTCATCGCAACCGGATCGATCTCGGTGTAGCGCGCGATCATCGTCTCGATCAGTGCGCGCAGCTCCGGCGTGCGCTCGCAGAGATAGGCCTGGGTGAGGCCGTCGAGCGTGAAAAATACGGTGCCGATGTCGGTCGAAAGCCCGCGCCACACGCCCTTCGCCTGGCGCACCGTCAGCCCGACCGGCCGGCCGTCGAGCATGCCCTTCAAGATCTTGTCCGGATACTCCGCGTAGAGCGGCCGCGAGGGCAGCATGAGATTCCCGATCACCGAACGCATCGCTGCCAGCGCCCGCTCGTCGCCGCGCCAGAGATAGTACTCGCTCAAACCGCGCAGCAACGCGTTGTGGCCGCCAATCTGGTTTTCGTCCGCGGTGCCGGCGGGATGGATCTCCCCGATGTAGCCGCGGGCATTGAAGGCCTCGGGGATCCGCGCCACGAATTCCTCCAGGTGCGGCGGCACGGCCCGGAAGAGTCGCGCGTAGAGCGTCAGCCCGAGCAACGCGCGCCCGACCCAGTCGCCCGGCGCCTCCCGCACGGTCGAGGTCCTGATCGTCGCGGCAAAATGAAACTCCGGGTCATGCAGCCGGCGCAGGTTTTTTTCCGCCCGGCGGCGAAGCAATCCCCCCGGCGAAACGTCCTCGATCTGGACCGCGTGCAGCACAATCCCGTCGCTACCACAGCCGCGGCACACGCCAAGCTGAACGTGGCTGAAAATTCCCCGTCGTGCTCAGCGCCGCACGCGGCCCAGCCCGAACTGGTCGCCCGTCCGGATCGACCCGTCGCTAAGGAAATCGATTTCGAGCAGTTTCTCGCTGTGCACCGCCGTGCCCGTTTCGTCGGTGAGCCCCGTGACGATCCTGCGCGTGGCCACCTCGATGACGTCGCCGGTGGAGGGATAGGCGTAGCGGCCGTCGAGGCTGAAGGTCACCCAACCCGGCTGCTCGCGCACCGGAATGCTCGCCACCTGCCGCGGCGGCATCACGGTCGCGTCGAAGATGTGCAGGTGGTTGTTGGCGCCGTCGCACACCCACACTTCCTTCTCGTCGGGCGTGAGGCCCACGCCGTGGCTCGGACAACCGTGCCGCTTGACCGGTCCGATCTTGAAGCCCTTCACCTCCACGCGGTGCAACCTGCGTCCCGTGACAAGATCGCCCACCTCAAAGCCCAGCAGCCCGTTCACGTTCACAAAGCAAAGGGTCTGCCGGCCGTTGATCGTGAAGGGCCGGATTGCCGAACCGAAGGGACCGATCTCGCGACTCACGACGTGGGTGCGCGTATCCGTCTCGGCCAGCCGGTTTGATTTCAAGCCGGCGAGATAGGCATGCGCGCCATCGAGCCCGTAGGCCGTGTTGTGCGCCCCGTACTTGAGCGGGATCTTCACCCTCACGTCCCCGCTGACCGCGTCCACCACGTGCCAGTGATCTTTTTCCAACGAGGGCAGGTAGATTATTTTTCCGTCGGGCGAGATCGCCATCCGATCGCAGCCGCCCTCGTAGGATTTTTCCCACACGATCTTGTCGGTCCGCAGGTCGTAGGCCGTCATCGTGTGCGTGGTGCTGACGTAGATCCGCCCGAGGCTGGCACTCGCGCACACGCCCTTCACGTTCCGCGGCTTCTTGTCCGGGTCCAGGCCGGCGGCCGGAATGCGTTTCACGAACGCGTGACCGCGATCGATGTCGAAAACGAGCACGCCATGGCCACCGAACTCGAGGTAGTTGCGGATGCCGGGCACCGCCACGTAGAGCAGCCGCCGGGCAGCGGGCGTTTGGATTGCCGCCGCCAGGCTCCAAGGTCGACTGGTAGCCAAGATCGCAGCGATCGCCGATTGGCGGAGGAAGGTTCTGCGGGGGTGGGCCGGCAAGCGCTTCACAATCCGAGTGAAGCCCCAATGGCGGCGTTACCGCAAGCCGGGATCCACCGGAGCCGCCTTATCGGCGTGATAATGCGACCCACCAAACCGCCCCGAGAAACACGGCTTGAAACGGCAGCCGCCACCAGAGCAGGAGCGGAGAGAGCGTCGTTCCGGGCATATGGCCCTGCAACGCCACATGGACGTTGGCGGGAAACACGGCGATCAGCAGCGCGATCAAGCCCCAGCCGGCGATCCGGCGCGTGCGCAGCAGTAGCAGCCCGATGCCGCCGAGCACCTCGGCGGCGCCGCTGATAGCGTTCATCGCGGCCGGCCACGGCAGCCACGCCGGCACCATGCCGAGATAGATTGCCGGGGAAATAAAATGATTCGCCCCTGCGACCACGAAGAAAACCGCCAGCACCCAGCGTACCGCGGTCCGCAGCAAGTTCACGCGGCAGCAGGTTGCGTGGCACGACCGCCGAGCATGTCCCGCAGCGCGCTCCACGCCTTCCGCAGGCCGGCCGGCTGCACGCCCCGGCCCATCGCATACGCCCGCGCCACCGCTTCCTCATGCCCCCGATACCGCGGCGGCAGCGAGAACAGCGTGCGGTCATCCGCGTCCACCATGTCGGAAAAGAACATCCCCTGGCCGACCGCCAGCGACGCCGGTGCGGCGGTTACCGGCACCGACCGTGGCGCGAGCACCAGCCACGGCCGGTAATGAAATTCGAGCCCACCCTGCGTCCGCTGCACGAGCCGGCCATACGTCCGCACCGGGACGGTGGTCAGGTTCGATCCCGAGAACATCTCGTTGTCGTTCTCCGGCGGCACAAACCGGGCCCTCCGCCGCGTGAAGAAATCCCATGAAAACACCGCGCCAAAAACGGTCAGGCGGAACGCCCACCCCGCCACGAAATACGCGACGACGACCAGCGCGAGGGACAGCGCCGCGCCGACCCATGGATTGAGCGTCGCCGCAATCGTCAGCAGCCCGAGCAGGGCGGTGCGCGCCGTCTTAAGCACCGCGTCGATCGCACCCCACGGGCTGAGCAGGATCAGGGCATTGATCGCATGCGAGGCCATCCAGACCAGCGCGAACATCGCGATGCCAAACGGCACGGTCAGCACGTTGAGCACGGGCGCCCAATCGATCCCCGCGAAGTGAATCATCGCCAGCCCGCCGGTGGACAATGTCCCGGGCGCCGCGGTTTCCGAGATCAGGATTTTTGAAATGGAACTTACCGTAAAGGGCACCACCGCGCCCGCCGCGACGAGCCCGCTGACCTTGTTCTCGACCGTCTCCAGCACATCGAACGGCTTCTTTGCCCCCGGCGGCAATACCGCCCCGAGCAAATCCTTTCCTGCGCACACGCCCACCAGCAGCAGCGCCGGCAGCCAGAAATTCATCTGGGCAAACCACGGCAGGGTGGCGCGATCCGCCTCGTCCTTCGCCGAAAACCACCGGAAGGCGCCATAGGCGCTCGTCCCCAGCAGCGGCGAGATCGCCATGCCGGTCACCGTCGAGATCGCCGTCGCAATCGGGGCCACCGGCGCCGCCGGGTCCCGCGCGGGCGTTGACTTCGCCGCCGCCGGCACGGGTGCCGGGGCCTTGGCCGCGGCAAAGGCGAAGGGTGCGACGACGAACGCGCAGAGGGTGGCCAGCAGGATGAACGGGGTCAGGCGCTTCATGCCTTCACCATAGCTTTACTCCTCCCCGTGGAAAGTGCGAAACCGCTGCGACGACGTGCGCATAATTCGCAGGCCACCACCGTTCGATGCCATCCCTGCGCCGGCCAGGGCTGACCCGGGCTGGCCCGCATCCTTACCCCCGATGACCACCGCCACATCCCTCGGCCCAATCCGTCGTTGTCAACTATTCGTTGACAAATACGGATTGGGTCGCCGGGAGGGCGAAGCGCGAGAAAATCAGGCGGGAACGGTGAACAGCACGATGGAGCTGAAGCGTTCCGGTTCCGTGGGAACGCACGTCCTGCGGCTTGCCACCCACCCCGGCACCCGGCGACCATGCCTCCCATGCCGACCAAGGCGGAACTCCAGGGCCTGCGCTCCTTGCGCGACAAGAAATACCGGGAAACGCTCGGCCGCTTTGTCGTCGAGGGTGAAAAGGTCGTGGGCGAATTGCTCGCCGCGGATTTTCCCTTCGTGGAAATCTACGCCACCGACAGCTGGCTGGAGTCCCCCGCGGGCGTCCTCCTCGCCTCACCGTCCGCCACGACCCGCATCTTCCGCCTCACGCCCGAGGAAATGGCCCGTGCCAGCCATTTTTCCACGCCGTCCTCCGTCCTCGCGGTCGGGAAACTTTCCCGCCGGCCGCTGGAGCCCGGCCTTCTTGATCGCGGGCTAACGCTCGCGCTGGACGGCGTGCAGGATGCCGGCAACGTCGGCACGCTCCTGCGCCTCGCCGACTGGTTCGCCTTCGATCGTGTCGTGCTTTCCCCCGACTGCGCCGACCTGTTTCACCAAAAGGTCATCAATGCCAGCATGGGCTCGTTCGCGCGGGTCGCGGCCTTCACCGCCGATCTGGGCCTGGCGCTGGGCGCCGTGGCCGCGCGGGTCCCGATTCTCGGCTGCGATCTCGCGGGCGACGACGTACACACCCTCACGCCGTTGCCGGATGCCATCGTCGTGATCGGCAGCGAAGGCCGGGGGCTTTCCCCGGCCGTCAGCGTCCGCCTTACCCGGCGTGTCACCATCCCTCGCTTCGGTCACGCCGAATCCCTCAACGCCGCCGTGGCCGCTGCGATCGTCTGCGACAACCTGCGCCGCCCGCGGCCGGCCTGATCGTCCCCAGCTCCGGCCCGTCCGCGACTTGCCTCGCGGGCGGGCCGGCCTACGTTCGACGGGCCATGCGACCCCGTTTCTCCGCCTGCGCCGCGCTTGTCGCGGTCCTTTCTTTCCTGCCCACGATTGCCTGCGCGGCCGAAGCCGCCGACGAATCGCCCGACAACGGCCCGGTGATCCGGAAAATCAAGGATGCCGGCACCCGCCTGGCCGCGGCCGAGATCGCCCCGGCTTCCGACGAGGGCGAACTCGCCCTCAAGCGCATGAAGCTCCCGCCCGGCCTCGTGGCCAAGCTCTGGGCTGCCGAGCCGATGCTCGCGAATCCGGTCGCCTTCAACTTCGACGAACGCGGCCGCATGTTCGTCGCCGAGACCTACCGCTACCGGACCAGCGTTCTCGATATCCGCGACTACATGTGGATGCTCGAAGACGAGCTCACGCATCGCAACCAAGCCGACTGGACCGCGACCCTTCAGCGCCGCTTCGGCGAGGCCGGCCTGCAGGAGCTCTCCATCGAGAGCGAGCGGGTCCGCCTGCTGGAGGACACCGACCACGACGGCCGGGCCGACCGTTCCAGCCTGTTCGCCGAGGGCTTCAACACCCCGCTCGATGGCATCGCCTCGGGCGTGCTCGCGCGCCGCGGCAAGGTCTGGTTCACCAACATCCCCTCGCTCTGGATGTTCGAAGGCGAAACGAAGGCCGGTGCCGCCGCGAAGCGCACCGAGCTCAGTCGCGGCTACGGCGTCCGGTTCAATTACACCGGTCACGACATGCACGGCCTTGTCTTCGGGCCCGACGGCAAGATCTATTACAGCGTCGGCGATCGCGGCGCCGCCGTCACCACCCGTGAAGGCGTGCTTCTCTCGGCGCCCGACACCGGCTCGGTTTTCCGCTGCAACCCCGACGGCTCCCAACTCGAACTTTTCGCCACCGGCCTCCGCAATCCACAGAGCCTTCTCTTCAACGAGAACGGCGACCTGCTCACCGGTGACAACGACTGCGACAAGGGCGACGAGGAACGTCTCGTCCACGTTGTCGAGGGCGGCGACAGCGGCTGGCGTATCGGCTACCAGTTCGCCCCACTCGAAGCCGGCAGCCCGTGGCTCGCGAATAAACTCTGGTATCCGCGGCACGAGGGCCAGGCCGCCTACCTCATCCCGCCCATCTGCAACATCGAGGACGGCCCCTCCGGCATCGCCTATTATCCCGGCACGGGCCTCAACGCATCCTACCGCGGCTCGATCTTCATCACGCACTTCAAGGGCAGCGTCGCCCGCAGCGGCATCTACACTTACAACGTAAATCCCAAGGGCGCGACCTACGCCATCGCTGAGGCGAAGCCCTTCCTCACGTCCGCGCTGCCCACCGATGTGAAATTCGGCCCCGACGGGCGGCTCTACACCTCCGACTGGGCGGAGGATTGGCCAAAGTCCAAACGCGGCCGCATCTATGCCATTTCCGATCCGCAGCACGAAAACGATCCGATCATCAGGGAAACGCAGGCGCTCATCGCGTCGGACTGGACGAAAAAATCCCCCGGCGAACTCACCCGCCTCCTCGCCCACGCCGACTGGCGCGTCCGCCTTGAGGCCCAGTTCACGCTCGCCGAAAGCGGCGGCACCGTCGTGCCCGCCCTCGTCAAGGTGGCGAATACGGACGCCGCCGCCCTCGCCCGGCGCCATGCCACCTGGAGCCTCGGCCAGCTGGCCGCGAAAAATCCCGCGGCCCTCGCCGCGCTGAAGACCTTGATCCGCCATGCCGACGCCGAGGTCCGCGCACAGGCGATCAAGCTGCTGGGCGACCACCACGCCACCGACACGGCCGGCGCGCTCGCCGGCGCCCTGCGCGACGAAAATCCGCGCGTGAAATTTTTTGCCGCGCAAAGCCTCGGCAAACTCGGCCAGCCCTCGTCCATCCCCGCGCTCCTCGCAACGCTGCGCGCGAACAACGATCAGGACAACTACCTCCGGCACGCCTGCGTCATGGGCCTGGTCGGCAGCGGCCAGATCGACGCCCTTCTCGCCGCAAGCAGTGACCGCTCCAGCGCGGTCCGCCTCGGCGTGCTCCTCGCCTTGCGCCGCCTCGGCCGGCCCGAGATCGCCCGCTTTCTCGCCGACTCCGATTCCTACCTCGTGCGCGAGGCCGCGCTCGCGATCAACGATGTGCCGATCAACGCCGCACTGCCCGCCCTCGCCGCGCTGATCAGCCAGCCGCTGACGGACGAGCCCGTGGTCTATCGCGTGCTCAACGCGCATTTCCGTCTCGGCCAGCCGGAGAACGCCGCGGCCCTCGCCGGCTACGCCGCCCGCCCCGACGCCCCCGCCCGGATGCGCGCGGAGGCCCTCGCCCAGCTCGCGCTCTGGCCCGCGCCGCCGCAACGCGACCGGCTCGTCGGTGTTTACCGTCCGTTCGCCACGCCGACGCGCGACCGCGCGATCGCCGTCCAGGCGCTTGAACCCGCGCTGCCCGGCCTGCTCGCCAACCGCACGCCCGCCGCCGTCCAGGCCGCCACCCTCAAGGCCCTGCAGGACCTCCAGATCGCCGGCGCGGGCGACACGCTTTTCGCCGTGGTCAGCAATGTCAGCCAATCCGGCGAAACCCGCGCCGCTGCCCTCGCCGCCCTCGACAAGATCAAGGACCCGCGCCTCGCCGAGGCCGTGCGGCTCGCCGGCAACTCCGCGTCGTCTGCGCTCCGTCTCGCCGCCCTGCCCATTGCGTCGCGGCTCTCGCCGGACACGGCGGCCCCCGTGCTCGCCAGCCTCGTCATCCAGGGCGACGTGGAAGAAAAGAAAACCGCCTTTCGCTCGCTCGGCAGTCTGAAGCACCCGTCCACCGACGCGCTGCTCACCGACCAGCTCCGCGAGCTCGCCGCCGGGCGGATTGAAGCGGCCGTGCAACTCGAACTGCTCAACGCCGCCGGCCAGCGCAGCGATCCCGCGATCAAGGCACTCCTCGCCACCCGCGAGGCGAAGCTTGCGGCCAGCACCGATCCCCTTGAGCCCTACCGCGTCGCCCTCGACGGTGGCGACCGGCGGCGGGGCCAGCGCATTTTCGAAACGCAGCCGACCCTCGCCTGCATCCGTTGCCATCGGGCCGGGGGCGATGGCGGCGACGCCGGTCCGAACCTCGCGGAAATCGGCGCCAGGGTTTCCCGCGAGGTTCTGCTGGAATCGATCGTGAAGCCCAATGCGAAGATCGCCCCGGGTTTCGACACGATCGTGCTCACGCTCAAGTCCGGCGGCACCGCGGCCGGCGTCGTCGCGGCCGAGACCGCCGACACGATTTCACTGCGCAACACAGACAACCAGCTCGTCGAGGTGAAGAAGGCCGACATCGCCCGTCGCGACGGCGCCCCGTCGGGCATGCCCGAAATCTACGGCACGCTGCTCACGAAGTCCCAATTGCGCGACGTCGTCGAATACCTCGCCAGCCTGAAGGACAAGCCGGTGCGCATCGACGAAAACAAACCCCGCGCCCTGCGCAGTCTGGCCGCCGCACGGTAGCCTTGGGGCGGGTTGGCGGGCACAGGGCAATCTTCCGCCCGACGGAGGACTTTGCGTCTCCTGCGGCAATCATCCGAAAGCCGCCGGCGGCCATTGGGGGGCGACGCCAGCCAATTCACATTAGTCAACTAATGGTTGACTAATGTGACTTGAGCGCACCGCACCTGCGTAGGCGGGCACGGCCCGCCTACGGTTTGCGCCGCGTGGCGTTGAGCGACTTTTCCAGCGAAACGAGGCCGTCTTCGCCAAACGGATCCTCGCGCTGCAGGGTCGCGGCGCGCGCCTCGGCGACCACCGCGGGCGACACCGCCCCGGCGGTGTGACCCCAGGAGTTGCGCGCAAACGTCAGCACGGAAGCGATTGCCTCGTCGTCCAGCACGGCCCGCAAGCCCGGCATCGTCAGGTTGTCCCGCGCCTTGCCGACGAGGACGATGCGCGCCGTGATGCGCTCGTCGCCGAGCAGCCAGCGCGAATTGACGAGCGCCGGTGCGAGCCCGGGCAGGCCCTGACCCTCGGGTTGATGGCACGCGGCACACAGCGCGGCGAACTGGGCCTTGCCCTTGTCGAACCGCGCCTGCTCCTCCGCCGAAAGTTTCACCTGCTGCGCCGCCGCCATGCCGGCCTTGCCCGGCCAGCGCAGCGACTCCAGTAATCGGCCCGCTCGCGCGGACTCCGGCCCCGCTTGCGCCGCCAGCGCCACGAGCGGTGCCGGTTCGGCCGGCAACGTCGCTGTCAGCACGCGACCGTTGGACATCTTCGGGATAAAACGCTCCACGCCGTCGAGCACCGCCGTGCGGGCCCACGCGGCCGTCTTCGCATCGCTCGCGAGGGCGAGCACCCGGGCGATTCGCGCGGCCTCCTTCGACTTCATCACCGCGCTCGTCGCAGCGGCGACCGTCGCCGTCGTCGCGGGACTGGCCTCCAGGTTGCCCCGGACCAGGGCTTCGACAAACGGCTCCTCGCGACCGGCGAGGCCACTGAGAATCGCGTCCGCGAGGAAGGCCTGAAACCCCGTCGAGCCCAGCAGCTCCCGCATCACGGCATCGCCCTCCGGTGAACGCGCCTCGCCGAGCGAAAACGCCAGTTGCAGCCGCACCATCGTCTCCGGATGGACCGCGAGCGCGCGCAGGCGGCCGAAAATCTCCCCGTCGATCGCCGGTTGGAGAAATTTTTCCGCCAGCCGCACCGCCGCCGTACACACCCGTGCGTCCCGATCGCCCAATGCGCCCAGCACCACGGCACGGTCCACTGCCCCGAGGCCATCGAGCGTCCAGAGGGCGTGCAACCGCCCCAACGGATTTTCCGCCTTCGCCGCGAATTCGCGCAGCGCCGCGATCGTCGCGGGGGCCACGCCCGCGCCCCGCTTCTCGACGAGGAGCCGCTGCGCGGTGTCCCGCGTCCAGCCATTCGAATGGCCGAGCGCCTGCACCAGTTCTGTCGGCGTTGCGCGATCGAGGGAAAGCTTGAGCTTCGCCGGCGGCGCGCCCTCGGGCACGATCCGCCAGAGCCGACCGAGACCGGTGGGCTGCGCCAGCCCGCGCTGGTCGATTTGCTTGCGGAGATACGACGTCACATAGGTGCGCTCCTGAATCACGCCGCGGTAGATGTCGACGAGCCAGAGCGCGCCGTCGGGGCCGTTGTAGATGCTGACGGGGCGGAAGCGTTCGTCGCGCGAGGTCATGAACTCGGTTTTCTCATAGGCATTGGAGCCGCGCACCGTGGCGTCGCGCTCCACGAGGACGATGCGTTTCACCACGTTGACCGACGGATCGCAGATGAAGGCATCGCTCCAGAACTCCCGCGGAAACAGCGTGCCGCGATAGATGACCGGCGAACAGGCGGCGGTGACTGCGGGCAGCGTGCCGTCGGGCCGCAGCGTCTTGTAACCCCGATTCACCCCCGGCGTGATGCGGCCGGGCCAGAGCGGCAGATCGGGCGGCGCGAGCTGGAAACCCGTGCCGGTGCGGGTCGTGAGATTCGGATTCCGCCGGAAATAGGCCGCCGGCACGAGGTCGGCGCGCAGCGGGTCGCTGTTGCTGTTGTAATAGATGCGCCCGACATCGTCCTGCGTGATGCCCCACTGGCCGCGCGAGATCGTGGCTTCGCGGGAAAATTTCCCGTTCCCCTCGTAGCGGTAACGCGAGGTGTGGTTGGCGTTGTAGATCCAGTTGTCCATCGCCCACAGCAAACCGTTCGGCAGGTGCTCGACATTGCCCGTGCCGCCGTAGTCGGCGGCGACCTCGACCTTGGAATCGGCCACGCCATCGCCATCGGTGTCGCGCGCAAACCACAGCTTGGGCGGTTCGGCGAAGAGCAACCCGCCGTCCACGAGGCAAAGGGCGCGGACCAGCACGAGGCCGTCGAGAAACACCACGCGCTTGTCCATCCGCCCGTCGCCGTCGGTGTCGGAGAGCACGACGATGCGGCCAATGGGATCCTTGTCGCCGGTGGCGTTGATGTCGCGCATGTAGCCGGGCATCTCGACGACCCACACGCGGCCGTCCGGCCCGAATTGCATCGCGATCGGGTCGCGGACGAGAGGCTCGGCCGCGACCAGCTCGACGCGGAAGCCCGGCGCGAGCTTGAAGGTCTTCGCCTCGTCCGCCGGCGACAGCACCGGCGCCGGTGGGATGACCCAGTGCGCCGGTACCGATGCCTGCGCCTCACCGGCGATGTCGCCATTTTGGGCGCGGAGCGGTGCGGCCGCCAGAAACAGGAAGGGGAGACAGCGCAGGAAACAGGGGCTCATGGGGAGAAAGTTCGCTAGCCGCTCACGAGCCGGAACCCGTGTCAATCCCCAGCCTCGCCCGGCACTCGCGACGCACCACCGTTTCCGTCGACACCGGCCACCTCTCCCCCACCCACTCATTCCCTCCAAGATTTTCGCAATCCCTATTAGTCAACTAATAGTTGACTAATGTGACTGGAGGCATCGTCGCTGGTGGCGTACCGCAAAGGGGCGTGCGCTCAGACACGGGTCAGGGCGTGGACGCGGGCAACGGGGTGCGTTCGAGTTCAAGCAGCGCTTGCAGCTGTTCCAGCGCCGCACGGTCTTCCATCGTCAGCAGAAATTCCCACGCCGCGAGGACGCGGCGATAAAACAACACCCGCTCGGCCGCCGTCCGGCGGCTCACCGGCGCGACCGTGCCGACAGGCGGCTCCGGCTCCTCCTCCGCATCCAACCCCGCCACCGCGGCAATTTTTTCCGCCGCCGATCGCCGCGCGGCGTCAGACGAACTTTCCGCCCATGCGACGATCCGTCCCCGGCGCTCGCCCCCCCAGCGCGCCACCGCCTCGGCCTTCGCCGGCTCGAGCGTTTCCGGATGCGCGTAGCCCGAGCGCCAGTAGATCTCGTTGAGCATCGCGTCCCCAGCCTGCCGGCCGACCATGAAATCGGTTCCACGATCCTCCAGCTGGAGCAGATGCTTTTCGAATTCCAGCGCGGCGCCGGAAAGCAACGCGCTCCCGGGGGCCAGCACCTCCGCCTTCCACCCCGGCCGCAGTGTCTCCGTCCACGCCCGGCGTGCCGCCGCTACCAAGCCGCGCCGCCGACCGCCACCCCGCGGTCCGCCCCGCCGTTCCTCGTCTCCGCCGACCGCCCGCTCCAACTGCCGGCGCGTGCCCGTCTGCAACAGGTCCTTTGCGCTCGCACTTTGCTCGATCAGCCGCGCGGTGAATTGGCCGAACTGCGCCTGCTTCGCCCGCACGTCCGCACGGTCCGTTTGGATCGCGCCCGTGTTCACCGCCCGCTGGAAGGCCGCGAGTGCGCGACTCGTTTTCTCTGTGAGCCACCGCTCCCCGGCCAGGCGCTTTTCGATCAACGTCGCCCAGCGTTCGAGATACTGCTCCGAGCTGGAACGCGGCTTGTCGATGGTGCGATCGACCAGTACCGCCGCCTCATGCGCCGCGGCAAACGAAGCGCGCGGGGCCGCCAGCAGGCGATTCGTCATCAAATCGCGGCCCAGCAGGCCCTCGGGGGCGAACCGCTCGTAGCCCGCCCACTTTTCCGGGTCCGGATCCGGATCGCAGCCGGCCGCCAGCGATTCCTCGTCCGTCGCGCTAAACCCCGCGATGCGCAACACCGGCGCCTTCCGTTCCACCTTTACCCAGTCCGGCACCGACGTAAACCAATCGCGCGGCGGCGTCACGATCCGCGGCACCCCGAGGTAGTGAAAGCCGCCCGAATGACACTGGGTCATGCAAAACACGACCCGGCCCCGGCCGAGTCCCTCGGCCAGCGCGGCCCGCAGATCGCTCACGCGCAGGATCTCGTTGGCATCCGTGACCCAGCTTTCGCCACGGCGCGCGTTGGGTTTCAACTGCCAGAGCGTCACCGCGGCCTCCGCCCGCTCACCATGGGTCAGCTCGCCGTGGTCGCCGACAAACAGGAAGAGCGTGCCGCCATCGCGCACGGTCGGCAGAATTTCCTCGCGCAGCGCCTTCAGGAAGCCCTCGCGCGTCGCCGGTCGGTTGCCCGGTAGCGTGCCCGCCAGCCACGAATCCACCGGTTGTCCGTCGCGCCGCACCTCGCGATAGACGTCGGCCAGCCGCGGCCGTTCGCCCGGCCGGTTGCCCACGCCGAAAAAAATCCACGTCGGCGCCGCCGGATCGCGCTGGCCCAAAAACGCCGCGAGCGCCTGCGCCTGGAGATAGTGGGAATAATTATTGGAGAGCGGCGTGCCGCCGCCAGAAAGGAGCACGAAGGCGTCGCGCGGCCGGCCGGCGGGCGCGGGTGGTTGCATCCGACTGTCCGGCGCAACGGACGAAGCCGCCGGCAACTCGGCCACCGGAGCGGGCGACTGCGACGACGTGCAGCCCACCAACCCGAACAGAAAAATCGCCCCGAGCCTCGCCACGGCGACGGGCAAAAACCGGGAATCCGTGCCGGCACGCCACGAACGGGTGATGGAAACAAGACGCGTCGTTCGGCCGGATATCCCCATGCTCATCGGGACGCAGCCTTTGAATCTCTCCCAGCCAAAGCAAGCGCCGGCCATCCTCCGACGAAGGATGCGCGGAGACCAGCGCCGTTGGCCATAAAATCGGCCCAAGCCGGAATCTTTTTGCGCCCTCGGGCTCCTTCTTGCGGCTTGAAGTTTGACGGCCCGGAATTGGGTAACGGCCGCGTTACGTTTTGCACGTGGCGCCCCGCCGGCGAATGCGCGACAACTGCGGTGCTGGCCGGGAACAAATCTCGGCGTTTGCGCCTCGCACGTAATACTTCCAACTTCCCGCCATGCTCCCCGTTCGTTGCGCGCTGACCCTGCTCCCCCTGCTCCTCCTCTCGCTGGGATTCTGCGGACGTGTCTCGGCCGCCCTCTCCCGCCCCACCCACGTCCAGGCGTCGCTCGTCGCCGCCGATGCCGCCGTGCAACCCGGCCGGCCGCTCACCGTGGCGCTGCGACTGGTACACGACGCCCACTGGCACACGTACTGGATCAATCCCGGTACCGGGCTGCCCACGTCGATCAAGTGGAAACTGCCCGCCGGTTGGAAGGCCGGCGAGATCCAGTGGCCCGCGCCGCACGTCATCAAGGATCGCGCGGGCACGATCGTCGGCAATGGCTACGAGGGTGAAATCCTGCTGCCCGTCACCCTGACTCCGCCCGCCGATCTCGCGGCCGGCGCCAGCGTCACGCTGGACGCCAGCGCCGATTGGCTGATGTGCGAGGACGTCTGCATTCCCGGCAGCGCCAACGTCACCCTCACCCTGCCGGTGTCGGCCAACCCGCCGGGCCCCGACCCCCAGTGGGGCGAAAAGCTCCGCCGCGTGGTTGCGACCCTGCCACGGGCCGATGCCGCGTGGAAAGTCACCGCCGCGCGCGACGCCAAGCACATCCTCCTCACCGTCACGCCCGCCACGCCTGGCGGCATCGGCCCCAAGGATCTGCGGTTCTTCTCCGAGGACGCCACCGTCGCCTACGAACTCCCGCAGCCGGCCCGGCCCGACGGCCGGGGTGGTTTCGTTCTCACTGTGCCGCTCTCCGCCGACGCGGACAAAGCCGCGACAAAACTCGCCGGCGTGCTCACCTCCGAATCCGGCTGGTCTACCGACGGACTCCGCGGACTCCGCATCATAGCGGAGCTCCCGGCCGCCGCGCCATCGTCATCGGCCGCTTCGGTTGCCGCAAAGCCGCCCGCGACTTCGCTCGCCGCCACGCTCCTGCTCGCGTTCATCGGCGGGCTGATCCTCAACCTCATGCCCTGCGTCTTCCCGGTGCTCGGCATCAAGATTCTCGGCTTCGTCAACCAGGCCGGCCACCAGCGCCGCAAGATCGTGGCCCACGGGCTTACGTTCACGTCCGGCGTGCTGCTCTCGTTCTGGACGCTCGCCACCGTGCTCGCCGTGTTGCGCGCGGGCGGCGACCAGCTCGGCTGGGGCTTCCAGTTGCAATCGGCCGCGTTTGTCTACGCGCTCGCGGTGCTGCTGCTGGTCTTCGCGATGAACATGAGCGGCGTCTTCGAGTTCGGGCTCCGCGCGACCGCGGTCGGCGGCGAATTGCAGATGAAGTCGGGCTACGCGGGGTCGTTTTTCACCGGCGTGCTCGCCACCGTGGTCGCCACGCCGTGCAGCGCGCCGTTCCTCGCCCCCGCCCTCGGGGCGGCGCTGGCGGTTTCGACCGTGGAGTCGTTCGCGATTTTCACGGCCATCGGCGTCGGCCTCTCCACGCCGTATCTCCTGCTTTCGATCTTCCCGCAGGCGGTCAAACTGCTCCCGCGGCCCGGCGCGTGGATGGAAACGTTCAAGCAGTTCATGGCGTTTCCGCTCTATGCGACTGTGGTGTATCTCGTGTGGGTGCTCGCCGCGCAGACGGGCGACGAAGGGTTTCGCGGCGTCCTGTTCAGCCTCGTGCTGATCGCGATGGCGGTGTGGATGTACGGCCGCTGGACCGCGCCCGGCGCGTCGCCGGGCCGCGTGCGTTTCGGCGTGGCGAGTTTGATCCTCGTCGGCACCTTCGGCCTCTGGCTCGGCTGGCCGCGCAGCGCGGCGGCCGCGACATCGTCGAGCGGCGCGCCCGAGGTGGTGTGGGAGGCATGGAGCCCGGAAGCCGTGGCGAAACTGCGCAGCGAAGGCCGCATCGTTTACGTCGACTTCACCGCACGCTGGTGCGCCACCTGCCAGACGAACAAGAAACTGGTTTTCCATTCGGACGAGGTGCTGAAGTATTTCGCGGACAAAAAAATCGCGACGCTGCGCGGCGATTGGACGACGAAGGACCCGCGCATCACCGCCGAGCTGGCGAGCTACCAGCGCTCCGCCGTGCCGTTCAATCTCATCTGGCTGCCCGGCAAGACCGAGCCCGTGATCCTGCCCGAGCTCCTCACGCCCGGCACCGTGCTCGACGCGATGAAGAAGGGGTGAGCGGCTTTTCGGGGTGAGTCGCCCGCGGATTCATCTGCCTGCGGCAACGCCCAGACAGCTTGGGACGCAGGATTTAGCCTGCCACATAAACGACCACGGCAGGTTTTAACCTGCCGCCGATCAACAGGACTTCGGCCCACTGCTCCACTTCGCCCGGAGCTGACCAGACCAGCCGCACAGCCGGGTTCACGCGCCCCAGCCGGGCCGCATCCGAGGAGAGACTTGACCTGACCCCCGCTTGGGCCGGACATCGAGACTTCCGATGGCAACCCCACGCTCCAACATGCCAACCTCCCCGAATTCAGCTGCCGCGTCCCCAACCGCTTCCCGCATCGACCGCCGCGACTTTCTTCGCGCGCCACTCGTCGGCGGCATGCTCCTCGCCGGGGCTCGTCTTTCCCTCCGCGCGCAGGCCCCCGCCGGATCGTGGCGGGCCGGCGTCGGCCGGGCGCGGCTTACCCCGGACAGTCCCGTCTGGATGGCGGGCTACGGCGCCCGCACGAGCGAAGGCGAGAGTGCGTTGCACGACCTGTGGGCGAAGGCGCTGGCCTTCGAGGATCCGCAAGGCCGGCGGGCGGTGATCGTCACCGTCGACAACTGCGGCGCGCCGCGGGCCCTCACCGAGCGACTCGCCACGGCCCTGAAGCAGCGGCACGGCCTGGCGCGCGAATCGATCCTCCTGAATTTTTCCCACACCCACAGCGGGCCGGTGATCGACGGACTCACGCTGCCGATGTGGGACTTCACGCCGCCGCAGTTGGAACGAATCGCCGCCTACAACCGCCGGTTCGAGGAACAGCTGCTCGCCGCCGCGGACGCCGCCCTGCGGGATCTGGCTCCCGCCACGCTGAGCTGGGGCAAGTCCTCCGCCGGCTTCTCCGCGAACCGCCGCAACAACAAGGAGGCGGAAGTGCCCCGGCTCCGCGCCGAAGGCAAGGTGGCCGGCCCCGTGGACCACGACGTGCCGGTCCTCGCCGTCCACGATGGCGAGCGCCGCCTGAAGGCCGCCCTTTTCGGCTACGCCTGCCACACCACCACGCTCAGCTTCAACCAGTTTAGCGGGGACTACGCCGGCTTCGCGCAACTGGAGATCGAGCGGCGTCATCCCGGCACCACCGCCCTTTTCACCGCCGGCTGCGGCGGCAACGTCAATCCGCTGCCCCGGCGCACGATCGCACTGGCCGAGGACTACGGCCGGCAGATAGCGGACGCGGTCGACCGCGTGCTGACGGCCCCGACGAAAACGGTCGCGGGCGGCCTCCGTTGCGCGTTCGACTATCCAACGCTTCCCTTCGCCTCGATCCCGACACGCGCGCAATTGGAGGCCGGCATCGCCGACAAGGATGTCTACGAACGGAAGCGCTCGCGGCACCTGCTCGGCAAACTCGACCGTGGGGAGCCGATCCCCACGAGCTACGATTATCCGGTGCAGTGCTGGCACCTCGGCGAACTCACGCTGATCGCGCTCGGTGGTGAACCGATGGTCGAGTACGCGCTGCAATTGAAGGCCGAGCTGGGCCCGAACACGATCGTCCTCGGCTACTCGAACGACGTCCTCGCCTACATCCCCAACGAACGCGTGCTGCGGGAGGGCGGTTACGAGGGAAATACCGCGATGCGGCTGTGGGGCCACCCCAGCCCGTGGGCGACCGGCATCGAAAACAAGATCATGACCAGCGCCCTCCGGCTCGCCCGCGCCTGAATTGGATAGAACTCCCGCGGATCACGCGGATCTACGCGGATTTCATTCGCGCCAATTCGCGTGATTCGCGGGCAACGGCCCGGAGTCAGTTTCGCAGGCCGAGGTCGGTCATCCAGATGCCAAGCAACTCGGGCCATTTTGCTGCGCCGAGTTTCTCCCATTCCGGCGTTCGGCCCGTCGCACCCACCCCATGCCCGCCCCGCCGGAACACGTGAAATTCGGCCGATATCTTGGCCTTTCGCAGGGCGAGATAATACTCACCGGCCCCGGTCGCGAAGTTGTCGTCGTCGTTCACGTAGATGAAGGTCGGCGGAGCGTTCCTAGCCACCGCCGTGTCCGCGCCGACGTAGGCCGGGTAACCCAGCACCGCAAAATCGGGCCGCGTCGCGGCGTCGAAGGTATTTTCGGCGAGCGTGGCGAGATGCCCGCCCGCGGAAAAACCCATGACACCCACGCGGGCCGGATTGACGCCCCATTCGCCGGCGCGCGCCCGCACCACGCGGATGGCCTGCTGCATGTCGGCCAGCGACTCGACCTCGACCTTGTAGGTGGATCCGTCGGCGCGGGCGAGACGGCTGCGCAGGACAAAGGCCGCGACTCCCAACTCGTTCAGCTTTTTGGCGACCAGTTCGCCTTCGAGGTCGACCACGAGGTAGCGGTGTCCGCCCCCGGGCGCGATGACGATGGCCGCGCCCGTGGCCTTGGCCTTCGCCGGGAGATAGATCGTCAGCGAGGGATTATGAATATCGGTCACGCGGTGCAACGAGTCGGGCCGGCCGCCCTCGACCCAGCGCTCCGGCGCGGTCTTGCCCTCCGACTCCGGAGCCACGCCCGGCCAGATACGGACGACCGGCGCGGTGGTGACGAACGGCTCGGGGGCGGCGGACAGCGATGCCCCGACGAAAGCCGTCAGGACGGGAAACAGTAACCGAGGCAGGGTTCTCATGGTTGAAGCGGGAGGAGTCCTCCTATTGCCCGCGCCCGCCGGCGAAATCGCGCCGAAAATCGGAGCCGCGAAAATGCAGGCGGCCCCAAAACTCGGACTAAACGCCAAGATACGCCGAGCCAGGTTCGATCGCGAAGAGCCCGCTAATTGGCGCAGTTCCCCGTGCCTTGGCCTCTTCGCACGAACGATACGAGCGATCAGTCCAGCCGCCTGTAAACATTGACGCCGCCAACCGACTTGTCATCGACGCATCCAGACCGGAGAACGTATCGTGGGCAGCGGCAGCAAAATGTTCGCCCGACCGCCCCTTCGCGCCAACCTCTCGGATCTCCGATGAAAAACGAAAGCTCCCGCCTCGCGGCCGCCCCGAACACCTCAATGCGCGTCCGAATGATGGCCCTCGCCCTGCTGCTCGCCGTCGTCCCCCTGGGGTTGAGCGCGGCCAGCACGCCGCGCCAAATCACGTGGACCTTCGACCGGCTCGACCGCATCGGCGGCGTGGCCACGACAGTCGAGGGCAGCCCGAGGATTGTCACCAGCCCGGTCGGCAAGGCGGTGGAGTTCGACGGTGTCGGCGACGCGCTGCTGATCGAGCAGCATCCGCTGGCCGGGGCGGCCACGTTCACGTTCGAGGCGTATTTCCGGCCCGACGGCGGCGCGGCCCAGCAGCGCTGGTTCCACCTCGCGGAGATCGACCCGAAGACGGGCCTCGCAACCAGCCAGGCAAAAACCACCACCGAGCCCAACGCCCGCTTTCTCTTCGAGGTGCGCGTGGTCAACGGCAACCAGTGGTACCTCGACGCCTTCCTCAACGGCCCCGGCTACAACAAGCCGCTGATGTTTCCCAACAAGCTGCATCCGATCGGCCGGTGGTTTCACGTGGCCCAGGTTTTCGACGGCAAGATGTACCGCAGCTACGTGAACGGCGTGTTGCAGGGCGAAGCCGAGGTCGCGTTCAAACCACAGCTCCCGGGCCGCGCGGCCGTTGGCATGCGGATGAACCGGATTGATTACTTCAAGGGCGCGGTGGCCGTGGCCCGGTTCACGCCGCAGGCGCTGACGCCGGCGGAATTCATGCCGGTGCCGTCGGAGTAAACGCCAAAGGTTGCCGCGGAGCCGAACGACGAAAACAGAACTCCGGCAATTTCCCGCGAGTCGCGCGATTCGCGGGCAGTCTCCGCCCGGAGCCGGACTGATCCGCGGCAAAGGGGAAACGATCCGTTTCGCGCGGCCGGGCGCCTCAGCGCCGAAACGGCCGGGGCGGGCGAATCGGAATGACCGGGTTGATCTGGATGCCGATATACCCGCGAGGACCGTCCATCCAGGGGCCGTCGTGATACCAGCGGTCCCGCCCATAATACCCGCGGCCATCATAGTAACCCGGGCCGGGTTCGACGTAGCCCACGCAGCCGTTCAGCGCGAAGCCAAGGCCCAGCAGCAGCGCCGAGGTCAGAAATATTTTTTCGCTGCGTTTCATGGGCGGTCTCCGGGGTTGGCGTTATCGACCTATTGCGCGAGGCCCACCTCGCCGCCGGTTGGGTCGGAGATGACGGCGAAGCGACTCCCGAGCGCGGTGGGACGCGAGGCGACTAGGATCTTGCCGCCAAGCGGCACGGCCTTCGCGACGGTCTCCTCGATATTCGCCACCCGCAGGCAACCCAACCAACCGGGCCGGGCATCCGGCCGGATCGGCAGCGGCGCCACGCCGGCACGGGCGCGACCGCCGTGGGAAAGTATCAGGTGGTCGCTACGCTCGGAGCGGCTGTCGGCATTCACCTCGTAACCCAAGGCGCGCCAGTAGAAATCGGCGGAGGCCTCCGGTTTTTGTGAGAAAAGTTGAAACCAATTTCACTCGCCCGCATCCGGCTCGTCATCGATGGGATCGCCCGAACTCGATTGCAGGATGCCCACGGCCGAGCCCTCGCTATCAGGGCAGATCGCCTGCGTACCGCGATTGGGAAAATCGCGGGCCGGAGCGCGTTCCTTGCCACCCGCGGGCTCCACGGTCGCGAGCGTCGTCTTGGCGTCGGTCACGGAAATGTAGCCGATCCACACGCCGGTCCGCTTCGGCGCCGCGGCGGCGCGCTGCACGATCCCGGCGACCGGGGTCCGCCATTGCTCAATACGAGGTGGGACTTGTCGTTCTGCTCCACGGGGGCCGACGTCCAGCTCAGCAGGCTGCAATAAAATGCGGCGACCAACTCCGGCTCGCTCGTAAACAGGTCGTCCCATACAAATTTTCCGGGAAACCGGTCCGTCGTCGCCGGCCGGTTGCGTGCGGGAAACGCCGCCGCCCGCGCCGGAAAGTGGCAAACCGATGGCCAGCACGGTCACCGCCGCGAACACGGCGGCGAATCGGCCGGAAGAAATTCCGGCGGGCGGTGGCAGGGGATGCCAGCACGATGAAGTGGTGGTAAGCGGCTCGGATCATTTCCCGGCAAGGTCGTGAGACGGGCACGACCACGCCAGGGGGTGTACCCCGCCAGGAAGCTCCCGAGACGCATCACCGGACTCAGGCCGTGACCCGCGAACCGAAGCGAATGGAAATACCCGGGTGGTCGCCGATACCCTGCGGCCGCGGGTGAGGCTGACGTCGCACCGATGGCATTGCTCTCCGAGAATTCGCGGCCACTCGCGTAATTCGCGGCCGGTCACAAGCCGCGCAGTGCGAAATACTTGTCTGCCGGCTCGCGTTCCCCGCCAGACGGAGTTTCTTCCCCCTTCCCATGCCGGGCCGCCAACCAGCTTCTCCGCGCCGACGTCCGCGCGCGACGGCGTCCACCGACCGAGCCGAGCCGGCCCGCCGCGCCCGGGCACTGCTGGTGATCGACCACAAGCGGCTGCAGGGCGCCGCTTGGGCGGAATTTCACACGGCCCGCAAACAGCTCGACCGGGCCGCCCGCGACCTCCACCGCCACGAGGAAATCGACTCGCCCGCCTACGAGGCCTGGCTCCACCGCACGTTTCCACTGCTGATCACCGCGCTCCGCGAATTGCAGGACGAGGTGACAACCAAGGCCCGCAAGGTCGAGGCCGCGCAGGCCATGGCCGCCTACACCGGCCGTTCGCCGAAGCGGCTCTGGCGGGAACAAAAGGAACGCGAAGCGAAACCGCCGCGGCCGGCCGACGATCCGGCGTTCGGCGACGCATTCCCACCGCCCCGCGACGAGGAAGAGTTCGCCGCGTTTCCGTCCAAGCCGGCGGCTGCGCCCTCCCCGGACGCGCGCGAGATTTACCGGCGGCTCGTCCAACGGCTGCATCCCGACCGGGGCGGCTCGTGGACCGCCGCCCGACAGCATCTCTGGCACGAGGTCCAGCAAGCCTGGGCCGCCCGCGACACGGACTGGCTCTCACGCCTCGAGGTCGAATGGGAAACCGCGCATGAGGTCATCGGCCCGGCGTCGCCGGTCAGCCGCCTGCGTCACGCCATCGCGGAATTGCGGGCCGCGCGCCGCGACATCGAACGGAAACTGCAGGATTACCGCCACTCGCTGCCGTGGCGTTTCACACGGACGGAGGCGAAACGAGCCCTGCTGCTGCATCGGACCGAACTCATGTTGAAGCGGGACCTCGCCGCCCTGCGGCGGGAGCTCCGGCATTTCGACACCGTGATCGCCGCGTGGGAAGACGATTGGACGCAGGCGGGGAACCGCGTGAAATTCGCCCGCCGGTGCCGTCCGACGTATTGAAGTCAGGGCCGGGACCCGTCTGAGTCTTTTCCGGCGGCGGCAAACTGATCTTCCGCCTTCGCCTTCATCTTTCTTTTTCTCGTTTGGGCCGGTGTGCACCCGGGAGAAAGACCGATGCGCCTCGGCTCCCGCGCCGTTTCAATCGCACCCGGGAAAATCGAGGTGAGGCCGGGCTGGCCAACCGCGAAACCACGCTCCGCAGTGCGGGTCACCATGTGACGGGGGCCGCTTCCGGGCAGGAAGCCGTCCGGCTCTTCCGCGAACAAACCCCCGATGTCGTGATCACCGACATCCTCATGCCCGCTGACAGCATCGATCTCGTCGTCGCCCTGCGAAACGAACATCCGGCGGTGCCTTTCATTGTCGTGTCCGGCCTGGCGGCCCGGTCCGTGCCCACCCTGGAAGCGGCGCAACTCCTGGGTGCCCGGCGAACGCTGAACAAGCCGTTCAAGCTCGCGGAACTCCTGAAGGCGGCGGACGAGGGCGCTCCCGCGCCGGCGGCCGTTGCTTGGCGCGTTCGCCGAGTCCGGAAAAAGAAGAAGGGCCGTCAACCCTTGACGGCCCTTCACCCTAACTAACCTAACACCAAACAAACCTTGAAACACGGGGAAAGACGTAGCGACCCACCGGATCGTTCAAACGTTTCGGCCCGGAAATCCGAGTTTACCAAACTGTAACAATAACTCTGATTCAGCCCGCGCCCTGCCAGGGGCGAAAGGTCCCCCATCCCCCCGGGGGGGATTCGCAGCAAAAGGCGAACCGAACCCCGCCAAACGGGTCCAAGCCACTCCTTCGCACGAAATTTGCCATCGGATCGCTCAGGCCCGATCGAACGCCCGGGGGAAGGACGCGCCCGCGCGAATCACAACCGTCATCGCCTTTTTATCATGAAAACCAACCCTCAGATCCACTCCGCCCGCTTCCTTACCGCCCGCTTCCTTACCGCCGGCCTCCTCGCCGCCAGTCTCGCGGTTCTCGCCTTCAATGGCTGTTCCCGCCCGGAACAATCGAACGCCAAGGCCCAGATCAAGGACGCCTATGAAGACACCAAGGCTGCGATGGCAAATGCCTGGGACAAGGTGAAGGCGCACACCTACAAGAAGCGCGGCGACTTCGCCGCGAACGCCAAGGCCCTTTCCTCCCGGATGGAATCGAACCTGAGCAAACTGCGCGCGGACTATTCCGACGCCAAGGCCAGCGCCAGCCGCAAGGCTGCGATGGAGGAATTGAAAAAATCAGAGGCCGACTACAAGACCAAGGTCCGTGCCCTCGGCGACGCGACCGAAGCGACGTGGGACAGCGCCAAGCAGAACGCGATTGCGTCGTGGGACCGCCTCCAGGCCGCCTACTACAAAGCCCGCGCCGACTGAGCGGCCCAACGCCACGACGGCCGGGGATCGAACCGCCGATCTCCGCCCTCATGATGCGGTCCGGGTAAGCCGTGCCGCGATCCAGTCCGGCCCGTACCAGCCGGGAAATTTATCTCCTTGCGGCTCCCGGCGCCCCGACGATGAGTTTTGCCTCATGAACCCCCGTGCGCTGCTGGCTGGAATCGTCCTGTTCACAGGCGCCAGTTTCGGCGCGGAGCCCGACCTGAAAATCGGCATCATCGGCCTGGATTCATCCCACTGCGTACGATTCGCCCGCCTGTTCAACGACGCCACGGATAAGGAACACCTGCCCGGCGCGCGGATCGTCTGGGCCTACCGGGGCGGCAGCCCGGACGTCGATCTCAGCCGGTCGCGCGTCGAGGGGTTCACCGCCGAGATACGGGACAAATACGGGGTCACGCTCCTCGACTCGATCGCGGATCTGAGTACGCGCAGCGATGCCATCCTGATGTTAAGCCTCGACGGCCGCGTCCATCTGGCGGAGGCGCGCATCGTCTTCCAGACGGGCAAGCCCGTCTTCATCGACAAGCCGCTGGCTGGTTCCTACGCCGACAGCGTTGCCATCGCGCGGCTCGCCCGCGAACTGAACGTGCCCCTTTTCAGCTCGTCGCCCCGTCGCTTCGCGCCGGGCATCGCGAAGCTGCGCGCGGCAAAAATCGGTGCGCTGCGCGGGGTCATCTCGTACGGCCCGGCGCCGATCGAGCCGCACGTCCCGGATTTGTTCTACTACGGTGTGCACGCCACCGAGACGCTCTTCACCGTGATCGGCCCCGGCTGCGAAACGGTCGCCAACACCCACACCCCGGACACCGACGTGGTGACCGGCACGTGGTCCGGCGGTCGGACGGGCGTCGTCTACGCGTTGCGCAACGGCCGGCAGGGCTATGGCGTGACTGCGTTCGGCACCACCGGGATCGTCGACGACCGCGAGGAGCGGGACTACCTCGGACTGACGCGGCAGATCCTCCAGTTTTTCCGGACCCGCCAGGCGCCCTTCCCCATCCAGGAGACGCTTGAGATCATGGCCTTCATGGAGGCCGCGGAAGAGAGCAAGCGGCAGGGCGGCGCACCGGTGGACCTGAAGGCGTTCATGGCCCGGCACGGCGGACCGCTTTAGACGCGACCCGGCCGCCCCGGGCACAAACGCTTCAAGCCGAAGTCCGATTCGCAGCGCGAGAACCCCGATGATGCGTTCCACGAAAACGACCGATCCCCGAGATCGGAGGCGTGAATTTCTACTCCCCCCGGCGCCGGGCGCCGCCATGGTTCCGGCATTACCCCCCGCCCGGTCAGCCACCTGACCGGTGAACCCGCGCCGTCGTTTGACCGCGGGCCGTCCTGCCTCCACGGTGCGCGCGTGATTTCCGACGCGTTCGCCGGATTACAAAAGCTCATGCTGCCCGACCGCTGGCAGGCGCTCGCCCTGAGCGCGCTGCGCGAAGGCCGGGACGTGGTCGTGGACGCGCCGACGGGCGCCGGCAAAACATACATTTTCGAACGCTGGGCCGAGCAGACGAATTTCTCCCGCCGCGCGCTCTTCACCGTCCCCACTCGCGCACTGGCCAACGACAAGTTCGCCGAATGGCGCACCCGCGGCTGGCGCGTCGGCATCATGACCGGCGATCTGTGCGTCGATCCCGAGGCGCCGATCGTCGTCGCCACGCTCGAGGCGGTGCAAAGCCACATCACCGGCGTGGGGTCCGTTGTCTCCGACGGACATGAGCTGACCGACCGGGCGGCGCCCCACGTCCGAACGCGACGGGAGATGGGGACCGAACCTTTCCGGCTGCTCGTCATCGACGAATACCACTGGCTCGCCGACACGCACCGCGGCAACCACTACGAGGGCGTGCTGCTCGCTGCCCCCGCGGAGTTGCAGCTGCTCCTGCTTTCCGGCGCGGTCGCAAATCCCGCCGAGGTCGCCGCTTGGCTCCGGCACCTTGGGCGCCAAGCCGAGGTCGTGCAACATCGCGAACGCCCCGTCCAACTCGAGGAGGTCGAGGTCGACGATCTGGTGCGCGGCCTGCCGCGGTCGATCGAGGGTTTCTGGGCGAAACGGGTCGCGGGTGCGCTGCGCGAGGGTCTCGGTCCCGTGCTGGTCTTCGCCCCGCATCGCGCCGACGCCGAGCGGCTCGCCCGGCAGTTCGCCCGCGAACTGCCGCTGGCGGAGCCGCTCACGCTCACGCCGGAGCAGGAACAGCTCTGCGGCCCGGGGCTCGCGAAACTGATCCGGGCGCGGGTGGCCTATCACCACAGCGGGCTGAGCTACGCCCAGCGCGCCGGCATCATCGAGCCGCTGGCGAAGGCCGGTCAGCTCCGCGCCGTCGTCGCCACGCTCGGCCTGAGCGCCGGCATCAATTTCTCGCTCCGCTCCGTGCTCATCACCGCCGCCAGCTACCGGCACGACCACCTCGAACGCGAAATCCTGCCGCACGACCTGCTCCAGATGATCGGCCGGGCCGGCCGGCGCGGGCTCGACGAGTACGGCTACGTACTGATCAGCAGCAGCACACCCCGCATGCGCCGGGCCGAGCCGCTGCGCCTCAAACGCGCGGCACCGCTGCCGTGGGCGTTTTTTCTCCGCCAGCTCCGGGCGGGCCGCGACGCGACCGAAATGGCGCTGACGGAGGCCGGCCGCTTTTTTCTCGAGGAGCGCATTTCGCTCGGCGTCGACGAAACGGCGCGGCTCGATCCCGCCAGCCTGCCCTGCCGCGAACACACCGACACGGGCCGCGCCCGGCTCGTCCGCCGCGAGCGGAATCCTTTTGCCGCCTGCGTCACCTGCACTCACCGCGGCGAGTGCCTGGGGCTTTCGCCGCAGCCGACGCTCCTGTGGCAATGGCAGCGCACCGGCGTCCTCGACCGCGAACTCCGCCTCGCCGTGCGCGGCGAAATCGTCTCGTTTTTTCTCGGCCCGGAGGGGCTCGCGCTCGCGGCGGCGCTCGAGGACCGGCGCTACCCGCTCGACGAGCTGGTGTTCGATGCCGCCAACCTGTTCGCCGGCGATCGCTTTGCCGGCACGAATCCACGGCTGCTCGGCCGGCTTGCCGCCACCTGCACCCGTGCCTACCGGCGCCTCACGATCGACGGCTGGCTGCACGAGGGTGTGCCCTTGCAGTACGGCTTCGGCGGGAGCGAATCCGTCCGCGCCCTCGTGGCCGAGGGCGCGCGGACGCGCGAAGTCATGGACGAACTCGAAACCGTCGGCCGCGGCGACATCGACCGGCTACTCACCGAATGGCGCAGCCTGCTGCGCCAAGTCGCCGGCGCCGGCCCCCTCCTTGGTGACGGCGGCCCGATGTCCGGCCGCGATCATTTCATCGCGGAGCGCTGGGATAATTTTCGTGCGCTCTCCCGCGTCTGGTTGCGCGATTCCAAGATGGACGCACTGCCCGAGTTGCCGCCCCTGACGGTGGACCAGCGCCGTCCGATCAATCACAGCGTACTGCGCAACGCCCGGCCCGATGCGCCCGGCCGGACTCGCGTCCAAGGTGGTCTGCCGCAGGCGGTCAGCGGCGTCTCCTGATGTCCCGCCACCGGGTGGCCCCCGGCAACAGGCGCGCGGCTATTTAGCCGGCAGCCACCGGAACACGCCGGGCCCCACCGCCTGGGCCGCCACCGGACCGACCACCGCCGTCAGACGCTCACGCGCCCATGCCGCCGTGGCCGCGCGCGACGCTGCGACCGCCTCGGGGCTGGTGTTGGGCTGCAGCGTCGCCGCGAGATTGCGCCGGGCGACCTCGTTTCTTATCCGCCAGACTTCCAGCGCCGTTTCCCGGCCGAGATTTTGCTGCCCGACAAAAGTTGCGATCTCCGAAAAATCCGGGCCTTCCTCCCTGAGCCAGGCGAACGACAGCTCCGGGCCAAGGACCGCGAGAATTTTTTCCTGCGCGGCCTGCCGCTCCGTCTCCCGCGCGAGGAGGGCCGCCGGGCTCAGGTCGAAAATCAGCGCATACTGGTCGTCGAACTCCTTGCGAATGCGAAACACGGCGCGCTTCAATTCGTCGCCCGCCGCCGTGGTGCCGAGCGCCTTTTGCACGGCCTTGCCGGAAAATGTTTCGCGCAGTTCAAGCTCCTCGAGTTCCGCGGCGCCCAGCACGGAGCCGAGATCGTTGTGCTTCTCGCGCTCCAGCAGGGCTAGCTGGCGCAGGTAGCCGTTGAGCCCGCCGGGAAATTGGCCCCCGCCGCCGTGAACTCCGCCGCAAAGCGCGCGGTCATCTCCCTTGTAGTCGCGCCGGATTTTTCCACCCGTGCAGCTTTTTCCGCCACCGACAACCCCGGCGCACTCGGCCGCTCTGCCGCAGCCGGCGGTGGCGCGGGAATTTCCCGGACCGGCGGCGGCGCCACCGGCGACGTACTCCTCTTCGGCAGCGTAGTCGGGCCCGGACGCCGTTCCCCGCCGGCCCGCCACCACCACGCCCCGAGGCCGATCACCCCGAGCACCACCAGGATCACGGGGAGGGACGGTTTTCTCATGCAGCAATGCACGGCGAAGCCGTCATCACCGGCAATCTCACGCTTCCCGGTGGCAACCGCGAACCAGAAATCACCCCCGCGCTTTTCGGCGTGCGCGGCCCGGGCCGCTCCCCCAGACATGGGGCTCTTTTCCGGAGTCCGCTCCGCTGTCACCGCTCCCCTCACCCCTCTGCTCCATCCGACTCACATGAATTCCACCAACGGCTTTGATCTCACCGGCCGGATTGCCCTCGTCACCGGAGCGAGCCGCGGTCTCGGCCGCCATTTCGCCCTCGCGCTCGCCCGCGCCGGCGCCGATGTGGCGATCACGAGCCGCACCCTCGCCTCGCTCGAGGGCGCGCAACAGGCCATCGCGGCGCTCGGCCGCCGCGTTCTGCCCGTCGCCCTCGACGTGCGCGATCATGCGAGCATCACCGCCGCCGTCGCCGCGGCCCACGCCCACTTCGGGCGAATCGACATCCTCGTCAACAATGCCGGCTGCAACATCCGCAAGCCGGCCGTCGATGTCACGTGGGAGGATTGGAACACGATCCTCGACACCAATCTCCGCGGGCCGTTCTTCGTCGCCCAGGCCGTCGCCCGTCACATGCTCGCGGCGCGCCAGGGCCGGATCATCAACATCGGCTCCGTCACGAGTGTTGCCGGCTTCGCCGGCCTCGGGCCCTACGGGGCAAGCCGCGGTGGCATCAAGCAGCTCACGATGAGTCTCGCCGCCGACTGGGGCCCGCACGGCATCACGGTCAATTGCCTCGCCCCCGGCTGGTTCAAAACCGCCCAGAACGCCGTGCTCTACGAAAACCCCGGCTGGGTCGAGTATCTCACCGAGCGAATTCCCCTGCGTCGGCCCGGCCAGGTCGACGATCTCACGGGCGCCCTCGTTTTCCTCGCCAGCGATGCCAGCGCCTACGTGACCGGCCAGACGCTGCTCGTCGACGGCGGCGTCTCAGTCAACGACACGCGAGCCCTGGCCCGGCCGGCCACTCCGCCCGCCTGAGGCCGGGTTTCCCCGGCGAGGATTTGAGTTTGCGGCGGGCGCCTGCACGCCGCAATCCAGCTGGTTCCACTCGTGAACGTCGCCCACACCCGCTCCGTACTGCTCCTCATCGCGGCCGCGCTGTGCTGGAGCATGGGCGGGCTCCTCATCAAATCCATCGCGTGGCCGGCGCTGGCCGTGGCGGGTGGCCGCGGCATCATCGCCGCGCTCTTCCTCATGGCGACCAGCCGCCCGCTGCGGTTTCATTTTTCGCGCCCGCAGATCGTCGGTGCGATCGCCTACGCGGGTTGCACGGTCACGTTCTGCATGGCCACCAAGCTCACCACCGCGGCCAACGCCATCCTCCTCCAATACACCGCACCCGTCTGGGTCGCGCTGTTCGGCGCCTGGTTTCTCCACGAGCGCGCGACACGGGCCGACTGGATCACGATCGCCGTCGTCACGGCCGGCATGGCGCTCTTTTTCGCCGACGGTCTCGAGCTGGCGAACCTGCTGGGCAACACCCTCGCGATCGTCAGCGGCGTCTGTTTTGCGATCATGGCCATCGCGCTGCGCCAGCAGAAGGACGGCTCGCCGGTGGAATCGATCATCCTCGGCAACCTCCTTGCGTTCGGCATCGGGCTGCCGTGGATCCTGCGCGCCCCCGCCCTGCCGCCCGTCGGGTGGGCGGCGCTCGCGGTGCTCGGCACGGTGCAACTTGGCGTCTCCTACTGGCTCTTCTCGCGCGCGATCAAGCACGTCACCGCGCTCGAATCCCTCATCATTCCCGTGATCGAGCCAATCCTGAATCCGCTGTGGGTGCTAATCGTGCTGCACGAAAAACCCACGCCCCTCGCCCTCGGCGGCGGCACCATCGTCCTCGCCGCCGTCACACTGCGGGCCATCGCCTCCGTTCGCGCCGGCCGGGCGGCCGCCCCGGCATGAAATTTCGCTGCTGCTCGCGTGGTGCGCCGGCCCGGACGACGGCAAGGTCGCGGTCACGTCGACGCATCTCCCGGGCGAAAGCAACCACGTCGTAGTGCATCATTCGCCTACCTGGCTCGCCTGGCATGGTGACACCGCCGTTTACGTGCGGCGATTTCTGCGGACCGGGACGTTCCGGTGATCAACCCGCTGCAGCCCGGCCTGTACCTTCGAGCGGCCCATTCTGTTCCGGACCGGATTTAGGAACGCGAGACTGGAGCAGGCCGTTGGCGAGCGTGATCAATCCGCCGCCGACCAGCAGTGTCCACGTCGCCCGCTCGTTGGCATAATCGATGCCGGCCCAGGCCGAAAACCAGCCGGGCAGGAAAAGCGCGAGGCACGACGCGAAAATCGGTTCCACGCAATAGATCAGCCCGGCCTCGGTCGCGGTGATTTTCGGCTGCCAGATATTCATGAGCCAGTAGGCGCCGACCGTGCAGAAGAGCGTCAGCAGCAGCGTGAAAACGACCCACGTTCCCGATGTCCACGGCCGCAACACGCTTTGGACGTCCGGCGCCGCCAGCCCGGTCAGCGTGCCCAGCACGACGGCCTGCACCACAAACGTGACCAGTGTCAGCCGATCGGACCGGTTGCCCGCGAACTCCTTCTTTTCCAGCCAGAGGATCTGGCCCATGAAGAACACAGAGCAGAGCAGCGTCTCCCATTCGCCGCGGCCAAGCCTGAGTTCACGCCAGTCGAAGCCCCCGAGGATCGCCCCGCCCGTGAGCACGAGGGCGCAGCACATCCAGACCAGCCCGCCCGGGTTGCGCCGCATCCGCAGCGCCAGCCAGAGCGGAATCAGGATCGCGTAGAACTGCGTGAGGAAAGCCGACGTGCTCGCCGACGTGTACTGCAGCCCGTCGTTCTGCAGGAGCATGCCGGCGGTCGCGAAGAGGCCCATGATCCCGCCCTGTTTCAACTCGCCCCGTGACACGCGCCAGAGGTCGCGCCCCCGGAGGGCAGTCAGGACAACGACCGCCAACGCGAACCGGGGGGCAACCAGATAGAGCGAAGAAAACCACGTGCCCGCCTCCGGCAGCAACTGCGCCTGCAGGGCGCCCATCGACTTAATGAGGGGAAAGCTCAGCCCCCAAAACGCCGTGGCCAGCAGCAGCAGCCACAGGGCGCGTGTTCGGAGAGAGGTGGGAGGGACAGTCATCAGATCCGGAAGGCGGCCACCGTGCCGCGAGCTCCTTCACCCGCCAAGCGAATTGACCGGATACGCGTTTCCCGTGGCAGAACGAAAGATTGCCGGACCGCTCTCCCGCCCCGCTCATCCGGAGCGGAAGCCCCTGGCACCCGGCGCCTCACCCCGCCCAACCTCAATCCTATTTGTCAACTATTCGTTGACAACAGGGATTGGACGACTCCCGGCCGTATGGCCGTAATACGGGAGCGTCACGAACCCGTGCCGTGATCTCACGCCAGCGCGCGATCGGGCCCGCAGGAACTCACGCCTGCTGTTTTGCTTCGCGCGCGGCGACCAGCCAGGCGAGGAGTTTCAGGGTGCGCTCCGCATCGGGCATGCGCGTGCGCAAGGTAAAGTAGGCGTTGACCTGCTGGCGCGGCACACCGAGCAAGCGCGCGAGGTTGGCCTGCGCGCCGCGCTGCTTGAGATACGGGCGGATCTCCGCGACGAGCGTGTTCCAGAGCGGCGTGTCGGCACCAGGGCGCGTGGTCGCACCGCGGCGTCCCCGGCGGGGCGCCTTGAAGGCGTGGACGCCCTTTTCGGCGATCGCCTCGGCGGCATCCAGGATGGCGTCCCCGACATCCGACGACAAGTAGGCGGGGACGCCCCCACGACGAATTGAGCTCATGGCCATGACGTCAACCATTAGTTGACAACGTGGCAAGGACGAACTTTGCGGGGGTGGATGAAGACGCCGGGGAGCGCGGCACGGACGAGCGAGGGCAGCTCAAGGACGACGCGTGACGACCGGATCGCGCGCGTGAAGCCCGGGAGGGCCTGGCCTGCCACGCGCAGGGCGGCACGCGAGGCGGCGGGGCCGGCTTCAATCGCCGATGCGCTCGAAGCGCGGGCCGCGGGCGCCGCCGTCCCGCGCGATCGCCCCCGTAAACATCGCCGCCGGCCGCACCCACAATCCGCGTTCGCCATACAACGCTTCGTAGACAACCAACGGCTCCAGCGTCTCCGAATGCCGGGCAAGGCCCAGCACACGGTATTCGTTTCCCTTGTAATGCCGGTAGCGACCGGGACGCGGTTCAGCGGGCAGCGCGGGGAGAGGATCGCCTTTCATCGGATGCGCGAAATTCTGCGGCGGGCCGGCCAGCGGCCGCGAGATGTTTCAGCGCGGTCTCTCGTGGCCGCGCCACGCTCGGCCGAAGGATCACTTCGCCCCGACCCGGAGAATGCCCTTCATCGACAGCGCGTGTCCGGGAAAGCTGCAGATAAAATCGTAATCCCCGGCCACCGCAGGCGCGGTGAAGAAAATCGTGTCGCTCGCGCCCGGCAGCGTGAGCGCGGTGTGGGCCAGCACATCGCCGCTGCCGGGCACGTAGTTTTTCGCCGCACCCTCGAGGCCGAGGGCGATGGCGGCGGCGCCGACCGCCCGCCCGCGGCCGGGCGCGCACAGCACGAAGTTGTGCAGCATGTCGTCGGCATTGCGGAAAATGAGGCGCACCCGCGCGCCGGCCCGCACCGTGAGCAGCGCCGTGTCGAACTTCATGCCGGGTTCCGTTCCCAGCACGATGGTCTGGTCCCCGTCCGCGTCCGTCCAGTCGGGCGGCGGCTTGGTCGCGTGTTTGGCCGAGGCGGCCGTGGCCGCGGCCGGCACGGGCGCGACGCACAACTCGGCCTCGTTCGCCGCCACGGGAATGATCCGCGGACCATCGGGAATCCGGTTCAGCGTGTAGTAAGCCACCGGGTGCAGCAACGCGCCTCCACCCTGCGCGGCGCGCACGCCGTTCGCCTTCAGTTCGTGAATGTAACCCTCGCGGAGACAGACATTCGCCAGCCGCACACTCAGGCCGTCCGGCGCCACCACCACCCGGCGCACGGGACAACCCATCCGGTTTACCGGCGCGCTGCCGTAGGTCTGATGATACAGATACGTGAAACCGGCGACGCTGTAGCTCGCGGGGTTTTCCGCCGTCGCGCGATCGACCGGCTGCGTGAACGTGAGCAGAAATCCATCCGGCTGCGCCTGCACTTCCTTGATTTCGAACGGCGTCTCGCCGGTCCACACGAGCCGCTCCAGCCCCTGCTGCCCGGGTCCGACGGAACCCCACCCGCGCGCGGTCTCACCGGCGAACAGCGCCCCGTCCTCGCCGTAGCCGAGCCGGATGATACCCGAGTCGAAGCCTTCGCGAAAGGGATAGCCCGCACCCTGCCACACGCCTTTCACCTGCTCGAGGGTCAGGCGCATGATTTTGCTCTGCCCCTGGTCGGCCACGAAAAACTGTCCGGCAAACGGTCCGAACTTCCCACCGGTCGTATCCTCCACCATGCCGGAGTTCGAGATGCCAAACACCGTGTGCGGCAGCCAGATCGCCGGCAGCTTCAGGCCCGGCAGTTTTTTCGCGACGTCCGGCATCGGTTGCTCGAAATCCGTGATATCCTCCGGACGCAGTTTGACGGTCGAGCCTGGCAGGCGGCTCCACGCCAGCGAGGCGGGATGCCCCGCAAAATCGCCCGGCACGAGATGCGTCACGCGACCGGAGCCCACCCACTCGCCCTGGTTTTCCGCGAAAAACCACTCGCCCTTCGACGTCACCATGAAACCGCAGGGCGAGCGCAGGCCCGCGGCGATCGGGATCATCTGACCGTCGGGTGTGATCTCGACCATCCAGCCGCGCCATGGCGCCGGCGCCTGTGTGGCGCCGCCAAACGCGACGTTCAGGGTGACACGCAGATTGCCGTTGGGCGCGAGCACGGGGCCGAATGCGTATTCGTGATAGCTGCCCGAGATCGGCAGCTTGCAGACCGTTTCAAAAACATCGGCGCGGCCATCCTGATCGGTATCGACGAGTCGCGTGAGTTCCTGCCGCTGCGCCACGTAGTAGCCGCCCTTGGGCGCCGCTACAATGCCGAGGGGCTCGTGCAGCCCGGAGGCGAAGAGCGTGAACTTCGGCGGCGTATCTTCCCCGTAGGCGCCATCGATCCACCAGATTTCGCCGCGGCGCGTGGTCACGAGGAGACGTTTGCCCGGCTGAGCCAGGATGCCGCTCACCTCAAGTACGATGTCGGCCGGCACCGTCAGCGGCGAACGCTTCCAATAACGATTTTCGCGGGTGACGAGTTCGCCGGACGGTTTGGCGAAACGTTCCGCGGCGGAGGGATTCTGCACCTGGTCCGACGCGGCGACCAGTCGGCCCGCGGTCAGCAGCAGCAGGGCCGCAGCCGCCGCGTGCGTACGGCGGGGGTTCCAGCGACCGAAAAACGTTTCTGTGAAATTCATGACGGCGGTCACCAGATCATCGAGTACCGGATCGGCAGCTCCAGCGTCGTGCGCTTCAGCGGCACCGCGAGTTGTTGCCGACCGCCGTGGCTGCGCAGCACGGGCACTACACGCGCGTCCGCGGGCCAGTCGAGATACCACTCGCGGTCGCCCACAATCCAGCCTGCGCCGCCGGGCTGCGACGTGATCGTCTCGGCCTCGGCAAGCAGCACCCAGGCGGACCAGTCGGGCAGTTTACCCTGTGCCTCCAGCGTGCGCGTCAGCCCGCGGCCGTCGGCGGTCGGAGCGATGCGGTCGCGCAGTTTGATCCCCGCCAGCGTCGACGAAAAGACCGGGAGCCCGTCGGGTTCGAGGGTGTAGCCCTGCGACGACCACAACGCCTCCGGCTGGTCGGGCCAGCCGCCGTTTTGCGCAAACTCGATGAGGGCCACGGTGGGCTTGCCCGGCAGCGTGAGCGCGGGGCCGACGGGTTTGCCGACCTGATTGTTGCCGCGCGCATCCCACATCTCGGCGGCGTCGAGAAACGCCCCGCGCCAAGCCCGCAAGACGGCGCCGGTTTCGAAGTCGTAGGAGAAATGCACTCCGGCCGGCGTACCGACATTGAGCGCGTAAAGCCGCTTGCGCGGTTCGAACGGCACGAAGCTGCGCTGGGCGATCACCCGGTCCTTGGGCTCAACGAGCACCTGGCGCGGCGGCGCGCTGCCGCGGCTTTTTTCGTCGCGTACCGTCAGGGCGTGCGCGGCGAGGCCGGGACCCTCCGCGCTCAGCTCGAGCGCGGGCCGGCCCGCGCGTTGCACGAGATCGAGCCGGAACGCATGGCGGCCGGCGGTGAGTTCAACGGCGCCGGGGTGGCTCCCTTTTTCGAGCGGGAGCACGGCCGGACGATCATCGATGAGCAGCCGCACCTCGCCGCCGGATTCGATCGTGAACGCATAACGGCCGTCCCGCGGCACGACGAGCGAACCGGTGAACACGAGGGCAAACTTGCCGCTCTTCTCCACCGCGGTGTGGGCAAACCGCGCCGGCACGCCCTCGCTTTTCGGGGCCTGCGCATCGTAGTCGCCGAGGCGCTTGAATTCGCCGGGATAAAGCTTGTAGCGCAGGTCCTCGACGCCAATCCGCTCGGGGCCAAAACGCTTCACGGTAAGCGCGCGCAACGCGAGCGAACCGTGATCGCCCTGGATCATGAGCGGCCCCATCGCGCGTTCGTCCTCAAACGCGGGGCTGCGCGTCGGTCCCGTTACCTCGACGTTCTCGTGAATGACAAACCCGTTGAGCGCGACCCGCACAAAGCGCGCATTTTTCGTTTTCTTCCCGGCGGCGTCGAACCGCGGGGCTTCGAACGTGATCTGCAAATGCTGCCAGAGGCCGGGCGCCCGGCACGCATTGGCGCGGGGCGCATGCCCCTCGTAGCCTTCCTGTCCCTTGCCGCGCGCGGGATCCCAGCGCTGGTAGATACCGCCGCAATCGCCGGCCTTCGGCGTGCGCACGCCCCAGCTGTCGAAAAGCTGCACCTCATAGCGACCCTGCAGGTAGACACCCGAGTTGGAACCCGGCGGCAGCAGAAAATCGACGTCCAGCTCGATGTCCCCGTGCGCCCAGGCACTGAAAAGATTATCCCGCGCGCCGTCGCGCGGCGTGTTGACAAGCACGCCGGTGCCCGCGATCGGCGTCAGGTTTTTTTCGCGCCGCGGATCGCCGCCGAGTCCGCCGCCAACCTGCCAGTTGGCCGCGACCGGCCGAAATTCGACCAGCGAATCCAGCCGCACCGCCTCCGGCCCGAGCAGTGGCTGGGCAAACGCGCGCGCCGAAAACGCGACGAGCGCGACCGAAAAACAAAGGCGGTGGGGTAGGCGAACCATGAAGCGACCCACGCAGGATCACGGACGGACCCACCGGCGGCAAACCGCATTTTGGGCCCGGCGCGTCGCTCCGGTCCAAAATCCAGGTTGAAGCGACTTCGATGATGATGCACCAAGAGGCACCCCCATGCCTCGTATGCCCCAGTCAGGCCGCGCCGCGGTTTCGGTCGGCACCGCCGGCGAAATTGCCGAACCCGCCGTACTTTCGCGCCGCCAGTTTCTCGGCAGCGCGGCCCTCCTCGCCGCGGCCACCACCCTCCCGGCGCACGGCGACCGTTACATCGATGCGCATTCGCACGTCTGGTCCGGCGACACCGTCCGCTGGCCGCGCGTGCCGATCCCGAACACAAACGACGGCACGCCGGTGGAATTCAGCGCCGAAGAGCTTCTGGCGCATGGGCAACCGTGCGGTGTGACCCGCGTCGTTTTAATTCAGCGGGGATTCTATCTCTACGACAACCGCAACATGCTCGATTTCATGGCGCGTTACCCCGGTAAGTTTTCCGGCGTCGCGCGCGTGGATCACACCAAGCCCGGCCCGGTGGAGGAAATGGAGCGACTCGCGGGGCTGGGCGTGCGCGGGTTCCGCATCATGCCCAACGGTGAGCCGGCCACCTGGCTCGATTCGCCCGCCATGGCCGCCATGTGGGCCTGCGCAGGGCGCCGGAGGTTGGCAATGTGTCCGCTGGTCGAACCCGACGCCATTCCGTCCATCGACCGGATGGCGCGCCGGCATCCCGACACCCCGGTGGTCATCGACCATCTCTGCCGCATCGGTTTTGACGGACAGTTCCACGAGGCCGACCTCAAGGCCCTTTGCGGTCTCGCCCGCCAGCGCCAGATCAAGGTCAAGATCTCCGCCTTTCACGCCCTCGGCCGCAAACAGCCGCCCTACCTTGACCTCGCCCCGCTGATCCGCCGCGTCTTCGACGCCTTCGGCCCGCAACGGCTGATGTGGGGCACCGATTCGCCCTTCCAGGTGGTCAAGGGCAACACCTACGCCGCCTCGTTCGGCCTGATCCACGACCGCCTCGATTTCCTGTCCGACTCCGACCGCGACTGGATGCTGTGCCGGAGCGCGGAGGAAACCTTCTTTCAATAAATTTCTCTCCATGAATTTTTTCCTGCGCGTCGTCGTGCTTTCCGCGTTCGCCGTTGTTTTTTCCGAAGCCGCCGAGCCCGGCCCGCGGGAGATCTCCGACGTGATGTTTCTGACGCCGGACCGCGCGGAAAAACTGGACCTCTATCTGCCCGCCCCGCCGGCCGCCGGAAGTTTGTCGCCCGCCGTCGTCTGGATCCATGGCGGCGGCTGGACCGGCGGCACCAAAACCGAGCCGCGCGGCAAGACGATCTGCCGCACGCTCGCCAGCGCCGGCTACGTCGCGGTGAGCATCGACTACAAACTCGGCCCGGGCTCGTGGCCGCTCAATCTCCTCGATTGCAAAAACGCGGTGCGCTTCCTCCGCGCCCGTGCCGCCGAGCACCGCCTCGATCCGGATCGCATCGCCGTCGCCGGCGGCTCGGCGGGCGGTCATCTCGCGCTGATGGTCGGACTGACGGCACAGAAAAAACTCCACGAGCCCGAGGCCCCGTATCCGGGGGTGTCGAGCACCGTACGCTGCGTCATCGACATGTACGGACCCGCCAACCTGCGCACGCGCCCCACAGACAAGACCCCGATGCGCACGCTGATGACCGGCCCCTCGCGGGCTGCGTTTGGCGCCGCTTCGGACGATGCCAGCGTGTGGCGGGTGGCGTCGCCGGTCTTCCAGGTGACCCAGGATTCGCCCCCGGTGCTTATTCTCCACGGCCGGGCGGACTCGACCGTGGACTATCAGCAGTCGGACGAGATGGCCGCGGCCTTGAAGGCCGGCGGCGGCGCCCACGAGTACCTGCTGCTCGACGGGGTCGGGCACTCGTTCGACTGGGAGACCTGGAATAAAAAGCCGCTCCCGCGCGACGTGAAGTCGGCCGCCCTCACGTTTCTCGAGCGCCATCTGGCGTCGCGGAAATAAGCCGCGCGGAGCGGCTCAGAACGCAGAACCGTCGGCCTTCGTGCCGCAGGTACTGACTTCCAGCCCGAGCGCGACGGCCAGCGCCGCCTTGGTGTAAAGCGCCAGATCGGCCTCCCGCGCCGAATTCGCATAGGCGACCTGGATGTGGTTCGCCTTGTGGCGCGCCATCATCTGGTCGCGCGTCACCCCGTAGGTGACGGCGTGCATGATCGGCCACTGCGGGGTGGTTTCCTTCCAGCGGCGCTCGGTCTCGGCGCGCGGCAACGCGAGCACGCGGGCGCGACCGAGATCCATTTTGAGCCGGCCATTTTCGACGAAGACGCGGCTCCATATGATTTCGCCGGGCTTCGCAATGCCGCGGACGGTGCCGCCGCCGAGCCGGAAATACATCGGCGGCTGGCGCAGCGAATCGGTACCGCGATAGCCGCCGACATGGTGCGCGGGGGGAACGCTGCCGGAGATCAGGAAGACCCACACGTACTGATCGGTCGTGCCGCTGCGATCCCGATCGCCCCAGCGCAAATCGTGCAACGTGTTCTCGACCGGCTGACGCAGCGCGGTGTGCACGCGCTGGGTGAACAGCCCGTCGAGGCCGGCGCATTCGTCGACCTCGTTGAAATGCGTCAGCGGCTGGCCGCGGCGGATGACTTTGCCCGCGGCGTTTTTCACCGGCGGCCGGTCGCGGTTGTTGAGCAGGCCCTCGGCCAGATCGCTCGCGGGCAGCAGGTCCTTGAGGCCTTGTTGGTACTGGATGCCGATGCTCTCGCAGCCGAACTCGTCCGCGAGCCGCAGCGCCGCGACGTAGGTTTTGCACTGCAACAACACCTGCGCCTCGGTGAGTTCGGTCGCCTCGTCGGTTCCGAGGTGAAACGTCATACCCTTCTTCAAGAGCCATTGATAAACGCCACGGGCCTCGGCGTCGGTGACCTGGGTCGTCGCGTAGTAGAGCGCGGATTGCGAGAGCCGCTCCTTGTAGACGCCAGTGGAGAAAAGCAATTCGTCGGGAATGATCGCGTTGAACATGCCCATGCAACCCTCGTCAAAAACCCCCATGATGGATTTCCGGCGGCGCAGATCCGCGGCAAGGCGTTCTGCGATCGACTTCGCCTTCGCGGGAATCGCGGCCCGGGCGAGCGGCTGCACATGCGTCGTACGGTGCCGGACCGAACCGGTTTTCAACCAGATCGCGAGCCCCCGGGTGAAAAACGCGTCCGTAAAATCCCCGCTCCACAGCGTGGAGTATTTCACCCCCGCCTTCGTCAGCGAGCCGTTGAGGTTCAACATGCCGACGAGGCCCGGCCAGGTGCCGCTCCAATTCGCCACCGTGAGGATCGGCCCCTGATGCGAGATGAGTCCGGCCAGCACGTGGTGCGAGTACTGCCACACCGCCTCGGCCACGATCAGCGGCGCCCGCGGATCGATCCGCGAAAAAATTTCCATGCCTTCTTTCTGCGAACCGATGAAGCCGTGCTTCTGCTTCGGCTTGTAGGGATGCGCCCGCACCAGTTTGCCACCGGCCCGGGCGACGGCGGCGGCTAGCGTCTGCTCCATCGCACGCTGGGCGGGCCAGCACACCTCGTTCGCCGAGGCTCGGAGGTCGCCATTCGCGACCAGCAGGACGGTTTTCAATTTGGCCATGGTGCAGTGCGTTGGGGCGGAACGAGAGACGCGGATTGTCGGGACGACCGGTATCGCGCCCCGGACCGGCAAAGTAAAGGCGCGCCCGCACCCCGTCCAATCCCGGCGGACAGGCCGCTTGACCGGGCTCCCGGAACGCGGGCAGGATCCGGCCTCCCTATCCGGCGAACCGCGGTATCGGAACACCGGAGACCAACCACCCGCGCATGAAGGCCTCCCCTCAAATCACCGCGCTGCACGCCGTGCCGCTGGATATTCCCCTGTTTGTACCGTTCGGCATTTCCGGCGGGGCCCAGGCGGTGGCGAACAACGTGCTGGTCACGCTGGAACTGGCCGACGGCACCCGGGGCTATGGCGAGGCGGCCCCGCTGCCGCCCTACAACGGCGAAACCCAGGCGGGCGCGCTCGCCGTCCTGCATGCCGCCGGCGCCGCCTTCATTGGCCGCACAGTGGAGGACTGGCGAACCGTCGCATTGGAATTTCGGGCGCGCGGCGGCGCTGGTTGCGGCTCGGCCCAGTGCGCCTTCGAGATGGCGCTGCTCGACGCCCTGACCCGGCGCGACGGCGTGCCGCTTTGGAAATTTTTTGGCGGCGCCGGCACGGAACTGGAAACGGATATGACCGTGACCACCGGCACGGCGGCGGAAGCCGCGACCGCGGCCCGCGACATCCGCGCGCGGGGCATCCGCATGATCAAGGTGAAGGTCGGAGGCAAGGAGGGACCCGCCCACGATCTCGCCCGCCTGGCGGCGATTCACGAGACCGCGCCCGACTCCCCGTTGATCCTCGACGGCAACGCCGGGGTTTCGCGCGAGGCCGCCCGCGAACTCGTGCGCGGCTTGAAGGCTCGCGGCATCGCGCCGGCGCTGCTCGAACAGTGGCTGTCCAAAACAGATTTGGAAGGGATGCGAGCCCTGCACCTGGAGTCCGGCTGGCTCGTGGCCGCGGACGAAAGCGTCACCACCGCCGAGGACGCGCGGCGGGTCGTCGCCGCAGGGGCGGGCCAGGTGATCAACATCAAGCTGATGAAGGCCGGGCTGCTGGCCGCGCTCGAAGTCGCGGCGGTGGCGCGCGCCGCCGGCCTCGCGCTGATGATCGGCGGCAACGTGGAGTCGATCCTCGCCATGACCACCTCGGCCTGCTTCGCCGCCGGACAGGGCGGCTTCCGTTTCGCGGACCTCGATACGCCGTTTTTCCTCGCGGCGAATCCTTTCGACGGCGGCTATGCGGTCGACGGCGGCCGGCTGTCCGTCGCCCACATCACGACCGGCCACGGCGTCACGCCCCGGAAATAAGCGCCTCCAGTCCGCGACCCACCCGGTATTTTGTCTGGCTTCGAACGCTCCGACTGATTTCTGCTGGCGGCCATGCCCACCCCAACCGCCCTCATCACTGGCGCATCCCGAGGCATCGGCCGCGGCATCGCGCTCGAACTGGCCCGCGGCGGCGGCCGGGTCGCGATCAACTACGCCGGCAATGCCGAAGCCGCCGCCGAGGCGCTCGCCCTCGTTCGCGCGGCCGGGGGCGACGGCTTTGTTGTGCAGGGCGACGTCGCCGTCGCGGCCGACCGGGAGCGCCTTGTCGCGGAAACCGTCGCGCGCTTCGGCCGGATCGATCTGCTCGTCAACAATGCCGGGGTCGCCCCCAAGGTCCGCGCCGATCTCCTCGACGCTGGCGAGGAAAGCTTCGACCGGCTCTTCGCGATCAACCTCAAGGGGCCGTTCTTCCTTTCCCAGTCGGTCGCGAAGCAGATGCTGAAGCAGGACCGCGACGCGGAGGGCTTTCGCGGCCGCATCGTCAACATCACCTCCATCTCGGCGTACACCGCGTCGATCAATCGCGGCGACTACTGCATGGTGAAAGCGGGCCTCGCGATGATGACGAAGCTGTTTGCCGACCGCCTCGGCCAGGAGGGCATCAACGTCTATGAAATCCGCCCCGGCGTCATCGCCACCGATATGACCAGCGGCGTGAAGGAGAAATACGACAAGCTCATCCTCGAACAGGGCATCACGCCGATCCGCCGGTGGGGCAAACCCGAGGACATCGGGCGCGCCGTGCGGGCCCTCGCCGAGGATCGCTTTCCTTTTTCCACCGGCGCCGTGTTCGACGTCGACGGCGGCTTCCATCTCCACCGGCTCTGACGCACGCGACGTTGTCCGGGATTCCCGCCCGGAAGCAGGACGCTTTTTTATCGCCGCTTGACCGCGGCCCGCCACGTTCCGAGCCGTGTTGATTACCTGCCAGGCCGGTTTCGAAATGCTGCTCGCCCGCGAGCTGGAGGAATTGCACGGCCTGACGCCCGCGGGAAAAGGACCGGGCTGGGTGCGAACCACCCCGGCCGCAACCGTTTCCCGCCCAGCCCTCACCGACCTCGCGTTTGCGCACCTCACGCTCGTCGAACCCGTCGAGCTCCGGGGCGAATCGGTCAACGCCCTCGCCACCGGCGTCGCGGATTTCTTTCTCAGCGGGCTGCAGGGTGAGCGCATCGACGCCCCGTGGCCCAACCTCTGGCAGGGGCCGCACGAGTTGGTGGGCCTGGGCCGCCGGCTGGCGGCAGTGGAAAAGGCCTGCGGCGCGCAGGTGAAAAAGAAACTGGCCCGCGTCGCCCGGCTCGCGACCTCCGACGTGGCGCGCGGCGTCGGCCGCGCCCGGGGACTCTTCGTGTTCTTCGCCGATTTCGGCCGCATGTTCGTGGCCCGCGACGCGTTCGTCCATGGCGCGCGGCGCATGGCCGACGATCCACTCGCGCCGTCGCGCTCCTATCTCAAGGTGGAGGAAGCCTACGCCGTGCTCGGCCGGGAGCCCCAGGCCGGCGAGACGGTATGCGACCTCGGCGCGGCGCCCGGCGGCTGGAGCTACAGCGCTGCGAAACGTGGGGCGCAGGTAATGGCGATCGACAACGGCCCGCTGAAAGGCGGCGCGCTCGATCACCCGCGGATCGAGCACCGGCGCGAGGATGCCTTCAAATTCGCCCCGGGCGAAACCACCGTCTTCGACTGGCTGTTCTGCGACCTCGTGGAGGAACCGCACCACGTATTGCGGCACCTCGTGGAGCCCTGGCTGGCGCAGGCGTGGTGCCGGCGCTTCGTCATCAATCTGAAATTCGGCCGCGTCGACGCCGTCGCGCTGCTCCGCGAACTCCGGGCGCCGGATTCGCCGTTCACCCGGCACGCCCCCGGCACGCGCATCCGCCACCTTTACCACGATCGCGAGGAACTGACCCTCACCGGGGAAGCAAATGCCCCCGCCGACCGGCGTTAAGTCCGGCGCGCTTTTGTTTGGTTTCACCCGCGCGGCGCGTCAGCCTCACCCCATGCCTCCTTTTTCAAAGCGCCCCATTCCCTCCGCACCCGCGCCGTCCGCCGGAGAATTCCGCGCGCCCGCCGGGCCCGCCCGCCTGCGGGGAGCCGTCTCCGGCCCGCGCGATCCCGCTCCAGTACCGGTCCCGCCGCCTCCCGGCACTGTGCCCGGCTCCCGCAGCGGCCCGGCCCGCGACGAATTGAAATTGTGCGGCCTGGCCGCGGTGCAGGCCCGCTTCGCGCGTGACCCGGGTTCCATCCAGCGATTGTTCTTCGACTACGCAACCGGGCGCAAAATCGGGGTCATGTGCAAGGTGCTGGCCCAGGCGAAAAAGGTTTATCGCTGCGTCGAGCCGCCGGAACTCGAGAAGATCGCCGGCTCGGTGCACCACGGTGGCATCGTCGCCGTGGTGGCGCCGCCGGCGTTGCGCGAAGCGAAGGCCGACGACGTGCGCCGGTGGGCGAAGAACCGCGAAGCCGTGCTGGTGCTCGACCGCATCGGCAACGCGCACAACCTGGGCGCCATCGCCCGCACCGCCGCGTATTTTGGCGTGCCGCGCATCGTCATTCCCGCCGATGCCGGCGCGGCTCGGCCGACGGATGCAGCGCACCGCGTGGCCGAGGGCGGTTTTGAGCATCTCGAAGTCTGGCAAACGAAGGCCCTCATCGATTTTGTCCGCGAACTCGCGGCCGCGGGCTACGACGTGATCGGCGGTGCCACGCGCGGCGGCCGGCCGGAAATACGCCCCGGACCCGGCAAACCCGTTGCCCTTGTGCTCGGCAACGAGGAGCAGGGCCTGGCGCCCGAGGCAGCGGCCGCCTGCACGCGGCTCGTCACCATTCCCGGCCGCGGCAAGATCGAGTCGCTCAACGTGTCGGTCGCCGCCGCCGTGTTGATGTGGGAGCTGTTCGCACGCCGCGCCTAATAGTCTTCCATGATCTGCCACATTACCCACCAAAGCCCGAGATTGAAGATCACCAGCCCCGCGATGCCGTAAACGAACGTGACCGGATACTTCGGTCCACTGGCGAGGGTGAGCGTCAGCAGTCCGGCATTCACGATCAGCATCAACGCCCAATAGTGCCGCTTTCGGCGGGACGCCCGCCGCGGCTTGGGCGCGAGTTCGTTGGGGCCCGCGGCGTTGGCCCGGGCAAGATTATCACGCAGGATCGCATGCACGTCGTTCCCCGCGGCGGATCCGGGTCCTCGGGCATGCCGCACCGTAACAACGCCAGCCCCGAGGTAAAGCGCCCGCTCCCCTTGCCTCCTCCGCCACCGGGTCGAGATTACCCATTGCATGACGCCGGGCGGCCACCGTTGATTAGGAAGCGCCGACCCGGTCGCGCCATGTTACAGCATTTCGTCCGTAACCCCAAAATCCTAGCGGCGTGGAGCCTTATTCTGCTCGCCGGCATGGCGGTTGGCTGGAAGGGCGCTCAAAGCCGCCGGGCCGAGCTGCGATCCCGCTTGATTGAAGACACGAAGCGCTCCGCCGTCGCGTTCGATGCCTTGGAATTGCGCGGGCTCGCCCGCGGATCTCCCGACGACCCTTTATGCGCACGTAAAGGGCCGGCTGCGCGCCCTCCACAACGTCACCGAACACGCGCGCTCGGTTTTTCTGCTCCGCCCACAGCCGGAAACCGGCAAGACGATCCTGCTGGCCGACTCGTCCCCCGCCGGGGCCCCGGATGCGCCCCCGCCCGGCCGGGAATTTCCAGCGGCGGAATCCCCCGGTCTGCACGGGGTGATTCGCCTTGGCGGAGCCGCGACCGACGGACCTCCGGACGACCGGTCCGGTCCATGGGTGACCGGCTACGCAGCGATCGAAACCGCGACGGCATCCCCAGCCGCTGCGCCGGGGCGGGAGATTCTCGGCGTCGAAATCGACGCGGCGGAATGGGGAGCCCAACTGTGGAACGTGGGGGTCCAGCGCGCGCTGCTCGCCTGGATCGTGGCGGGTCTGCCACTCTTGGCCTGGCTCGTGAGACAGCGGCAGGCCGAGCAACGCGAGGTCATCCGCAATTTTTCCGAGGCGATGGAGCAGAGCCGGTCGGCGTTGCTGATCGTCGATCTCGCCGGTCGGATCGAGTACGCTAATCGCGGGCTCTGCCAGCAAACCGGCTACCAACGGCGCGAGTTGCTCGGCCGGTCCTGGCGCGACGGGCAGATGCCATCCCCGACCGGCGCAGTCCTGACCGATATTTTCGCCTCGGTGCGGGCCGGCCGTTCCTGGGAGGGGGAATAGCTGAATCGGCGCAAGGACGGCACGGTCTATCCCGCCCGCGGCATCGTCACCCCCGTGCGGCATCGCGACGGCTCGATCTCCTGTTTCGTCGCCGTGTTCGACGACGTGACCGAGAGCAAACGGCGGGAAGCCGAACTGCGCGACGCACGGGATCTGGCCCAGGCGGGAGACCGGGCCAAGAGCCAGTTTCTGGCGACGATGAGCCACGAGGTGCGCACGCCCCTCAACGGCATTGTCGGCTTAACGAGCCTCCTGCTGGAGACGCCCCTCGCGGCGGAACAACGGGAGTTTGTGCAGACCATCCGCGCCAGCGGGGAGTCCCTCATCCAGCTCACCGGCGCCATTCTCGACTTTGCCCGCATCGAATCGGGCAAATTCAAACTCGACCCCGTGCCCTGCGATCCCCGCGAATGCATCGAGGACGCGCTCGACCTCCTGGCCGCGAAAGCCGCCCAGAAAAAAATCGAGCTCGTGCATCACATCGCCGACGACGTGCCGGCGGCGATCGTCGTCGATGCCGGCCGGTTGCGCCAGATCCTGCTCAACCTCGTGGGCAACGCGGTGAAATTCACCGCCACGGGCGAAGTCGAAGCCAGCGTTCGGCGGACGGCCAAATCCGGACCCGCCGTCCCGGCCCCGGCCACCGGGTCCACCGCCCTCCCGGACGACTGTGTCCTGGAATTCTCCGTGCGCGACACCGGCATCGGTATCGCCCCCGACCATCACGAAAAGCTCTTCAAGCCGTTCAGCCAGGTCGACGAGTCCTCGCCCCGCGCTACGGGGGCCGGCCTCGGCCTCGCGATTTGCCGCAGCCTGGTGCAGATGCTCGGTGGCGAAATCGCCTGCACCAGCACCCTGGGCAGGGTTCGACGTTCACGTTCACCGTGCGCACCCCCATCGCGATGCTCTCCCTGCCCCGCCGCGACCTGGGAAACCTGCGGATCGGGCTCGCCATCCAGCCGGGCTCCCTGCGCCAGGAACTGGCGGAGCTCGCCACCCGCTGGGGCAGTCCGGTGGTGGAAGCCGACTCGCCGGCGAAACTGGGCGCCAAGGCCTGGGACGTCGCCCTCGTCGACACGCCCGAGCCCCTCGCGATGGCCCTCGCCGAGGCGGCGGAACCGCTCCCCGGTCTGGTGCCCGAGCGGACGTTCGGGCTCGTACCGATTTCGTTGTCCACCGAACTGCGGGCGAAGCTACGAACCCATTTCCGACTGCTCATCAACAAGCCGATCCACCACGAATCGCTCTTCGCCGTCGTATCAGGCGCCATTCCGGTTGCGAAGATCGCCCCCCTCCACTCAGTTCGGACTGCACGTGCTGGTCGCCGAGGACAATGTCGTCAACCAACGCCTGATGCAGCGGGTGCTGACGAAATTGGGCGGCACTTCGACCCTAGTCGAAAACGGCCGGCAGGCCGTGGAAAAGCTCGTCCTGCCGGTGGCGCCCTACGACGTGATGTTGCTCGACATGCATATGCCGGAAATGGACGGGCTCACCGCCCTGCGGGCGATCCGGGCCGGCACCGCGGGCACCCAAGCGCAAAAATTTTGGATTATCGCCCTGACGGCCGACGCCCGGCAACCGCAGCGGGCGCAAGCGCTCGAGGCCGGCTTGAACGACCACCTCACGAAGCCGCTCAACCTCGCCCAACTCGAAGCCGCACTCCGGCGTTTTTGCATGCAACGGGAACGCCGCCCGACGAAGTCTTGAAGGGGGTGGACTGCAGGATCGCACGGGGATAAGGCGCTAGGCCGCAGAGGGGATCGCCGCCTCGCGGGCGTTCCCGGGCGTTCGCGCGTTTTTCGCCTTTTAACCGCGACGCTCCGCGGACACGTTGCCCCGGCCATGCGCGTCCTTCTCGCCTTCGACAAATTCAAGGACTCCCTCACCGCGCGCGAGGCGGGTGAACTCGCTAGGCAGGCGTTGCGCGACCGGCACGGCGACTGGTCGTTCGACGTCTGCCCGCTCGCGGATGGCGGCGAGGGTTTTGGCGAAATCCTCACGGCCGCCGCCGGTGGCACGGCGCGCCAGTTTACCGTGGAGGGACCGCGGGGCCGCCGCGCCGCATCCTCCGTCGGCTTCGTTCCGCTCGAGCATATTCCCGCCGGCGCCCGCGAGTTGCTCGGTCTCGGCGGCGGACGACCGTCCTCATCTCCGCCGGACCAGGTCGCCCTCATCGAAATGGCTTCCGCGTCGGGCCTGGCCCTGCTGGCTCCCGAAGAGCGGGACCCCTGGCACACCACGACGTTCGGCACCGGGCAGCTCATCCGACACGCGGCCGATGAGGGTGCATCGCTCATCCTGCTGGGCGTCGGAGGCAGCGCGACCCACGACCTCGGCCTCGGCGCACTCGCGGCCCTCGGCCTCGGCTTCAGCACGGGCGACAGCCGCGACATTCATCCGCCGGTGCCCGAACAATGGCGGCACATCACCCGGTTGACGGGCCGCGTTCCCGCCGCCCTGCCACCCATCCGGATCGCCTGCGATGTCACCAATCCGCTGCTCGGGTCGCGCGGCGCCGCGGCGGTGTATGGCCCGCAAAAGGGATTGCGCGCAGCCGACCTCGCCCGGCTGGAACATGCCAGCGCGCGCATGGCCATGCTCCTTTGTCATCACTGCAACCAGCCGGATGCGCTGATGGACACCCCGGGCGCCGGCGCGGCGGGCGGCATCTCGTTTGGGCTGATGGCCGCCGCCGGAGCGCAACTGCTGCCCGGCTTCGAACTCGTATCGGCCTGGCTCGATCTTGAGCGGCGCCTCGCCGCGGCGGATCTGATCATCACCGGCGAAGGCCGTTTCGACGACAGCTCGCTCAGCGGCAAGGGCCCCGGCGCCGTCGCCGCCCGCGCCCTCGCCCTCGGAAAACGCGTGCACGTTTTTGCCGGGGCGGTCAGCACCGGCGCGGAACACCCCGGCCTGACGCTCCACGCAATCACCCCGCCGAACATGCCCTTGGAACGCGCCCTGCGCGAAGCAGCGGACAATCTGCGCCAGGCGGTTCACCGCGCATTCTGAATCGGGTGGCGCCCGGATTCGACGTCCACGCCCGGATTTTTCCGCTTCCGACTCGACGGACCCCGGGCGCCCTTCAACCATGGGTTTTCATGGCTGGATTGAAGCCCCTGCTCACTATCAATAAACTGCTGCTCGTACCGATGGCGGCGCTCGCGCTTTTCGGCTGCAGCGGCGCGCAGGCCCCCGCCCAAAAAGTCGCCCCCGTGGCCGCCGCACCGGCCGGGCCCAAACCCGCTGCGCCGCCCGCGCGCACCTATCCGGTGATGCTGGGCATCGACACCCTGGAGGCCGACGGCTTTGCCGCGGTGAAGGGCAAACGCATCGGGCTGCTCACCCATCCCGCGGGGGTCAACCGTCGCGGCGTCTCAACCGTCGAAGTCCTGCGGCGCGCCCCCGGGGTGAAGCTCGTGGCGCTCTACGCCGTCGAGCACGGCATCTACAACGACCAGCCCGCGGAGAAATATTTTCCCGACACGGTCGATGCCCGGACCAGCCTGCCCGTGTTTTCCCTCTACAACGGCAAATCGAAAAGCTTCCGCCCCACGCCCGCGCAGCTGAAGACCATCGATGCGCTCGTGATCGACCTGCAGGACATCGGCACCCGCAGCTACACGTTCAGCGGTGCGATGAAAACCGCGATGGAGGCCTGTTTCGAGGCGGACAAGGAGGTCATCGTGCTCGACCGGCCCAATCCGCTCGGCGGGCTCAAGGTCGGCGGCCCGCCACTCGACCCGGAATGGATGAGCGACGTCGGAAAGTTCCGCGTGCCCTACGTCCACGGCCTGACGATGGGCGAACTGGCCAACATGGTGCGGAACGCGCGGCCACCCGGCGGTCTGGTCATTTCCGAGGCCGCCCGCGCGCGCGGCAAGCTCACCATCGTCCCCCTGCGCGGCTGGACGCGCGCCATGCGTTGGACCGAGACCGGCCTCACCTGGGTGCCGACGTCGACGCTCATCCAGGATTTCGCCGCCGTGCAGGGTTATCCGATGACCGGCCTCGGTTGCATCCTCGGCGGATTCCGGCACGGCGTGGGCGCGCAGTACGCCTTCCGCGGCGTCCTCCACCTCACCGTGAAACCGGAGGTCGTGGAAAAGGAGCTGCGCACGCTCAACCTTCCCGGCGTCCAGCTCCGGCGCGTGAGCGCGCCCAACGTGAAAACCGGCCAGCCGGCGATCGGGCTCTACACCGAAATCAACGACTACGACGCGTGGGACGCGACGTCGTTGAATTTTCACCTGATGCGGCTGGCGTGCAAACTGGAGCCGAAGAATCCGTTCGCCACCGCCACCGCCGCCCAGCGGCGGACGTTCCTCGTGCATGTGGGCTCGACCGCGCTGTTTAACGACCTCGTGGCCAGGGGCGTCCGCACCGACATCGACGGCTGGCTGCGCACGTGGAGCGCGCAAGCGAAGATCTACCAGGAGCAGAGCAAAAAATTCTGGCTGTATCGCTGAGGCGGACACTTCCGCCGCGAAGCCGGATCAACGCACGGCCTCGACCCAAACGGTGTGCGGAAAAGGTGCCGAGCGTGACCACGTGGGCATCCAGGGTGCGATAACGCACCTTTCCACCGGAAGAGGTCCGCACATCCACGTTGAGGCCGTGGCGAAGCATGGTTTCGTCCGCGCGGTAATCGACCTGAAACGCCACCGGCTGCACCCCGGGCGCCTTGATGATCTGCTCGCCGAGCACACGCTCCTTTTTATCGATGCCCCCGCGGTCCCCCAGCGGCACGTCGGTCGCGGCCAGGCTGCACGGCCGCTCCGTGGTCGTCGTCTCAACCACGCGCACCACGACCTCGGTATCCGGCGGAAACAAGACTTCGCCGCGCAAATTGACGGTGCCGCTCAGCGTGCGCTGCGAATCGCCTTCCTTCGCGAGGTCGAGCTGCTGGCAGCCGAGGCTCGCCGCCAGAAGGCCCGCGGCGGCGATAAAAACGAAAGTGGCGGATTTCATGATGATGAAGCCGGCGGCGCGGCCGACTGCCGGACGGTTTCCGCCCGGTGGTTGAACTCGGCGAGCAATTCCGTGTGCTCGCGGGCCTCGGCACCGTCGAGGTGCACCATACCACGGGCAAACGGCGGCTGCTCGCCTGGTTCGTCCTGCCACTGCCGCCACACATAACCGACGATCGCCCGGTGTCGAGCCGCGCGGTCCAGCGCTAGCCGGGCCCGTCGCAACATCCATTCCACCGCGGTCAGCCGCCGCCCGCGCACCGTGTCGGGCGCCCGCAGGAATTCCGGTTCCGTCCAGCAGACATCGCCCGCCAGCACCGGATTCGCCGGGTAGGCGTCCGGCGGCGCGGCCATCTCCCGCCAGTCTGGCATCGCGAGGTCGACCGCCGGGTAGGCACATTCCGCCAGAATCTGCGCGCCGACCTTCCCGCCGAACCGGCAGCCCAGCACCAGATGATGCGGATCGGCGGCGCGGATCGCCGCCGACGTCGACGTAAAATAGCGGCGGGCAAATTCGCGCGACCAGCGGGCCTCGTCGCGCCAATACCCGCGGGTGGCGATGCCCGTCTCGGCGCGCGTGAGGGCCCGCACACCTTCCCGGTTCGCCAGCGCCACGCCCCAAGCCCGCGCCAGCGAGTCGAATTTTCCGCCGTGCAGCGCGAGCGCAAATTCCCAGGCCGCATGATACGCCGCGAAGTTCGGCTCAAGACTGAGGCAGAGCTGGAGCAACGAGGGCCGGCCATCCCCCCCCGGCTGCGCCCAACCCGGCCGGTCGTCCGTCACCCAGCCGATCAATCTCCGCTCGTGCCCCAGCGGCACGCAGGCCTCGAACGCGCGGAGTTGGGCGCGCACCGGCCATTGCGGATCGAACACGTCCGGCAGCCGCAGCCGCGGTCCCACCAGCGCCGGACCTGCCCCGCAAAAATCGACTGTCGCGAGGAACGGCAACCCGTCGTCCCGCCCCGCACCGTCCTCGCCCAGCCCCACCGCATCGAACCCCCAGGCACGCAGCCGCGCCGCCGAATCCGGCACGAGCACCCCGTCGCCCGGTCCGGCCGCGGTCCGTACGCCGTGCACCGCCTTGCACCAACCAGGCCGCCCCGCGGGATCGAGAAGCCACCACTGGCCGGCGAATGTTTGCGCGACCTGGAAAAAATTTTCCACGCCCCGCCGGGATTCCGGCCGGAACGGACCGGGCGCCGCCCCGGATCCTTCAACCCGTTGCGCGATCTCGCCCAATTAGCGGTCCCTCGCGCCGCCGTTCTTTTTCCCACCGCCACGACCGGTGCCCACCGTCAGGATCGTCCCGGCGAGCACCCCCACCGCAAACACTCCGAAATAAATCAGCGCCGCCAGCGCGTGGATCGGAGTCTTGGCCGTCGTGCCCGCGATGGGAAAATGAAAATCGATCGCATGCGTGTTGTTCATGCCCACATAGAGCATCACGAAAAGGATCGCGAGAAGGGCGATGGTTTTGAGGACGGCTTTGAGCATGGCGGGGGGCGGCGGTTCCGGCAGAGGTGCTAACCATAGCCTCCCGGCTCGGCAATTGGAATTCGGACCGGCCCGCGCCCGCCGGATCCGGCGAAAGGTTTCCATAAGCCCGGACAGGCCGGCCTCCCGTCGCAGCTGCTAAGAGCCTCCCACCCTATTCCCTTTTCCAAAAAACTCTCTATGTTAAACCGTTCGACACCGATCTGCTCCTCCCACGCCCATGTTGCCAGCCTTCGTAGTTCTCGTTCTTCTCACCACCTTGGTTGCCACGGACTCACCGTCCGAAGACGGCAAGGGCTGATCGTGGCGCTGGCTGGCCGGGGCGCGGCCCCACCATCGCGGCCAGGCCCTATTTTCTCCCGTCGGTTCGAAAAGCTCCCGAATTTGCCTGAAATCTTGAGTTTTGCGGCAAAATGGGGGCGTTTTCCCTCGCCGCCCTGGAAAGCCGAGGGGGATTTTCCCGTAAACGCGGCTTGCACGTAGCGGCGGCGGCGGCTTGCTTCCAAGCCCTCAAATAATGAAGCCTGTCTCCGCCCAGCATCGGCCTTTGTCGCCACTCCACCGCGTGCGTGCGGCACTCGTGCAATGGTTCGATTCCGACTACACGCCGATCGCTCCCGAGTTGATGCGCGCCGAACCGGACCGGGTCGACTGGATGCGCTGCATTCCGTTCATTATCCTCCACGCCGGCTGTCTCGGCGTGATCTGGGTGGGAGCGAGCGCCTTCGCCGTGTGGATGGCGGTGGCGCTATACTTTGTTCGGATGTTCGCGGTCACGGGCATTTATCACCGGTACTTTTCGCATAAGACCTACAGCACGTCGCGCTTCGGTCAGTTTCTCCTCGCGCTCTGGGGCGCAACGACCGTGCAACGCGGCGCGCTCTGGTGGGCCTATCATCATCGCCATCATCACCAGCATTCCGACGATCCCGAGGACGCCCACTCGCCGCACGTGCACGGGTTCCTCTGGTCCCACATCGGCTGGATCACCAGCCGGCGCAATTTTCCCACCGACTACTCCAAGGTGAAGGATCTCGCGAAATATCCCGAACTCATCCTCCTCAATCGTTTCGACACGGTCATTCCGATCCTCCTCGCGATCGGCATCTATGCCTTCGGTGAAGGCCTCGCCTATTTCGCCCCAAGCCTGCACACCAACGGGGCGCAGCTCCTCGTCTGGGGCTTCTTCGTCAGCACCACCGCGCTGTTTCACGGCACCGCCTGCATCAATTCCATGGCTCACCTCATGGGCCGCCGCCGTTTCAACACCTCGGACGATTCGCGCAACAGCTTCATCCTCGCCCTCATCTGCCTCGGCGAAGGCTGGCACAACAATCACCACCGTTACCAGTCCTGCACGCGCAACGGTTTCTACTGGTGGGAAATCGACCTCACCTACTACGGCCTCAAGGCGCTGTCCTACACGGGCCTGATCTGGGGCCTCAAGCCGGTGCCGGCCTCGGTCCTGGAGGAAACCGCCCTCGCCGACCATGTCGCCACCATCGCCGCCGCCCAGCGGGCGCCGCATGTCTATCCCGAGTTCTCCTCTTTAAAGAAGGTTGTGCCCGCGGCCGCCGCGTTCGCCGTCGCCACCGCCAGCGCCGCCCAGACCACGATGCCGAAAAAGGCCGAGCGGCCGGCGATCCGCAAGGATGTCACCGAGCAAACCCACGACGTGGCGCAGCGACCTACTCCGCCCGCGCCGGCCGAGTAATACCGGACCGGGGACGCCCGCCGAATTGACCCGGGAAATCCGTGCGTCGGGACACGGGCAACTGATTTTGCGGCGAAGGCCGCGTGATACGCCGGGGGCTGGATTGCATCCGCCCGCCTGATTCGCACGTTACCCAGTCTCATGCCTTCCCTCGCGATCATCGGCACCGGAATCGCCGGCCTCGGCTGCGCCCACTTTCTGCACCGCGACTTCGACGTCACGCTCTTCGAGCAGAACGCCTACACCGGCGGGCACACCAACACCGTCGAGGTCTATGAACCCGCCGATCCCGCGGCGCCCGAACGCCGCTCGCGCCTGGTGCCGCTCGATACCGGGTTCATGGTGTTCAACAAGGTCACCTACCCGCACCTCACGCGCCTGTTCACCGGGCTGAAAGTCCCGATCAAGCCGACCGCGATGTCGTTCAGCGTCCGCCACGCCACGACCGGACTGGAATTCGCCGGCTCCTCTCTCAATCACCTCTTCGCCCAGCGCAAGAACCTCCTCCGTCCGCGTTTTTGGAAACTGCTGGGCGCGATCAACCGTTTCAATGCCGAAGCCGTCGCCGCCCTCGACGATCCTGCCGTCCAGGATGAAACGCTTGGCGACTACGTGAAACGCCGCGGTTACGGCACGGATTTCTTCGATCTGTACCTCGTGCCGATGAGCTCCGCGGTCTGGAGCACGCCGCCGGAACTCATGCTGGCGTTTCCCGCCACGGCCCTGCTGCGTTTCTTTCACAACCACGGTTTTCTCGGCCTGAGCACGCAGCATCCGTGGTGGACCGTCGACGGGGGCGCGAAAACCTATGTGCAAAAAATCACCGCGCCGTGGAGCGACCGTATCCGCCTCAACGAGCGCGCCACCCGCATCATTCGCACCCCGCTCGGCGTCACGGTGATGACGTCCACCGGCCACGCCCACCGCTTCGACAAGGTCATCCTCGCCTGCCACGGCGACCAGGCGCTCCACCTGCTGGTCAATCCCACCGCCGACGAAGCCCGGCTCCTCGCCGAATTTCGCTACCAGCCCAATGTCGCAACGGTGCACACCGATGCCGCCGTGATGCCGCGCACCCGCCTGGCGTGGTCGAGCTGGAACTACGAGATCAACCGCGACGAAGCCGGCCGCGTCTCGACCGCCACGCACTACTGGATGAACTCCCTGCAGGCCGTGTCGGATCGCGAAAACTATTTCGTCTCGATCAACCGCCCCGAGGCGATCGCGCCGGAAAAGGTTCTCCGCCGCATCAAGTACGAGCATCCGCTTTTCAGCCTCGGAGCCGTGCGCGCCCAGGCCGGGATCCCGGCCCTTAACCAAGCGGCCGCCCGCGGCACGGAAACCTATTTCGCCGGCGCCTGGCAGCGCTACGGCTTCCATGAGGACGGCTTGCTCAGCGCCGTCCGCCTTAGCGAACAACTCCTCGGCCGCGACCCTTGGACGACACCGCCCGCGACGGCGCCGGCCGCCCCGCTGCTTTCCGCCGGATAGCCCGGCGCCCGCCGGAGGGTAGAAATCACAGGCAAAAGGCATCTGGGCTTTCGTCTGGTTCGTAGTAGCCTTCGACCAAGTTCGAACCGCGCATGAATTCCTGCCTCTACGAGTGCCAAGTCATGCACGCGCGCTTTTCACCCAAGGCGCATCGATTGCTCTATCGTATCTTTCTTTTCGCGATCGATCTCGACGAACTGGACCAGCTGCAGCGGCGACTGACTTTTTTTTCCGTCAATCGCACCAACCTCTACTCCTTCCGCGAACGCGACTATCTCCCGACCGGCGAGCCGCTGCACCCTCCGCCACGCAGCGGCGAAAGCTCCCTCGGTTCACCGGCCCCGGCCGAAGGCCTGAAAGCGCGCGTGGTGGCGTTCCTCGCGGAACGCGGCGTCAAGCTGGACGGCGGCCGCGTAGTCCTGGTCACGTTGCCGCGGATCTTCGGCTACGGCTTCAATCCGGTTTCGTTTTATTTCTGTTTCGACCGCGCCGGCCGGCCGGTCGCGAGCCTGGCCGAGGTGACCAATACGTTTCGCGAGGTAAAGCCGTTCTTCCTCGGACCCGAAACGCAGGCCGCGGCGGAGGGCACCTTTCGACTGCGCTTGCCCAAACATTTCTACGTCTCGCCTTATTCCGACGTCGACGTCGCCTTCGACTTCACGCTGCGCCCGCCCGGCCAGCGACTGTCCGTCCAGATCGACGACTACGTCGGCCCCGAGCGCACGCTCACCAGCACGGTCACCGGTCCGCGCCGCCCGCTGACGAATGCCCGCCTTGCCTGGTTCACGCTGAAATATCCCTTGCTCACCCTGCGGGTCATCGGGCTCATTCATTGGCACGCGCTGCGGCTCTGGCTGAAACGGGTGCCGTGGTTCGCCAAGGCGGCCCGGCCCCTCGACCAGCGCGGCCTCTACCGGCCCCACCACTCGATCGCTCCCACCCCCACAGCTCCCCTTCTCCGTCCTCAAAACCCAGTATGAACGCCCGAACCGACGCCTCCGCCTCCGACCTTGCCACGTTCGCTTATGGCGCCAAACCCTCGGCGTTTCGCGCGCCGGTGCTCCGCGCCTTCGGGGCCATGAACGCGGGCCATCTGCGCATCGAGCTGCCCGACGGCAGCACCCACGAACTCGGCACCCATGCGGACGCCACGCGCCGGCCCCTTCCGCTCGGCCTGCCCGCGGAGGCGCACATCGCCGTGCGCCGCGAGGCCTTTTTCAAAAAGTGCTTCTGGTCGGGCGACATCGGGTTCGCCGAGTCGTTTATCGACGGGGACTGGGAGACTCCAAATCTCACCGCGGTCATCGCCTGGTTCATCCTCAACCTGGAAAACGCGCCGACTCTGTCCGGTTCGCAGCGCACGCGCTCGCTCGCGCTCAACCTGCTGCGCTTCGCCAATCGCGCCGGCCATCTGTTCCGTCCCAACACCCGCGCCACCGCCCGCCGCAACATCCGCGAGCACTACGATCTCTCGAACGATTTCTTCTCCCTCTTCCTCGATCCCTCGATGATGTATTCCGCCGCGAAGTGGCCCGCCGCCACGCCGGATCTCTCCCTCGAGGCAGCGCAACGGGAAAAGAACGACGCCCTCTGCCGCCAGCTCCGGCTGACCGCCAGCGATCGCGTGCTTGAGATCGGCACCGGCTGGGGGGGCTGGTCGCTCCACGCCGCCCGCACCTACGGCTGCCACGTGACCACCGTCACGATCTCCCGCGAACAATTCGACCTCGCCCGCCAGCGCGTCGCCGCCGCCGGCCTCACGGACCGCATCGACGTGCAGCTCTGCGACTACCGCGACCTCGCCGGCCAGTTCGACAAGATCGTGTCGATCGAGATGATGGAGGCGATCGGCCATCGCTACCTTCCCGCCTTCACCGCGGCAATCGACCGCCTGCTGAAACGCGACGGCCTGCTCGCCCTGCAATTCATCACGTGTCCCGACGCCCGCTACGACCACTTTCGCCGCGGCATCGATTTTATCCAGAAACACATTTTCCCGGGCTCGCTGCTGCTCTCGCTCAACCGCGTCAACGACCTGCTGTCGCGCCACGGCGGCTTCATCGCCCACCACGTGGAGGACTTCGGTCCCGATTACGCGCGCACGCTGCGGCTGTGGCACGAGAACTTCCACACCCGCATCAACCAGGTACGGGCCCTCGGCTTCGACGATCGGTTCATTCGCAAATGGACCTACTACCTCGGCTACTGCGAGGCGGCTTTCGCGATGCGAAACATCTCGGTCGTCCACACCTTGCACACGCGGGCCAACAACGTGAGCTTCGCGTAGCGCCCGCCCGTCCATTTCCGGTGCGATGATCCTTTTTCTCCGCGTATTTTTTATCGTCGTCCTCGCGTCGATGCTGAGCGTCACCACGTGGGCGAGCCTGCGCTGCCCGCTCTTCGGCGTCCCGCGCGAGGTCGCCACGCATCCGTGGTTCATCGCCACGCTCTTCGACGCCTACTGGGGGTTCCTCACCTTTTATCTCTGGACCTGCTACCAGCACCCGCGCTGGCTCGCACGGCTCGGCTGGTTCATTGCCATCATGCTCCTGGGCAATATCGCGATGGCCATCTACTGCCTCGCGCTCCTCTTCCGGGCGCCGCGCGATACCGCGCCCGCCGGTCTTCTGACGCAACGCCAGGACGGCGCGAGCCCCCTCGCCTGGATCCTCGCGGCGGCCGGCGGAACCGTGGGCGCATTGGCGTGACGAAGTCCGCCCGCCTCCGATGTCCGCACCTGTCCTCGCCCTTTCCGCTTTGGCCGCGCTGTGCGGTGCATTCGCCGTGCTCTATCTCGCCGCCCGCCGGATCGAGAACTACGGCATCGTCGACATCGCGTGGTCGTATGCGTTTGGCGCCCTGGCGCTTTTTTACGCCTGGGCCGGACCCGGCTGGGCCGTCCGTAGAGCGCTGATCGCGACGCTCGCGCTGGCGTGGAGCGTGCGGCTGGGCACCCACCTTGCGATCCGCGTGATCGGCCACCACCCGACCGAGGATACCCGCTACCGCCAGCTGCGCATCGACTGGGCCGCCCACTTCACCGCCAAGATGTTCGCCTTTTTCCAAATGCAGGCGCTCTCGGTCGTCGTGCTCGGCGCCGCATTTCTGCTCGTCGCGCTCAACCGCGCGCCCGCCCTGCACCCGTTCGAATACGCCGGTGCCACGCTCTGGCTGCTCGCCCTGGCGGGCGAATCCCTGGCCGACGCGCAACTCGCCGCCTTCAAGCGCGACCCCGCCAACCGCGGCCGCGTCTGCGCTACCGGGCTCTGGCGCTACAGCCGGCATCCAAACTATTTTTTCGAGTGGCTGATCTGGGTGGCATTCTTCGTTTTCGCCCTCGGCTCACCGTGGGGCTGGGTCGCGATCGTCGGTCCGGCGAGCATGCTCTGGCTCCTGCTGCGCGTCACGGGCATTCCCATGACCGAGGAGCAAAGCGTCCGCAGCCGCGGCGACGCCTACCGCAGTTATCAGCAAACCACGAGCGCCTTCATCCCGTGGTTCCCCAAGGCACCGCGCTGAGCGGGTTGTTGGCGCGAAAGCGTCTCCCCTCCGTCCGTCCTCTTGCACTCACGCTCGGGATCGCAATCGCGATCTTGATCGCGTCTGAACGACGGTTTCCGGCGCTGGCGGCGGCACGATTAAGATTACGAGCACGATCGAGAGCACGATTGCGACCATCGGCGCGACAAGACCCGCCCGCGCTCACACGCGATAGAACGACTCCGCGTTGCGGACGTAGACCCGGTGGAGCTCGTCGGGCATGCTGCCGCGCAACAGCTCGTCGAGCGTCGTTACCCACCGGGGATAATCGGTCGCCTGCGTGCTCACCGGCCAGTCGCCCCCGAACATCACGCGGCTCAGGCCGAAGCAGTCGACAACATGATCGAAATACGGCCGGAGATCCGCCGTTGTCCATTTCGCGAAATCCGCCTCGGTGACGAGCCCGCTCAGCTTGCACACCACATTGTCCGCCCGCGCGAGTTCCCGCAGCTCCGCGCGCCACGGATCGAGCCGCCCGACCTTGATGTCGGGCTTGCCGATGTGATCGAGGATGAAGCGCACATTCGGGCATTGCCGCACGAGCTCGAGCGTGTTCGCGAGCTGCCGGTGATTGATGCAGAGGTCGAAACTCAGGCCGTGCCGCGCCAGCCGCTGCACCCCGCGCACGAAATCCGGCCGCAAGCAAAACTCCATGTCGGGCTCGAACTGAATGATCCGCCGGATGCCTTTCACGAGCGGATTGGCCGCCAGCCGGGCGACGTCGGCCTCGGCGGCGTCACCTTTTTCGAGCGGGGCCCACGCCACGATGCCCCGGATCCGCGGATCGGTCCGTGCGACCTCCGTCACCCAGTCCGCCTCCTCCTGAAACTGCGCGAAATCGCACTCGCATTGAACGAACACCATCTTCGCCACCGCGATCGGACCGCACGCGTGACGATAGTCCTCGATCGAATGATTCCGGTTCAGCAACGGCACATTCGCCAGCCACGGGTAGCGCAACCGGCCGGTATCCCAGATGTGCAGGTGCGTATCGACGATGGGAAGGTTTGGCATGGGGATTGGGCAAACGGTTGAATGTGGAAGTCAGGAAACAAACCGGAAATAGGCATTCGCCCGGGGATTGGTTCCGGATCGCTTCCTGATTTTCACATTTAAAATCTCCGGTTCAGAAAGCGGGCTGTAATCTGGAAATCAAGAAATCAAGAAATAGAACCGCAGGCAGTCCGTTCCGGCGCGTTTCCTGATTTCCACATTCCATATTCCGCCATCAAATCGCCGGTCACGATCAGCGGCGAATATCCGACGGCCGGAAAGGCCGCGCGGCCTTCCTCCGCATCGGCCGGCAGGCCGCTTGCGACGACCGCCGCCCCTTCGCGCAGTAGTTCGAGCGCGATCGCAAAACCGATTCCGTGCGTGCCGCCCGGTGACCCGGGCCGGCTTTGCCGGCAAAGCGGCCCGGGACCGGCCAACGCGTGGGGGTAATCACGCGGCAAGTAGGGCGGGTTTTCCTCCAGTCCTCAAGCCCCGGCTGCCCGGCCCGCGCTCCTTCCGGCCACTACGGGCACACCACCATCTTGATGTCGGTGCCCTTCGCCGCGAGCGCGCGGCGAAACGCACTTTCGGCGTCATCCAGCGAAAAGCGCGTGGTCCAGGTCCGGGCGTCCACCTTGCCCTCGGCCATCAACTGGAGGGAGAGCCGGAGTTCGTCCATCGTCGCGGCGTAACTGCCGAAAACTTTTTTCTCCGGAAGCGTGACCCCAAACGAATCGAGCGAAATCGAGTTCTCATGCAGCCCAATCCATACCACTCCGCCGCCGGGCCGCACGGCGTCGACCGCCGCGCGTTTCGTCACTGCGCCGCCAACGGCATCGACCGCGAGGTCGGCCCCTTCCCCGCCCGTCAGTTCCCGCATGATCGCCCCGACATCGGCCGTGCGCGGATTCACCGTGCGCACCGCACCGAGCCGTTTGGCCACGGCCAGACGGTCCTCGTTCAGATCGGCCACGACCACTTTCGCGCCGCGCAACACCTGCAGCGCCTGCTGGCAGAATAACCCGATCGGACCCGCGCCCATCACGAGAGCCCACTCCACCGGCAAATGTTGCGTGAGGTGGGCGACATGGACGCCATTGGCCAGCGGCTCCGCGAGACACGCCTCCTCGGCCGAAAGATTTTCCGGCCAGGGCAACAGGCAGCGCGCCGGCACGTTGACGCGTTCGGTAAACGCGCCGGGCCGGTTCATCCCGAAAATCTGCCGCGTCGCGCAGAGGTGCGAATCGCCACGGGTGCAACGGGCGCAACGCCCGCACGGCACGAGCGAATTACTCACCACCTTCGCCCCCCTGGCCCAACCCCGCACGTCCGCCCCGACGACATCGATCACGCCGCAGAACTCGTGTCCCATCACGAGCGGCGGAACGCGGCGGGGGCTGCGATTCTTGAACGCCTCGAGTTCGCTGCCGCAGATGCCGCAGGCGGCCACGCGGAGCGTGACTTCGTCGGCTTGCGGAGCGGGAGCGTCCGCGACCGTGGCGTTTTCGATCCGTTCAAATTCAGGGTAGAGCAGGGCGCGCATCCGCCCATGCGATGCCAGCCGGCGCGGCGAGGCAAGTCTGCGCGCACCGCGCGGGATCCGGCACTGAACCCGTTTGAGCGTCCGGGGCCTTCGCCGGATTTCTCCATTCGCGTTTATCCGCGTCCCTCCGCGGGGAACCGTCGCGTCGCGTCTCAGGCGATCTCCCAACCGGGGCGATACGATTCACGGATGATGGCATCGGCCTCGGGCAGGTTCTTTGCCTTCATCGCCACGGCGTCCCACTCGATCGTCTTGCCGGTGCGCAACGAGAGCACGCCCAGCAGCGCGATCTCGGTGAGCCGCGAGCCGTAGGCAAAATTGCTGCTGGCGGGCTCGCCGCCTTTGCAGGCGTCGATCCAGTCGCGATGATGGCCGTTCGACCGCTTCAGGGTGGCGGCCGGCTTGCCCGCGCTCGTGCGCAGGGACTCGGGGAAAATGCGGGGCTGGCCGCCCGCGCCGTCGCACTGGATCACGCCCTTCTCGCCGACGAAGAGCACGCCGCGCTTGGGCAGCGGGAATTTGCCCATGGCGGCCGGCGCCGGCGGACGCCCACCGCCGTCATACCACGTGATGCGGATCGGCGGCCGGCCGTCCCCGGCCGGGAAATCGTAGTAGATGATGCTGCCGTGCGGCGCGATCTCCGCATCGGACGGCCCGATCGCCAGCGCTTCCACCCGGGACGGGGCCGGGAGGTCGAAAGCCCACGTCGCCGAGTCGAGATCGTGACAGCCAAAATCGCCCATCGCGGAACCGCCGAACGCCCAGAAATCGCGCCATGCCACGGGGAAGTACGCCGGGTTGAAAGCCCTCGGCTCGCGCGGCCCGATCCAGAGATCCCAATTCACGCCGACCGGCACCGCCACGGACTCGGCCGGCTTGCTGAGGAGAGTCGGATTCCAGCGCTTGGTGCCCACCCACGCATGGACTTCCTTCACCGCGCCGATCGTGCCGACGCGAATGTGCTCCACCGTCTCGCGAATGCCGACGGTCGAGTGCCCCTGGTTGCCCATCTGCGTGGCGAGACCGGTCTCCTTCGCAATGCGGGCGACTTCGCGCGCTTCCCAGATGTTGTGCGTCAGCGGCTTCTCGCAATACACGTGCTTTCCCGCGCGCATCGCCCGGGTCGAAACGTAGGCGTGCAGATGGTCGGGCGTCGCGCAGAGAATCGCGTCGAGGGCCGCCTCCTTGTCGAGCATCACCCGAAAATCCTCGTACTCGGCGCAGCGGAAATTCGGCGTCTTCGCGGCGTAGTGCGTCTCGACTTCCTTCTTCGCCGTCTTCCGGCCGCCGGAGCCCTTGTAATAAAACGCCTCGAGGCTGAAGGACTCGGCGGGATCGGCCACGGCGATGACCTGCACGTCCGCGAGGTTCAGGAGTTCCCGCATGTTCTGCAGCCCGCGCCCGCCCGCGCCCACGAGGGCGACGTTGACCTTCTCGCTCGGCGGCACGAAACGCGGTCCGCCCAGCACGTGGCGGGGCAGGATGTTGAACGCGGTGACGGCGGTCGCCGCAGTCTTGATGAAGGAGCGACGCGTGGAGGGAGTAATCTTCATGGGGAGGGAAACGAAAGGGAATCGTCCGCCGGCCTTCGGCGGCCGGTTCGGAGAAGAGAATCTGTTTTTCGGCGCGGGGAAAGGGTTTATTGTCCGGAAAGCCGTTCGGCGCGGACCGCCCACCGCGGCCGGGGGTATTTTTCGGACTGGAACAATCGCGGAAACGCGGAGGAGCGAAAGCACGGAAGTAAATCGGCCTTTTTCGCGTTTCCGCTCTTCCGCGTTTTCGCGATCCGGTTCGAGGCAGGCGTCACGACGACCTTGCGTCATCCGCGATCATGAAAGCAATCCCACTTTGCTTGCGACGTCCGCCGCTTCTGATGTTCGCGCCAAAATATTTCGCGATCACTGCCTGAACAATTTCCTGCCTCTAGATCCGCAGAAAAATCTTCCGGCGATACATCCAGTAAAGCAGCAGCCACAGCACGAACAACGCGGCCGCCCCGTGCACGAACGGCTGGTAGGCCGCGCCGAGGAACTGAAAGACGCGCGGACCGAGATGCGTCACCAGATTCTTCGCGATGAAGGATTCGAAGAGATGCGCGATGAGGTAGGCGGCGATGGAGTTCGCGCCGACCACCACCAGCGGAAACGCCCAGTGCCGGCGGCCGAGCAGATCGATCAGACCGTAGAAGCCGGCGAGCAGCAGGAAACACCAGCCGCCGCTGAAGACCGTCCAGCCCGGCGTCCAGATCCGTTTCACGACGGGGCAGATTCCGAGCCAGCCCAGCGTGGCTCCGACGGCGAGGGCGATGAGGCCGGCGCCGGCGAGCCAGCGGATTTTCCCCGCGGCCGGCCGCTCGCTGCGCAGCACGGTGCCGGCGATCAAGCCGAGGATCATGGTCCCGAGCGTCGGAATGAAACTCAGCGTGGAGTAGCCGCCCGCGTTGAAGAGAAACGGTTTCTCCCGCGGGAAAAGATTCATGAACCACGTGTCGAAGGCCCACGCCAGATTGCTGTTTTTCTGCCAGTGCGCCGCAAGGCCCGTCAGCCCGTTGGCCGCCAGCCATTCCTTCGTCACGCCCACGCCGGCATAGTCGAAATCCGCCCCCGGCAGCGGCCAGAGCGCGAACGCCGCCCAATAACCCGCGAGGATCGCCCCGAGCGCGATCCAGTGATCGCGCGCCGGCCTCATCCCGAGCACGAAGAGAAAACCGTAGCCCAGCCCGATCTGCGACAACGTGTCCTCGAACGTCCAGTACGTCATGCCGCGGCTGGTCGACCGGAGGAACACGCCGAGCAGGATCAACAGCAGGGCGCGCCCGAACGCATGCAGCGCCATCGACGGGCGGTCCTGTCCGCGGGCAGTCCGGCTCGCGATCGAAAACGGCAGCGCCACGCCGACGAGGAAGGAAAAAGACGGTTGGATCAGGTCGTGGAGCGAGGCGCCGACCCAATTCACATGGCTCTGATGCCAGTTGAGGAATTGCCAAAACCCGCTGTCGGGCAGGGCTTGCGCCACCCGGCGAAAACTCAGCACCTCGCCCATCATGAGGAGCATCACGAAGCCGCGATAGGCGTCGATGGAGGTGAGCCGGGCGGGCGCCGGCGCGAGGCCGGCGGCGGGTGGCGAGGAAGAGCCGGAGGCAGTCGAGGGGTTCATGCCGGCCACATTCCTGCGCGTTTCCCGGAACAGTGGAAAGAGGAAAGGCGGCGCGGTCGAAACCGAACAAAGATTCGTGTCGACCAGACCGGGCGCCCCCCACCGCAATCCCGCTCACCAGCCTCCCTGCACTTTGTTGTCGACCATTCGTTGACCATTGGGGATTGGCGTTCGCGGTTGTGTCCGGCGTGAAATCACGCGACTCAGGGATGTGGCGGGTTTGCACGGTCATCGGCCGCCCGCCGGAAATCTTTCACCTTTGCCCGCCATGCTTTCGCCGTCGTTCACCGTTCATTCGCCCCAGACCGGCACCGACTACTCCGTCTTCGTCGCGGCGCCGGAAGGACCCCCGGCCGGCACGCCGGTTCCGGCCGTGCTCTTCCTGGACGGCGACGACCAGTTTCGCTTCGCGGTCGAAGCCTATCGCGCGGCTCGGACGGCCGGTGAAGTCCCACCGCTGCTGCTTGCCGGCATAGGCTACGGGGCGAGCTACATGAAGCCGGCCAACAAACGGCCCCGCGATTACACCCCCACCGCGCTGGCCACCGAGCCGGAGAGCGGTGGCGCCGATGCGTTTCTCGCTTTTCTCACGGACACGTTCTGGCCGGAGCTGGCCCGGCGCCATCCGCTGCACAGCGATCTGCGCGGCCTCGCCGGGCACTCGCTCGGCTCCCTGCTGGTCGTGCACGCGCTGTTTCAACGCCGGCCGTTTTTCAACCGCCTGCTCGCCAGCGCGCCGTCGCTCTGGTGGGACGACCGCTCCGTCCTGTGCGCCGCGCAGAACCTCCAGCGCACCGGCGTCGCGTTGCCCGCGCGCCTGTTTCTGAGCAGTGGCGCGGAGGACACCCCTTCGATGCTCGGCGACCTCGAACTGCTCGAAGCCCAGCTCGCCGCCCTGCCCTTTCCGCAACTCGAAGTCGTCTCCCGCCGCTTCCCGCAGCGCGATCACTACAACGTGCTGCCGGACGCGTTTCGCACCGGGTTGCGCGAACTGTTCGGCTGAGCCGGCAGGAGCGGACGAAAGAGCCTGCCCCGCCGGCACGATTCGGCTCGCGTGGGCCGCCCCGGCGCCGTTACGCCTCGGCGCATGGCTTCCGCGCCCATCGCCCTCGCCCCACCGCAACCCGGTCAACCCTGCCCTTGTGGCAGTGGCAAAACCTTCGACGCGTGTTGCGGCCCGCTGCTCGCGGGCGAGCGCAAATCCGCCACGGCCGAGGAGCTGATGCGTTCGCGGTTCACCGCCCACGTGGCGCGCGACTTCGCCTACCTGCATCGCACCCATCGGCCGACCGCCGCGCTGCCGTTCAAGGGCGAAGCGGACCCCTCCACGCTCGGCTGGAGCCGGCTAGTGATTCACGCGCACGAACCGGGCAGCAATCCCGACACGGCCTACGTGGATTTCTCGGCGTACTTCGTCGACGAGTCGGGCGAGCATCCGCTGCAGGAAAAATCCGAGTTTCATCGGGTCGACGGCCAGTGGCTCTACACCCGCACGATCCGCATGGGTCCCGCACCCGTCAAATCGGCCGCCCCCAAAGTCGGCCGCAACGACCCCTGCCCGTGCGGCAGCGGCAAGAAATACAAGCACTGCTGCCTCGGGAAGGCGTAGCAGCGCCTTGCCCCGACACTAGCTCCCGGCACACTCGGCGCGCCCTCCCCATGCACCTGCTTTCCTCGGCCCTCGTCGTTGCCTCGTTTGGTTTCGGTTCCGCCGCGGCCGGAGCCCAGGAAGCTGCGCCCGCCCTTGCGGAAATTCGGAAGATCGACGTGCACTCGCACTTCTTCGAGGACATCCCGCAGCTCAACGCCATGCTCCGGCGGCTGAACTTCCGGACCATCCTCGTCTGCAACGTCGGCACCCAGCCCCATGTCGAGACCCAGCTGCGGATCGCCACGGAGCTGACGCGCAAATACCCGGACCTCTATGCGTTCACCTCCACGTTCGACCTGATGCGGCGGAACGAGCCGGACTATGTAGCCGGGGTAATCTCCCGTCTGGGCCGGACGTTCGCCGACGGGGCGGTCGCGGTAAAAATCTGGAAGGAAATCGGGATGGAGATCAAACGGCCCGACGGCCGCTTCATCCTGCCCGACGACCCCCTCTTCGATCCGATCTACGCCTTCATCGCGCAACGCGGCAAACTCCTGCACACCCACCTCGCCGAACCGCTCGCAGCCTGGCTGCCGCTCGACAAGGAAAGCCCGTATTACGGCTACTATTCGCAGCACCCCGAGTGGCATCTCCACGGCAAACCCGAATTTCCCAGCCATGCGGCGCTCATCGCGGCGCGCGACAACATCCTCAAAAAGCATCCCGATCTCATCGTGCTGGGCGCCCACCTCGGCAGTCTCGAGCATGATCTCGACGGCATCGCGGAGCGGCTCGACCGTTATCCGAACTTTTATATCGAATGCGCCGCGCGCACCCGCCACCTCGTCCGCCACCCCAGCGGAAAAGTGCGCGCCTTCTTCCTGAAATACCAGGACCGCATCCTCTACGGCGTGGATGCCGGCTGGCGGCCCTATCTCGGCGGCAAGTCAACCGACGCCATGCGAAAGTCGTTCGTGGACGGACTTGAAAAGCGGTATCGCACCGATTTTGCCTACTATGCCGGCCAAGGCAAAGTAGACTACGACGGCCGCACGGTCGAGGGGCTGAACCTGCCGCGCCGCGTTCTGGAGAAATTCTACCACGAAAACGCCGAGCGCCTGTACCAGTTGAACGAAACGAAGAAGTAGCATTCGCGGTGGGCCAGCCCGCCATTCGCCCCGTTTTCGGTTCAAAAAATTCTGACGTGTGGAAATCGGGACATGAGCATGAAAGCAAATGGTTCGAATTTTTGTTCCTGATTTTCTGAGTTCCAGATAGACGGTCTTTTCAAGCCGCCCGTGCCGGCGGCTGTTCTCAACGCAACCGCAACGCCCTTCCCCCTACGCCCTTCCCCCTACGCCCATGCCCCTCTCCCGCCGCAATTTTCTCGCGCTGTCCGGTGTCGTCCCGGCCGGCTTGCTTGCCTCGTCCCTCGCACCCCGGGCGTTTGCCGCCGCGGCCACCGCCGTTTCCCCGGCGCCCGTGCCGGGCAGGAAAACACCCGCCATCGGCCTCGAACTCTACTCGGTGCGCAACGAGCTCATGCGCAACCTGCCCGACACGCTCCGCGCCGTCGCCAAGATGGGCTACGAGGTCGTGGAGTTTTATTCGCCCTACTACAACTGGACGTTCCCGTTCGCCAAGGGCGTGCGCACGCTCATCGACGACCTCGGCCTGCGCTGTTATTCGACGCACAACAGCTACGTTTCGCTCACGCCCGGCGAGACGATGGCAAAGGCGATCGAGCTCAACCAGATCCTGGGCTCACGGCACATCGTGCTCGCCAGCCCGCCGCGCGACGCCACCGGCCTCGAAGGCTGGAAACGCGTGTGCGGACAACTCAGCACCGCGGTGGAGGGGCTGAAGCCGCACGGCCTGTCCGCCGGCTACCACAACCACGCGTCGGAGTGGAAAACCCTGGAGAATGGCGCGCGCATCATGGAGGTGATCGCCGCGAACACGCCCGCGGAGTTCGGGCTCCAGCTCGATGTCGGCACGGCCTTGGAATCGGGCGTGGACCCCGTGGCGTGGATCAAGGCCAACCCCGGCCGCATCCGGAGCATTCACCTCAAGGACTGGGCGCCGGGCGCCCGCACCGAGGAGAAAAGCTATCGCGTGCTCTTCACGGAGGGCGTCGCCCCGTGGAAGGAACTCCTCGCCGCGGCGGAATCCGTCGGCGGCGTGGAATTTTACCTGATCGAGCAGGAAGGCAGCCGCTTCCCGGAACTGGAAACGGCCGAACGCTGCCTCGCGACCTGGAAGGCGCTGCGGCGCGGCCCGTAGCTGCGCGCGAACCCGGTTACTTGGCGGACTTCATCGCCGCCCCGATCGCCTGCAGCTGGGCGAAAAATTCCGGCCGGATGCGGCCGTCGGACTGCACCGGCGCCTCCCAGGTGATCACGCCGCCCAGCTTCGCGACCTTGCGGCTGAACGCGACGACCTCCTCGGTGGAAAACCGCGGCGGGCCCTTGCCGTGCGCCGGGCCGAGATCGATCACCACGTGCAACTGCGCGCCATCGTTTTTGCCGTCGATCGCCTGCGGCGCGGTCCACTGCTCCGGCCGGATGATCTCGCCGCCGATGAAATCCTCCACCGGCGTGAGCGAAAGCGCGCGATGGACAACACCGGGGTTGAACGCAACGATCGCGTCGGGATTACCGGAACGGGCGGCGGCGGCGAAGCTCTCGAAATTCGGCGCGTCCGCGTGCCGGTACATCGAGTTGGGCCAATTGCAGCTTTCGAACCACCAGCCCGACACCAATGAGCCCCAGCGCTGCGACCATTCGCGGACGACGCTTTCCCACTTCAGTTGGAATTCCCGGTTGCGATACGGGCCGAGGCGCCACTCCAGCGCCTTCACGGCCGCCGGGTCTTTTGTCGGCGCCCGCGAGGAGAAGTTGACCATCAGCCGGATTCCGCGCCGCTTGAGCGCCGTGCCCAGATCGGCCACGAGGTCGCGGCGGGCAGTCTTGCCGGGCTGGTTTCCGACGATGCGGTCGTAGGTGGCGTTGGTCGCCAGGTAATAGCCGGAGGCCTGTCCCAGCGTGGTCATGTAGTAACCCACGCCCACGGCCTCGAGCTGGGTCGCGACGGCTTCGACGTCGAAGTGATCCACGAGATGATTCCAGCGTTCGCCGTTGATCGGCACCTGGTCGACCTCCGCCCGGATCTCCGCGAGATAATAACTCATCACGCCCCAACGGGCGTCTCGCAGCCAACCCGTGCGATCGGGGCGATCCGCCCCGGAGCACGCGGCGGCGAAGCAAACCAACAAGGTGAAAACCGACAGGGGGCGGAGCATTCGTTTCATGAGGACTGGGGTGGAGAGGGGCGCGAAGGCGGGCTTTGAACTCTGCCTGAGGCCGGCCCGCCCGCACGGTCGCGCGAAGGATGCTTTGGGCGATTGCGCGACATTGTGCAAGAAGCCGGGCACGCAACGAACGGAATTGGCGCGCGACCGGTCCCGGCCAGCATCGGGACCATGAAATCGCCCGCTTGGAAATGGGTTTTCTCCACTCTGGCCGTCCTCGCCGGCACGTTTTCCGCCTCCGCCGCCGAATCGGTGGCGCGGGGTTTTCAGAACCGGGTGTTCACGGATGCCACGGGAGCGAAGCATCCGTTCGTGGTGTTTGTGCCGGCCGGTTACCAGCGGGGCAGCCATCCGCCGGTCATGCTTTTCCTGCACGGCAGCGGGGAGCGCGGGAGCAACCACCTCGACCAGTTGCTGGAGGGCATCGGTCCGGCCGTGTGGAAGCGGCGGTCGAAATTCCCGTTCGTCGTCGTCCTGCCCCAGTGCACGACGGGCTCGGGCTGGCTGGTGGACGGAACGGATGCGCAACGCGCCTTGGGCATGCTGCGGCAAATCCAAGCCGAATTCGAAACCGATCCGGACCGCGTCGTCCTCACGGGGCTCTCAATGGGCGGCAACGGCACATGGAGCATCGCGGCGCAGGAACCCGGGGCGTGGTCGGCCATCGTGCCGATGTGTTCGCGGCCCGATGCCGCGGAGGCGGAGAAATTTGCCCGGGCGCGGCTGCCGATCTGGAATTTTTGCGGCGACAAGGATCGCCCGGAAACGGTGCAGGCGAACCGCGACATGCACGCCGCGCTGCTCCAAGCCGGCGCCCGGTGCGCCTACACCGAGTATCCCGGCGTGGGGCACAATTGCTGGGACAACGCCTACGCCACGGACGAACTCTACGCGTGGATGCTGGAGCAGGCGCGGAGCAAGAACCGGCCGTAATCAGGCCCGGCGGAGGCGAGGTCCGCTCACCGGACCTCGCTCATCAGCCCGATCACATTGCCCTCGGGATCGCGCACTGCGGAGATCCACAACTCGTGATCGGCGAGCTTCGTGATCAGCCGCGGGCCGGCTTCTTCCCTTGCTCCCCGGGCCGACATCGCGGCGTGGGTCGCCGCGATGTCGGCCACCTTGAAATACAGGATCGAATTCTTTCCCACCTCGCCCCCACCCTGCGGCGTCGTGAGCATGATGCACACGCTGCTGGCGGCGAGGAAAGCGAGGTTGGGTCCCGCGGAAAACAGAAACGTCAAACCCAGCACGTCGCGATAAAACGCCGTGGCCGCCGCCACGTCACCGACGGTAAGCGCGATCTGGCCGATCTCCGAGACTGCGGTCCGTGGGGACGGCGTCATGGGCGGAGAATGCAGGTACGACGAACGTCCGTCCAGCCGGCAATGCAGCCTGGCCGGTCCGGCTTTCTTTGTCGGTGCCGCGCTTGCGCCGGTCGTCGCCATGCTGCCCTTTGTGCCCATGATCCAGCACCTGCAGCGTGAACAACTTGTGAAGCGCACTCCCGCGGAAATTTGGGAATTCTTCGCGACGCCGCGCAACCTCGACACGCTCACGCCGCCCACCGTCTCGTTCGAGGTCGTCGGCGAACCGCCGGAGCGCATGCACCCCGGCCAGATGATCGAATACCGGATCGGCGTGCTGCCGGGCGTCCGCGTGCGCTGGCTGACGGAGATCACGCACGTGCGCGAGGGCGAGTTCTTCGTCGATGAACAGCGGATCGGCCCCTACAAACTCTGGCACCACGAGCATCGATTCACGCCGACTCCGGACGGGCGGGGAGTGCGGTTGACCGACCGCGTCACCTACGAGGTGGGCTGGGGCCCGGTCGGCGACCTGCTCCACGCGCTCTGGATCCGGCGCCAGCTCGCGACGATTTTCGACTACCGCGCCCGGCGGGTCGCCGAGCTCTTTCCCGGCTAGGCGCGCGGCGACCGGGAATTTGAATTGTGCGCGGGCGCGCACAATTGGGCGCAGATCGAAACCCGCGAAGCACGAACGCACCGGCTGCGGGCCGCCGGACGCTTCAGTGCGGTTGCGAGAGCAGGTGCTGGCGCAGGAGGTCCTTGCCGTAGTCGTTGCCGTTGGGCGTGCGCACGACCACGTGCACGTGCTGCCGGTTGGGCGCGCGGGCATCCAGCCTCGGCAGCCGGTAGTTCGCCGGCCGCTGGTGATCGAATTCGACCAGGATCACCGGACTGTGAATCCGGTAATAGAACACGCCGTCCGGCGCGCTGCCGCCGATCCAGGCAAAGCACGTCGCATCGAGGTGGGCTTCCACCTCGCTCATTTTCACCTTCGCGTGGCCGTCGTCCATGTTGCCGACATAGAGGCCGATGAGGGCGAGCAGGTCGCGGCGCTGCGCGGCGTTGAGCGCGGAGCCGCGGACGCCCGCGGAGTCGAGCACGACGTTGTCCTTGAACGCTTCGGTCAGGTTGTTGTTACCGGCCTTCGCCGTTTCGAGCACGGCCTGCCGGCGCTGCGCCTCGTCGAGTGAGAGCAGGAAATCGCGCCCGCGGTTTTGCTCCTCCTGCAGGATCGTCAGCCCTTGATATTTTCCCGACGGCGCGACCACGGGCTCGGACCCGACGAAGAGCGGCGTCATCACCACCTGGTCACCGAGCACGAAATAGTTGATGATGAGATGATGCCCGTCGAGCTGCCACCCCCACGGCTGCGTCGCCGAGGGCTCGCCCATCACGGTGAGGTGATAGAGCCACTCGCCATATTGGACAAAATCGTCGCGGTTCAACTCCCCGAGCGTGTGGTTCAGCTTCATGATATCGCGCGAGAGCTGCAGCCCCTTCGCGCTGAGCGACGCCCGCAGCAGCCCAAACGCCGCCTCGCGCTGCGCCTCGGTCAGGTCGCGAAAACTCACGCCCTGCCGCACGTAGAAGTGCTGGTTCATCCATTTCCGCCACTCGGAATCGGCGACGGGAAACTTCGTCTGCTTGCGCTGCTCCTCGGTGAGCGCGCCGAGAAAAGCCCCCGCCGCCGCACGCACCGGCCCGGTCGAGACGCCGGTCGACTTGATCTCGAAAAGCCCCGGCTCGACCCGGCCCTTCGCCGTGATGCCACGGAACGGTTCGGCGAGTCCGCGCGCCTCGGCCTCGCGTGACATGCGCTGGAAACGCTGCGCCTGTGTTTCGCCGGCCGGCGGTTGGGCAAGCGCGGGCTGCCCGCAGAGCGGAAGCAGCGCAAAAAGGAGGACGGATTTTTGCATGGGGATCAGTGGGGTGCGCCGGCAACTTCGCGCGGGCGGCCGGTGCCGGCAATCCGCAATTCCCCGACCGGATCTCGCGCAATTTTCCGCGTCGCGTTGCGGTCGTTTCGGGTGCTCGCTTTTCACCCAACGTCGCCCGTGAAACTCTTTCTGCCCCTTCTGCTGCTCCTGCCGGCGATGTACGCTGCCGACCGGCCGAACATCGTCCTGATCAACATCGACGATCTCGGCTATTCCGACATCGGTCCCTACGGTTCCACCAACGCCACGCCGCACCTCGACCGGATGGCCCGCGAGGGCCGCAAGCTGACGTCGCACTACGCCGCCCCCGTCTGCACGCCCTCCCGCGCCGCGCTGCTGACCGGCTCCTACCCCAAGCGGGCGCTGCCGATCCCGCACGTGCTGTTTCCCGCCAGCGCGATCGGGCTGAACCCGGCCGAGGTGACGGTGGCCGAGGTGCTCCGGGCGGCCGGTTACGCCACGGCGGCGATCGGCAAATGGCACCTGGGTGACCAGCGCGAATTCCTGCCCACCCGCCAGGGCTTCGATTCCTATTTTGGTATTCCGTATTCCAACGACATGGGCACGGCGGAGGACGGGGCGAAGAGCAGCGCGGGCCAGCCGCGGCCCAAAACGAAGGCGCGGCCACCCGCCAAAGACGAATACGGGTTGCGCGGCGACGACCAGACCCCGCTGCCATTGTTGGAAAACGAAACGGTCGTCGAACGGGTCCGCGCCGAGGAGCAGCATGCCATCACGCGGCGCTACACGGAAAAGGCCGTGGCGTTCCTGCGCGCGCAGCAGCAACGGCCTTTCTTCCTGTACCTCGCCCACACCGCCGTGCACTTCCCCCACTATCCGGGAAAGGAGTTTATGGGAAAGTCGCCCAACGGAGTGCTCGGGGACTGGGCGCAAGAGGTCGACTGGAGCGTCGGCCAGGTGTTCGACACGCTGCGGGCGCTGCAACTCGACCGCACGACGCTGGTCATTTTCACGAGCGACAACGGCGGGCCCACCGCCCAGGGCGCCACCAACCGTCCCCTGCGCGGCACGAAGAACACGACGTGGGAGGGAGGCATCCGCGTCTGCACGATCGTGTGGTGGCCCGGCAAAATACCCGCCGGCACCGCGACGGATGCCATCACCACCATGATGGACGTCATGCCCACCGTCGCGAAGCTCGCGGGCGGGAAGATGCCGGCCGACCGCGTGATCGACGGCGTCGACATCTGGCCCGTACTGGCGGACACCGCCGGCGACACGCCGCCGCGAAATTTCTTCCACTACTTTTCGGGTGCGAACCTGGAGGCCGTGCGCCTCGGTCCGTGGAAGCTGCACCTGCAGCGAAAAGAATTATACAATCTCGCCGACGATATCGGCGAAAGCCGCAACGTCTATGCCACGCACGCGAAAACGGTCGCCGAGCTGCAGGCGTTTGCCGATTTGATGAAAACCGACCTCGGCGTGGACACGTTCGGTCCCGGCTGCCGGCCGGCAGGAAGGGTGGCCGCCCCGGCACCGCTCATCGCCGCCGATGGCACGATCCGTGCCGGGTTCGAAGTTCCGGCGGGGCGCGGTCAGACCCGGGGCCGTTGAGCATCCCGGGGCCCACGGCGAACCGCGTTAAATTCCCCGCGACTTCAGGAACGCGAGCAGGTCCGCCAGCTCCTGTTTCGTCAGTACCGCCTCGAGGCCGGGCGGCATGGGTGAGACCGCACCAGGACGAAGATCGGCGATGTCGGCCCGCGCGACGCGCTGCTCGGTCTGCGGCCCCGTGGCCAGCACCACCTCCTGCGCCGTCTCCTGGCGCACGATGCCGCTGAGCGCCTCGCCGCCCTTCGTGGTGACCACGAAGGGCTCGTAGCCGCGAACCAACGTCGCACTCGGATACACCACCGCCTCGAGCAATTCGCGCTCGTTGCGGATCCGCCCGATGCTCGTGAGGTCCGGACCGAGCCGGCCGCCGAGGTAGCCGATGACGTGACACATCGAGCACGCGGTCTTCTCGCTGTTGAACACCGCCTGGCCGCGGCGGATGTCGCCGTTCTTCGCATTCGCGAGCAATTCGTCGACGTGCGCGTTCTGGCGGGCCGCATCCGCATCGATGAGGGCGATCAATTCCTGCCCCGGCTCCTGCACCGTGGCCGGATATTTGGCGAACAGGGCTTTGAGCGCGCCAACCCGCAGACCCGGCAAACCGGGGGAGTTTTTGAGCGCGGCGACGAGTTTCAGGCCGAGCGCTTCACCGGGCGATTTCTCAAACGCCGGCAGGAGCTTCGGGGCTTCGAGCGCGCCGACGGATTTCATCGTTTCGGCCAGCGCAAGCTGCTGGTCCGGCGTGAGCGCCGCCCGGGCCAGCACACTCGCGGCGGCGCTCCGCACGAGCATCGGTTCCCGACCGTCGAGATGAGCACGGACAAAATCGAACAACGTGGGCTCGATCGCCCCGGGCCCGCCGGGGATCGCGGCGAGTGCGTCCACCCGCACGTCGGCCGGCGCCGCGCTGTCGCGACCGAGACGACCGAGGGCCGCCGCCAGCTCCGCATGGCCCGGGCGGGGCAGCGGCAAAACCCGGACCGTGGCAACGGCCTGCCGGCCGAGCGCGGGATCGCCCACCGGACTCCCGAGCAACGCGGCAAGATCGGACAGCCAGCGCGCCGGCGCCTCCTTCAATCCGGCCGCCGCCATCGCGCGCAAAGCGAGGAGCCGCGCATCGAGTGCCGCACTCGCGTCGCGAGCCGTGGCCGCGAGCAAATCCTGAATGGCGGCGGCCGTGGCGAGTTGCGCGAGCTGGAGCTGCAGTTCGCCGCGTTCCGCCGCGGCGGGTAATTTTGTCGTCAGGCGGGTCTGGAAAAAGCTCGCGAGCGCGCCGCCCCATTGGGCGTGATGGCCAACGACCCAGCCGGCGGTTCGCTTCAGCACCGGCACATTGGAATCGAGCCGGCCGATGACATCGCCGGGCTGCAATCCACCGCCCTCCATCTGATCGAGGGCCACCAGCGCGACCCGGATGACACGCGGATCGATCGAGGATTGCAGCAGCGCCCGCACCTCGTCGCGCGCGCCGATCTCGATGAGGGCGTAGGTCAGCGAGTGTTCGAGCACCTGCCCGGCCTGATCCTCGGGCGTGCCGGAGGCGGTGAACGTTTTGCTGTTCAATGTGCGCGCCGCGGTGAGGAGCGCTCCGACCGCCCGGCGGTCGCCGATGCGGCCCAGCGCTTCCGCCGCCATCCGCGCCGGCGCGGGTTTTCCGCCGGTGACGAGACTTTGCAGCCGCTCGAACGCCCCGGCATCGCGCCAGAGGCTGACCACCTGCATCGCCGCGTAAACGACCGAGGCGTCGGCATCGGTGAGCGCGGAGCGCACCGCCGCACGCGCGGCCGGCCCATCGACGCGCGCGAGCGCCCACACCGCGTTGCGCCGCGCCGACGCCGACGCCGCCTTAGTCACACCGGTCGCGAGCGCCGGGACGACGGCCGCGCCCTGCTTGCCGAGGAGGTGCACGGCGCGCTGCTGCACGTCGGGCCGCGCGTCGGCGAGCAGTTTCACCAAGTCCTCCGGCTGGCGCGTGGCCCACGCGATGGTGAGTCCGCGCGGATCGTCGAGTTTCGGCGCGCCGATTTTGCGAATGCGATAGATGCCGCCGAGGACATCGGGCTTGGCGAGCTGCGAGGTGGGGCAACAGATCTTGTACCAACCGCCGGTGTCGACGACGAGCAGGCTGCCGTCGGCGTCCTCCAGCACATCCGTCGGATGGAAATCCTGGCTGTCGGAGGTCACGAAGTCCGTGTCCTTCGTCGTGAAGGTGGCGCCATCCGGCACGAGTTCGTGGCGCACGACCTTGTGCAGGTTGAAATAGCAGACGAAGAGATTGTCCTGATAACCGGCGCCGAAACGTTGCGAGCGATACGTGGTCGTGCCGCACGGTGCCGCGGCGCCCATGTGCGTCATGATCGGCATGAGGTCGCCCGTGCGGATGTGACCGGCCACGGCGGGCTGGTCCTTGCCGTAGACGCCGCCGTAGACCGAATGGATCACCCCGTCGCGTTTGCCCGCCACGCCGACCTGAAAAAACGTACCGCTCAGGAAGCGTTCGCCCGTGGACGAAAACGCGACGCCGACCGGATTGTCCATCCCGCCCGTGAGCACCGATTCCAAGCCCGTGCCATCCGGCCGCGAGCGAAAGATGTGCGACGCCCGCGTGACGAGTTCCTTCCCGTTGGCCAGCGTGTGCTTCTGCTCGGCGAACGCGCCCTTGGTCCAATACATCCACCCGTCGGGGCCGAGATAGGGGCCGTGAATGTCGTTGGCGCAACCGGTGAGCGTCTTGCCGTCGAACCAGATTTCGCGCTGCTCGGCGACGCCGTCGCCGTTGGCATCGGTCAGTTTCCAAATCTGCGGCGGCGCGGCGACGTAGAGCGAGCCTTCGAAAAATTGCGCGCCCTGCGGAAACATCATGTGCTCGGCGAACACCGTGGACCGCTCGAAACGGCCGTCGCCGTCGGCATCCTCGAGCCGCACGACGCGATGCGGTTTCAACTCCTGCTGCTTGTCCGCGCGTTCGCTGAGTCCGGAGGAGTCGGTGGCGTAGAGCCGCCCCTGCTCATCGAACGCGATCGAGATCGGCCGGTTCACCGCCGGCGGACCCGCGACGAGTTCGACGGTGAAGCCCGCGGGTACGGTCAGCGTCTGGGTTTCGAATTTAAAGCGGTTGGGTTTGGCGGGGGCGGAAGCCGGCGCCGCCGGGGCGGAAGCCGTGGAAGCGGACTCGCGCGAGCAGGCGGCAAACGCCAGCGTGAGGAGCGAAAGGGCGAACGCGCGGCAAGCGACCGGCGGGCGTTTGGGGATGAGCCGCGCCAAACGGAGAACGAGGGGAGTTTTCACGGTAAGCCAACGTGAAATCCCGATCGGGCCCGGGTGGCAACGAACAAGAATGCGGAAACGCGGCCGAACGCCGCGTCACTGCCGGTCAGTCAGGTGCGATCCGCGGCGAAGCCGGCCCGCGCCAGCAGCATGCCCACGGCCATCGCCGGCACGAAGACCAGCGCCTCGGTCCGCAGCGCGGCGAGATTCGCAAAGCCCGGACCCGGACAAAATCCGCCGAAGCCCCAGCCGATCCCGAAGATCAACGCACCCACGACCAACCGACGATCGACGGGCTCGTGTTCGCGGCCCGGCAGCATCGTGCCGAACCAGCCCCGGCCACCCGTGCGTTTGCGCCAGACGAGGAGGCCGAGCCCGAAGGTTGTCACCGCTCCGCCCATGACAAACATGAGCGAGGGATCCCACCGACCGGTCACGTCGAGAAATCCTACGACCCGGGTGGGATCGTTCATGCCCGACAAAGCCAGACCCGCACCGAACAGCGCCCCGGCTACGAACAGCGTGAGGAATCGCGGATTCATCGCAGTACGGTCAGGCCGGTGTGGTTGACGACAAAGACCGTCGCCATGCCCGCACCCATGAAAACGAGGGTGGCCACGAGGGCGTTCTTCGAACCGAGCCCAAGCCCGCAGACCCCGTGGCCGCTGGTGCAGCCCCGGCCCAGCCGGGTCCCGAAACCGACGAGCAGGCCGGCGACGGCGAAACCGGGGAGAGAACGCAACGGGCGGTAGATCGCAGCGGCATCAATCGTCGCGAACGCAACGGCGGCCCCGGCGATCAGGCCCAGAAAAAACACCATGCGCCAGGCTGCATCGCCCTTCCGGGGCCGGATGAGCCGGCTGAACATGCCCGAGATGCCGGGAATTTCGCCGGTCGCGAGCACGGCGAGCAGACTCGCGAGCCCGATCAGCACGCCACCGGCCAGCGCGTGAAGAAATGTGTAGTTCGAATCCAACATGGGTAGGGACTGGCTATATGTCCGAAGTGCGGCGCGTCAAATGATGTCTACGTCACATCGTGCACGCATCCGTCCCGGCGCTTTGCGGCGAGGCGTGAGACCACCGGGGCGGCTACGGATTGCCTTGGTGCGTCGTCCGCCCGCCCGCGTGGCGACCGGCGTGCACACGGGCCCGGCGCCAGGCTTCCCACGCATTGCCAACAAGCAAACCCGCCAGCAGGAAATAAGCCGCCCCGACCAGCTGAAAGAAGACATAGCTCGCCGCGGCAACGATCACGCCAAACACGATCTGGTCGCGATGCCGCGGCGGCGACGTTGGCGGATCGGTCACCATGACAGCGCCAAAGAACAGCACGGCATGCAGATCGGGCGGCCGGTAGAGTTCGGCCACGCGCCCCGGATCGCCCAAAAACGCCGTCGCCGTGACAAGGAGGTAGTAGCAGCCGAGAAACGCGAGCAGGGCCGGCAGTTTGTTCACGCGGTGAGTGATGTACCCGCCGGCCGCGACGAGTACGACCAGCGCCAGGGCCGCCGGATTGAAGATGTTCGCGGTGCGGGTGCGGAGGGCGTACTTGCTCAGCACGGCAAAGACGGAGGTGACCGCCACGACCCACTACGGTACCTGCACACTGAGAATCATCGCCACGATCATCCCCGTCAGCAGCGCCCCGTCGGGAAATTCCCACCGGCCCTTTCGGGCCCGCGGCATCGGCGCATCGACCAGCATCGCGACCGCGACCGCCACCGCGAGACTCTGCGCCATCAGTTCCCGCCCGGGTCCGGTTGCGGCGAGCACGACGAAGCCCGCCAGAATGAGGATGAGCAGGCCCTTCGGTTTTCGAAAATATTTCTGGAAGGAAACGCGCGGCGGCGGTATCGTCGTGGAGTCAGTCATGGCGCATCCCCGGGGTGCTGAACCGTTCCAGCGCCGGCGTCACGATCAGCCCGCCATTTTCGACTTTCTTTCCGGCCCGGAAACATGTCCGACGAACGTTTAAAAAAATTATTTACCGAGGGGGTGGCCGCCTATCGCGCGGGACAGTTCGACCGTGCGGCTACCGCATGGGAGGACTTGCTCGCCCGCACGCCCGACCATTTGAACGCCCTGCAGTTGCTCGGCCTGCTTCACTACCAACGGTCCCGCTGGCGGGAAGGCGAAACCTGCTTTCGGCGGGTGCTGCAGTTGCGGCCTGACCTGGCCCAATCCTGGTTCAATCTGGCCAAGGTCACAGCCGCCCAGGGGCGGTGGGCCGAAGCCGAAAAACTCGACCGCGAAGGCCTGGCGCGGCAGCCCAATGACGCGCGCGCCATGGATCATCTCGGCATCTGCCTGCGCGAACTTGGCCGATTGGAGGAGGCGGAAGTGGCGCATCGCCGCGCGACTGAACTCGATCCGAAAGACCCGGCGCCAATCAATAATCTAGGGGCGGTACAGCTCATGCTGGGCCAGACCATGGCGGCTGCCGGATCGTTCGCCCGGGCCGCGGAGATAAATCCCGCGCTCGCGGAAACGCATGGCAATCTGGGCAACGCCGTGCGCGAGATGATGGGTGCCAGCGAAGCGCACGCCGCCTTCGAGCGTGCCGTCGCCGTCCGGCCCGGCTACGCGCTGGGATGGATCGGACTCCTGCTCAACGCGCAGTACCATCCGGACCTGTCGCGCGCCGAGAAATTTCTCCTGCACGGTCGCTTCGCCACGTGGAAGCGATCCGAAATCGGAACATGGGACACGTCGCTCCCGCCCCGTCCGCCGGGACCGCGCTGCCACATCGGCTACGTTTCGTCCGAACTCTACCAGCACGCCGTGGCGCATTTTCTCTGGCCGATTTTCCGACATCACGACCGGACGCGATTTGAAATCAGCGTCTTTGCCAACACGTACCACGAGGATGCGGTGACCGCCGGCCTGCGGGCGGGGGCCGACCACTGGCATTCCATTTGCGGCCGGTCCGATGCGGAGGCCACGGCACTTATTCGCGATTGCCACGTGGACATCATCGTGGACCTGAACGGCCACTCCGGTTTTTCCCGGCTGGGCATTTTCGCCCGCAAAGCCGCACCGATCCAGGTGACCTATCTGGGCTATCCCGACACCACCGGTTTGAGCGAGATCGACTATCGACTGACCGACGATGTGGCGGATCCGCCCGGCCAGGGGGATGAGTTTTATGCCGAAACGCTTTGGCGCCTGCCGGCTCCGGCCTGGTGCTACGAACCGCCGTCCGGGGCACCGCCGGCCGCCGTGGCGAAGCCGGCTCATGCTCCCGTCGTTTTCGGATGTTTCAACAATTCGGCGAAGCTCAACGTGCGACTGCTGGGTTGGTGGAGTGAAATTCTGCGCTCCCTGTCCGACTCCCGGCTCGTTTTGAAGGCGAGGACGTTTTCCGATCCGGCGGTGTGCGCCAAGGTGCGAAAAATTTTCTCCGACTAGGGAATCGAGGGGAGCCGGATCGAATTGAAACCCTGGATGCCCACGACCGCCGGCCACCTTGCGGAATATCTCGCCGTGGACATCGCCCTGGACACATATCCCTATCATGGGACGACGACCACGTGCGATGCGCTCTGGATGGGAGTGCCGGTGATCACCCTGGCGGGGGAGGAACACCGATCGCGTGTCGGGGTGAGTTTGCTCACCGCGGTCGGGCTGCAGGAGTGGGTGGCGGGTTCACCGGCGGAGTATGTGGTGCGAGCGGTCGAGTTGGCGCGTGATCGTCCCCGCTTGGCGGCATTGAAAGCGCAGCTTCGCGGCCGGATGGCGGCCTCGCCTCTGGTCGACGGCCGCGCCTTTACGGCAAAGCTGGAAGCTGCGTTTGCTGCGATGATGCGGAGGCCCAGAAAAAGGGGTCATGTCGTGACTCTTGACAGAAGGGATGGGGACGCGCTTGGGTGAACGGCATGGCGCGCAAGCTGCGCCTGGAATATGCCGGGGCCTGTTACCACGTGTTGAACCGGGAGGGAACTATCGGCGGGAGTTGTTCACGGGCAAGGGAGCGGCGGAGTCGTTCCAAGCCTGCCTGTTGAAGACGGCGGCCCGGTGTGGGTGGCGGTTGTGGTGATGTCCAACCACTATCAT
>SIBR01000041.1 GCA_009695065.1 Opitutus sp. | reverse complement strand
TCCGGCGAAATTTGCATGGACACGGCGAGGAGCCCACCTACTTTTCGCAGACCTTCCGAAGCCCGGATGGCGGAATTGGCAGACGCAGCAGACTCAAAATCTGCCGCCGCAAGGCGTGTGGGTTCGATCCCCTCTCCGGGCACCAGCTTTTTTGGGAAGACCTATTTAAGAGATCTAAAGGATCCGTAAATGAGGCTTTTCCCCTTTGGGCGCCGTGTAATGGCGCCGCTCAGGATTTTTTTGGCAGATATTTTTTCGGGATGCGCAGCGCCATGGAACCGGCGACGGTGACAACATCGTATTTGCCGGAGTAGCCGATCAGCATGTGCGCCGCCCACGGCTCCAGTTTATAGTCGTCGATCAGCCAGTGCACCATGTCGCTCGTCGCCATCTGGATCGAGCGGTCCAGCGAACTCACGAATTCCGGCTGGCTGCCGATGCTGATGATGGACTCGGCGGTTTCCACCCGCGGCCCGGTCAGGTTCGCCTGTTTTTTTAATTCCGTCGTGAATTCGAGCTCCAACGAAATCTCGATGCCGCTGCCGGTCGCCTCGCCGTCGCCCTGAAGCGCGTGACCATCGCCGAGGTAGAGCAGGGCGCCCGGATGATAGACGGGCAGCAGCACGGTCGCACCTTCGCGGATTTCGTTGTAGTCGAGATTGCCGCCGTAGGGCCCCGACGGACCCGAGGTCGGCACGAAATCGCCCGCGGGTGCGACGCCGATGCAACCCAGCATCGGCTGCACGGGAAACTCCAGGGCGACCGCGGAACTCTTTGGCTCAGCGAGGCGCACGGTTTGGCGTTCGAGGTCGACCTCCCAGCGCACGAGATTGGCGCGGCCGGGGAAGACGTGGCCGGGTTTGTAGGGCGCCGCGTACATCGGGTGGAGCGAGGCGATCGTTTCCGGGGTCAGCGCGAACAAGCCCAGCCGTGAACTCGAAAACCCCCAGTTGCGGCTGATGCGCATTTTTTTGAAGTGGACGAGGATCGCGTCCCCGGGCTCGGCGCCCTCGACGAAAAACGGCCCGGTGAGCGGATTGCCGTTCTCCGAGTGCTGCACGCCTTTTTCGTCCCGGCCCGAGGCGCAGACCGTGCGCGTCACGATGACCTCGGACGGGCGGATGCGTTTGAGTACCGGATGTTTTGCGGACAGGGTCCGGTGATACGTTTCCGCGACCACCGGTTCACCCGCGCCCCGGAGATCGTGGGCGACGGTCGACAGGAACACCGCGGCGACAGCGGCGAAGGGGATGACTACGGAGCGAGGGATATGCTTCATAAATCGGGACGGCGCATTCGCCGCGGCAGTGGCTCAAGTGCCTTTAAGTGCGTTGACGCCCAGCGCGACGATATGGCCCAGCCACACGGCGACGAGACAAAAGGCCAGCGAACCGATGGCGTTGCCGCCTGCGCGCAGCCAGTCGCCGTCGCGGGCCAGTGACAGCGTCTGCAGGCTGAACGAGGAGAACGTCGTGAAACCGCCCAACACACCCGTCATGAAAAAGTGCCGCCCGGCTGCGCCGACGGGGAAGCGGCCTCCGGGGGCGGTCAATGTCGCGAAGAATCCGATCACGAAACAGCCTGCGACATTTACGATCACCGTGCCCCAGGGAAACGATTCGCCGATGCGTTGGTCGACAAAGCCGGAGAGCCCGAAGCGGGCGACGCCGCCGAGTGCGCTGCCGAGCGCGATCCAAAAATAGAGAGACATGGTGATTCCTTGGGTCTGGCCTCGCGGTAGGAATCATCAGCCCTGACTCGCGTCGGGCGGTTTTCTCCGGTGGGAGACGGCAGATCCCATTGCCGTGCGGGTTACGATGGAAACGGCCCCGGGCAGCTCAAGGGCAAATTTCCCGCCGCACCCCGGCGGCGCCGACTTCGACGATCCGCTGTGCTCCGCCGCGATGGGCTACTTCGCCAGCTGGGCGAGCATCTCCTTCAGGTTTTTCGTGATCTTGGTCGAGGCGTCGACCTCCAGGTAGCTGCTGCGTGCGCGCCACGTTTCGTAGCCGCCGAGTTGGTGATGCTCGGGCGTGGGCAGGTAGCCGTTGTAGCCATTGGCGAGCGAGATGGTGAAATGCTGGTCCAGCGGCTTGTTCGCCTTCAGGTCGAGGCCGATTTCCACGAAAATCTCGCACGGGATGGAGGCGATGGTGAGCGCGCCGATGCGATGGGCCTGCAACTTGACCGGAACCTGGTCGGGATATTTGTCGAGCAGCAGGGCCTCGCGGGCGTAGATGGCCTTGCGGTCGTCGAACTGGCCACCCTTGTCCTTGGGCGTGGTGGCCACGAGCTGACGGGCGCGTTCGAGTTCCGCGGGGGCGGCCTTGCGCACGCCGAGCTGAATGTCGCGCTCCACGCTTGAGAGCGGCACGTAGGATTGCCAGGCGAGCTTGTCCCACGCGCGCATGGCGGCATCGGCCACGCTTTTCGCCACGATCTCGATCTTTTCTCCGGGCGCCATTTTTCGGAGCGAGGCCGGGGCGCTGTAGTCGATGTTGTTGATGTTGCCGCTGGTGCCGTTGCTCATGATGCCGACGAATGCGGCCTTGCTCGTGTAGCGTTTGTCGTTGGCGTGCAGCCGCCGGCCGATCTCCTCGGCGAAGGCGCCGTAGTAGTCGGCGGAAATCGCGGGGAGTCCGCCCACATAATGCAGACTGTAATTGGCGAGCACGGCGATGGGGCGCTGGTTGGTCCGGGCGCGAACGGCGAGGATGGAGACCTCGGGATCCACCGGCCCCGCCGGTCCGCTGACCTGCGGATTCTGGTTGCCGGGATTCATGCGGGCACGGTCGCCGGTGCTATCGAAGGGGTTCTCGTAGGTCTGACCCGGTTTCATGAACCAGCGGCGGTTGTGGACTTGGGTCGGATCGCTGTCCTTGCTCCAGGCGATGTCCGCCGGTTCCAGATTGGCGTGCGCCTGCGTGATGCCCTGCGCGATGCGGCCCGGCACGGTGGCGAGGTAGGCGGGATCGGGATCGCTCTGGAAGGCCGGGGTCAGGGCCGCGCAACTGTGGGAGTGGGTCGCGCTGATCAGGATGTGCGAAGCGGGGACCCCCGTGTTTTTCGAGGCGATCGCCTTCGCCTTCTCGCAGATCTCGCGCGGGATCAGGCAGGCGTCGACCACGCACAGGATGATTTCGGTTTTGCCATCGCTGAGGGCCAGGCTGCGCGCGTGCATCGGGTCGGTGACGGTGCTGGCGAAGGCGCCCTTCATGCTGCCGTTGATCGGAGCGGGAAATTTCGTGGGCGTGACGTCCTGGGCGAACGCGCCGGCGCGGAAGGTCGGCGTCTGGGCGGCGCAGGCGGTGGTGGCGAGGCAAAGAACGGCGACGAGGGGTCTCAGCAGATTCATGATGCGATGATCTTACGGGGTTGACGATCTGCCGTGCGCCGGGGCGGCGGGCAGGAGGACGGGTGGGAAAAAAGCGCGGATCGGTGCGGGATACAAATCAATCCCGCCCGCCGGATCGTGCGTCGGGTTAGCGCGCTGGCTTCAGGAAGTGCTCGAAGAACGCGTAGATCATGTCGTTGGACTCGACCGTCGGCGGATGCGCGGGGCGATTGGTCATGCCGACGCGCTCGGAGGAGCCGAGAAATTTGTAGAGCTCGACGGCGTGATTGAGCGCCACCCAGCGTCCGCGATAATCCTCGGAGCCGCCGGAAACCAGGAAGGGACGCGGGGCCATCAACGCGTGCAGTTCGTTCAGATCGTGGCCCTTTTTGCGCATGTCGATATACGGACCGAAGGCCGGATTCTCGGCCGTGATCAGGCCGCGTTTGCGGGTGCGGTTTCCGGCCTGGCCGAGGTACCACGGCTCCCAGTAGTTGATGCTGCCCCGCGTGTCGTCGAAGACGACGCCGCCGTCCGACCAGACGGCGGCGGCATATTTCTCGTAGAGACACGAGGCGAACATCGACCATTTGCCGCCGTAGGAATGGCCGACGACGCCGATGCGGGCGGGATCCACTTCCGGCCGGTTGGCCAGCACCGTGTGGCAGTTTGCGGCGATATAGGCGAGGAACGACAGCGGCTGGCAGGTGGCCCCGCCGAGGTCGGGTTTGACGGCATCGCCGCCGGGGGAGCCGATCGAAAGCGTGACAAAGCCGCGCTTGGCGAGTTGATAGGCGAAATCACGCAGGACGCCCTTCAGGCCGATGCTCGTCTCCGGATCGTAGTAGGGCACGAAGGCGGCGGGAAAGGGCCCGGCGCCGTCCGGGACAAGCAGATATCCGGCGATGAAATAATCGGTCGCGATCTCCACCCTCACTTGATGCTGGGTGAAATTTTCCCGATGGGTCTGGCCGAGGAACTCGATGCGCGGTTGGGCGAGGAGTTTCGGCCAGGCACCCATCAGCTCGTGCCACTTCGCCAGGATTTCCTGCCGGCGCTTCGGCCAGTCGGCCGGGCTTTTGACGGGCTGGCCGTTGTAGAATTTCAGCGGCGACGGATAGGGGCCGAGCTGGCCCGCGAATTCCGCGGGGGTCGAAAAATAGGGCGCGAGGCGGGCCCAGGCCGCATCGGTTTCGGCCGCCCGCGCGGTGAATTGAAAGGCAAGCACTCCGGCGCAGGCGCCGAGGAGAATCCGGGGTAAGTTTCTCGTCATGAGGGCATGCTGCTAGCACAGATTTTTGCCGCTGCAAAGCCCGCGTAGTGCCGGCGCGCCGCGGAGCGCGTTCTTTTCGCTTTCTTCTTCAATTCGGCTTTGTTGTCATGCCGGTCCTTCCCCGCGACTCCGGCTCCGTCGGGGTCGCTTCTTATCCTGATCTCGTGTTCGCGCCCAACCCTAGCACTCCATGAAATACCGTCTGTTCACCCCTCTGCTCCTCTGCGTCGCGTTCAGCGCGGTGCCATGCTCGCTGCCCGCAGCGGATGGACCGACCTGGAGTGTCGGCGCCGCCAAGGTGGATATCACGCCAGATTATCCCGTGCGGTTGAGCGGCTACGGCGGCCGGCGGCTGGAGACCAAGGAAATCGAGCAGCGCCTCTACGCGAAGGCGATCGCCTTCGGGAGCGACTCGGAACAACCGGCGGTGCTGCTGTCGGTCGACAACTGCGGCGTAGGGGTCAACGTGCGCGATGAACTGGTGAAACGCCTCGCGGCCAAGACCAAGGTGGTCAACGCGCGCGTCGCCATCTGTTCGAGCCACACGCACAGCGCGCCCATGCTGGTGGGGGTGCTCAACAACATTTTCAGCGAGAGCATTCCGGCGGATCACTGGGCGAACATCGAACGCTATACCCGCGATCTGACCGACAAACTTGAACAGGTGGCCTTGGCCGCGCTGGCGGACCGGAAGCCGGCGAAGCTGGACTGGGGCGCCGGCTACGTTGGTTTTGCCTACAATCGCCGCAATTACACCTTCCGTCCGTCGGATCTCTCGCTGCCGGTGCTGCGCGTCGTCGACGCGAACGGCAAGGTGCGCGCCCTGCTGACGAGTTACGCGTGCCACTGCACCACCACGGGCTTTAACAAGTTTCATGCCGACTGGGCCGGCTGCGCGCAGGAGGCCATGGAGCGGGATTTCCCCGGCGCGATCGCGCTGACGGCCGTCGGTTGCGGTGCCGACCAGAATCCGAATCCGCGCGGGACCTATGCCCATGCGATCGAGTACGGCAACAAACTCGGCGCGGAGGCCAAACGGCTCGCGACGGGCACCACCATGCGGCCGCTCACGAGCAAGCTCGAATGCCGGACCGAGCAGATCGAACTGCCGTTCGACACGCTGCCGACCCGCGCGGAGTGGGAGGCGAAGGCCAGGGAAAAATCGGCGGGCATATCCTATCACGCCAAGGTGCAACTGGCGAAGCTCGATCGCGGCGAAAAGATTCCCGCCACGCTGCCCTACATGGTGCAGGTCTGGAATTTCGGCCCCCAGCTGGCGATGGTCTTCCTGCCCGGTGAAGTCGTGGTCGACTACTCGCTGCGGTTGAAGCGCGAGTTGGACGCCGAGCGGCTCTGGGTGAACGGCTACTCGAACGACGTGCCGTGCTACATTCCCTCGGAACGCGTCCTGCAGGAGGGCGGCTACGAGGGCGGTGGCTCGATGACGATCTACGACCGGCCGAACCGCTTCGCTCCCGGGGTCGAAAACCGGATCGTCAACGCCGTCCACAAGATCATGCCGGCCGAGTTCAAGCGGCCGTGGTAAGGTGATCGATCGCCGCGCGGTCCGGACGCCGGGCCGCGCGCTCCGCTGACGCGGTGGTCAACGACGGGCGGACCGCCGCCGCCGCCGCTGCCCCAAGTTGCACCACGGGCAGCACGCCATTCGACGTTGTCAACTATTGGCTGACAAAGTTTCGGTTGGCATGCCAACCGCCCTTTCCGCCGCAAGCGGGTGGGAGGGATCGGGCGGCGGGGCGATTCGGAGGACTCCCCGCGACTCGCCGCTCAGAGCCGGAACAGCTTCTTCGCGTTCTCGTAGAGAACTTTTCGCTCCACGGCCTTGCTCGGCGACATCGCGCGCATCTGGGCGATTTGCATCGCGCCGGAACAGCTTCCGCCACGGCCGGCCGCGTCGGCGCAATCGCTGCCGTAAAGCAGCTTGTCCTGGTGGCGCTCGATGAAGGACATGCTCTCGTCGTTGCGCTTGAAAGCGTTGTAGCCTGATCCCGCCGACAAGTCGGCGTACATGTTCGGGAAATCCGCCAGGTAACGGTCCGTCAGGCCGCCCGCCGTTACCTTGCCCATGGGATACATGTTCTTGGCGGAGTCCCGCTGGTTCTTGTCGATGTTGGCCCACCACGTTTGCGCGTGGCCGATGAAATTGGTCCGCGGGTATTTGCGGAGCATCGCGGGAAAGCGGTCGAAACCGTGATTGTAGCGTCCGTGCTGCCAGTGCATCAGGATCGGCACTTTGAACGCCTCGGCGAGCTTGTAGAGTTTCTGCATTTCGGCGGAGTCGCACTCCACGCCGAACTTTTGTTCGCCGATGATCACGGCGCCGAGCTTGAGATATTTCTCGATCACCTGCGGCGCATCCTCGAGGTCGCTGACCTCGTTGGCCCCGAACAGAAATTCCTTGGGATATTTCCGGGCGAGCAGCATGCAGTCCTCGTTCGAGGTGCAGGTGCCGTTCAGCCCATTGGAGGTGCCGTTGTGCGTCGAGGGCCGGGAAATGGGCCGGCCGGCCGGCAGCAGGATAGTCGTCGTGATCCCCATGGCGCGCTGATGTGCGACGAGCTGGTCATGGGTGCGCGGGGCGCGGGTGGGGCTGCCGCCGTAGTTGGTGTGCTGATGGATGTCGATGATCGACTCGGCGGGGGTCGCCGCGAACGACAACTTGGTGCTGGCCAGCGCCACGGCGGAGGTGGCGAGAAACTTGCGACGCGAGAGCAAATGAGGGGTGGTCATGTGCGGGCATTCAGCCCGGCCGGGGCCCGGAATCAACCGCGAATCGCTGCTAAAATCGGGGCCGGTATCCGGCCGTGATTCTGCCCAAGCGGTCAGGCGATGCCCTGCAACCGGAAGATTTTTTTCGCGTTTTCGTAGAGCAGCTTCCGCTCGACGGCCTTGCCCGGGGAGAATTGCCGGATCTGCGCGATCTGGGTGGCGCCGATGCAAACGTTCCCCTGGCCCAGCTTGTCGGTGCAGTCGCTGCCGAACATCAGCTTGTCCTGGTGGCGCTGGAAAAAAGCGCGGGCGTGTTCCGGATCGCGGCCCATGGCGTTGCGGCCGGAGCCGGCGGAGAGATCGCCGTACATATTCGGATAGTCGCTCAGATAACGATCGGTGATCCCGCCCGCGGTGACCCGGCCCTTGGGCACCAGATTCGCCGCGTCGGATTTGTAGGCCTTGTCGATGTTGGCCCACCACGTCTGGGCGTGGCCGACGAAATTCGTCTTCGGGTACTTCTCGAGCATCTTGTAAAAGCGTTCTAGGCCGTAGTTGTAGCTGCCCACCTGCCAGTGCATCAGGATCGGCACGTGGTAGGCCTCGGCCAGTTTGTACAATTTCTGCATCGCGGGCGAATCGCACTCCACGCCGAACTTTTGTTCGCCGATGACGACGGCGCCGAGCTTGAGATATTTCTCGATGGTCTGCGGGGCATCCTCCAGGTCGCTCACTTCGTTGGCGCCGAAGACAAATTCCTTCGGGTAGAGTTTCGCCAGCGCCATGCAGTCGTCGTTCGACGTGCACGTGCCCTGCAGTCCGTTGGCCCGGCCCTCGTGGGTCGAAGGGCGGTAAACGAAGCGGCCGGCGGGGAGCAGGATCGTGGTGGTTGCACCCATGATCCGCTGGTGCGCCGCCAGCTCCTCGTGCGAGCGGCCGAGCGCGGCCGGCCTGAAGTCCTCGCCGCGCTTGCCGCCGTAGTTGGTGTGCTGGTGGATGTCGATGATGGGTTCGGCGGCGGCCGCGGCGAAGGCGAACTTCGGGGCGAGCAGCGCGGCGGCCGAGGTGGCGATGAACTCTCGTCGGGAGAAGAGATTTGGGGTCATGGGGAGGGGAGAACGGACAGAAAAACTCGAAATGAACGGCGATTCAATCGCCGTTCATTTACGTCCGGCAAGGCTCGAATCCGCCCGTCTTCCTTCCCGCGTGGGCGTCCCGCCCGCGGAGGGAGTTCATCCGTTCATCGGTGGCAGGAATGGGATTGCCCGTCGCGGGGTGCGCATGGCACCATCGCACTTCGTTCGGTTACTTCACCCTCAAGCAATCCTCCACCATGTTCCCCCGTTTATTTCATCCCGCCGGTCGCCAATCGTTCCTGTCCCGCGTGCTTTCAAAACTGGCTGTCGTTGGCGTTCTCGCCCTCTCCGCCGTCTCGGTTTCCGCCGCCGACTGGAAATTAACCAAGGCCGACAACGACGAAATTCCGGGCAAAAACGTGAGCGTCACGCAGGACGGCAAGCTCGTCGCGCGTTTCGTTTACGGCGAAGGCCAGAAGATGCCCTACCTCGCGGTCTATGACGACCAGGGCCAGTTGCTGACCAATGCGGGGCTCGACAAGACCGGCAAGACGGTGGGCATCGAGCCGCATCACCGCGGCATTTTTATCGGCTGGACGCAGGTCAAATCCGATCTGGGCGTTTCCTCGCTCTGGGGTTTGGGCGGCCAGCCCAGCGCGAAGAGCAAGGCCCGGGGTGCACCCTCCACGATTGAAGTGGTGGAGCTGGAGAAGCTTTCGACCACGGCCGAGTCGGCCACGATCGTCGCCCGGATCGAGTGGCGGGCGGGGACCGCCGATGCCTCGGGCAACAACCTTCTCCTGAAAGAGACCCGCACGATGACGATTTCGCGGCCCGCCGCCGGGGTCGCCGCGCACGTGGACGCCTCCTTCAACCTCACCGCTGCCCGTGATCTGGCGCTGGGTGGCGACGTGCAACATGCCGGCATCCACATGCGCGTTTCGCATGCCGTGGTGGAGCGGGCGGAGGATACGTCTTACCTTTGGTCCCCGGAGAGTGCGCCCACGGCCGGGAAGGGTTATGGGAAAAAGGCCAGCGGCGTAAAGGGCTCGGTCGTCGGCAAGGATTTGAAGTGGGGCGAGTTTCTTTTCCCGCTGCATGGCCGCTGGTACAGCGCCGTGCAAATGAATGCGCCGTCGAATCCGGTCGAAGAATTTTCCACCCGCGAGTATGGCCGTTTCGGATTTTTCTTCGCGAAGGAGCTCAAGAAGAACGAGGAGCTCGCCTTGAACTATCGCTTCATCGTGCGGAACGCCGAGAACCCCGCGGAAGCCCCCAAACGGTCGGCGGCGCAGAAGGCCAAGGTTCGCGCTGACGCGGATGCCGCGTATGCGAAGTTTCTCCGCGAAACCAAATAAACGGGGGCTCCCCCCGGGAAATTTGAACGAACCCCCGGACGACTGCGTCTCACTCCGCGGTGTTCAATGGTTTGTTTGGTGTTAGGGTAGGGGCCGTCTAGGGGTAGACGGCCCTTTTGCTTGTCCGGATGCCGCGATCACGTCGACACGGTGAACCCGCCGTCGACGAAGAGGTTGTGACCATTGATGAAATTGGCCGCGGGCGAACACAGGAAGACGCAGGCCCCCACGAGATCGTTCACGGTGCCCCAGCGCGCCGCGGGCGTCCGGCCCTTCACCCAGGTGTCGAACTTGGGATCGTCCGCCAGCGGGCGGGTCATCTCGGTGAGAATGTAGCCGGGCGAGAGGGCGTTGATCTGGAGGTTTTCCTTCGCCCACTCCACGCACATGCTGCGGGTGAGGGTGCGCAGGCCGCCCTTGGCCGCCGTGTACGGTCCGATCGTCGGGCGGGCCAGATCGCTCGCGACCGAACAGATATTCACGATCTTCCCTGCCTGGCGGGCGATCATGCCCGGCACGACGGTTCGCGCGACGAGGAAGGCGCTGCTGAGATTGGTATCGATGACTTTTTGCCAGTTCTCCGGCGACATCTGCAGCAGGGGGGCGCGAATCTGGATTCCCGCATTGTTGACCAGGATGTCGATTGCGCGGCCACCGCTCAACAGGCCCGCCACGGCCGACTCTATCGCGGTCGCGTTTGTCACGTCGAACACCGCGCTCTCGGCGGCGTGGCCCTCGGCGCGCAGCGTGGCCACCGCCGCGGCGAGCTTCTTTTCGTCCCGGCCGTTCAGGATAACGGCGGCCCCGGCCTCGGCCAGACCGCGGGCTAGCGCGAGGCCGATGCCTTGGGATGAACCGGTGATCAGGGCGCGGCGTCCGGCGAGCGAGAAGCGTTGGGAGTGGGGCATGGCGGGAGGATACGGGTTGGGTTGATCCGCGAAATTCAGGGCGGGGCGCGCGACGCACCCCCGGGGAGAGGGGTGCCCGATTGGCGGCGGCGCGAACGGCCCGGGTTAGTTGAAGAGGCGTTCGCCGTGCGTGTATTTCGCGACCGCGTCGAGATCCAGCCGCAGCCCCAGTCCGGGCGTGGTCGGAATCTTGAGCATGCCCTCCGCGTCCAGATGCCAGCCGCCGGCGGTGATGTCGTCGATGAAGGGCGAGCCGGTCAGATACTCGACGAGGTTCGTGGTGGGGAAGGCTGAGGCGAGGTGCAGGTCTGCGGCGAGGCCGACCGCCGTGTTCCAGCCGTGCGGGATCATCTGCACGCCGTGCTCCTGCGCCATCCAGCCGATGCGGCGTTCCTCGCTGAGGCCGCCGACCTTGGTGACGTCGGGTTGGATGATGTCGAAGGCGCCGCCTTCCAGCCACGGCTGGAACGACTGGCGCCGCGTCAACACCTCGCCGCCCGAGATGGGGAGCGGCGCACGCCGGCGCAGTTCGATGTAATCGGCGAGTGCATCGGGCGGCAGCGCCTCTTCGAACCAGTGCACGCCGTAGTTCGCCAGCATGTCCGCCGTGCGGAGCGCCCATTTGTAGCCCTGCGGCCAGAACGCATCGCTGGCGCCGGCATCGACCATCAGCAGCGCGTCGGGACCGACCGCCTCCCGGGCGGCCTTGACGATCGCTTCATCCGTGGCGGCGTTCCGGCGCCCGAACGGGCCCCAGCCGATCTTGAAGGCGCCGAAGCCCTGGGCTTTCACGGAGAGCAGGTGATCGGTGAGCGGCTTGGGCTCCTGCATCAACAGCGAGGCGTAGGGGCGTACGCGGGTGCGATGGACGCCGCCGAGCAGCCGGCCGACCGGCTGGCCCGTGGCCTGGCCGAGAATATCCCACAGCGCGATATCGATGCCGCTGATCGTGTGAGTGATCGAACCGCCGCGCCCGAGCCAGAAGGTGTTTTGATGCAGCTTCTCGCTGACGCGCTCGGGCTCGAGGGCGTTTTCCCCGCGGTAGAGCGGCTCGAGGATCTGCAACGCACCCTTTGCGAGGGTATCGCTGGTGAAGGCGCTGCCGAGGCCGGTCAGGCCCTCGTCGGTATGGACCACGACCAGCGTGTGAATGCAGTCGTCGGGCCGGAGTTCGTTGGACCATCCGCCTTCGGGAGTCGCGCCGCGCAATCCGGCGCATCGGATTTCGGTGATTTTCATTTCGGGTCGATTAAAGATTTAAAGAGACTTCCGGCTGAAGAGTTTGGCCTTGGGCTCGAAGGGCACGTTCGGATCGAGCGGGAACAGCGGGCGGATGCATTTCGTGTGGCCGAGGTAGGGCAGGTTCGCGCTGGTCGAGCCCGGGGCGTCCACGTTGACGACCCGCGAGCACCAATCCTTGAACATGTGCCGCTCGCATTGGGGGGACTTGACCACGACCAGGTCGAAGCGCTTGGGATCGCAGCCGTGCGCGTAGAACAGCGCCCGGTCGTAGAGGCTCACGGCGCGGCTGGTGACCACGAGCGTGTAATTGTTCACGACGATGACCGCGGTCTCGCCCGCATACCACGAATCGCCGAACGACTCGCTTTGAAAATACCCGTCGGACATAAGTCGCACGCGCCCTTCGATCGGCAGCGGCTTGAAACGCCCGGTGTCGAGCGCCCCGCCCACGGTGGTCCGGACCGTACCGCCGATCCCCGCGGCAAAGGCCGCTTTGACCGCGGCCGGATCGACGATCGGCACCAGCGCCCGACCGCGATAGCCGGACTGCACCAGCGCGGCGAGGATCGCGTTGCTGTCGCCCGACGCGCCCGAACTCGTCGCGTCGGCCGCGTCGACCATCATTACGGTGCCGGAGGTGGTCTGGGCCGCGAGTTCCACGCTGCGGGCCAGGCTGTCGAGCGGGACCTGCATGCGCTCCCGGTGCCGCCAGAAATTCCGGGCGATGCGCACGGCCTCGCGCTCGGCGAGCGCCGGGTCGCCATCGGTCACCACCACGCTGTAAGTCTGCAACTCGGCCACGTCGGTGAACGGGTTGCCGATGAACATTCCGGCCACGAGTCCGGGCGGGGTGGCTTCAATCGCCTGGCAGGCGCGGATGCTTTCGCCAAACAAACCGGTCGCCGTGATCAATTCGTCCCCGCGCACCAGAGCCGGGATGGCCACCTTGGCTGTCACCGGCCTGACCTCTCCGGCCGTGATCCGCAACAGGAGCCGGCCCGCCCGCTCCCCGGTTTCCCAGAAATCGACGTGGGGATAGGTATGAAACATCGTGATCGCGTCGCTGTGTTGCAGCATGCGGTCCGTCAGCACGCCGTGCAGGTCCAGCGACACGACAATCGGGATTTTCTCGCCGAGGATTTTCCGGGTCTCCTGCAGCAGATAGCCCTCGGGGTCGTCCTCGTTCTCCGCCGCCATGGCGCCGTGCAGGGAAAAATATACCCCGTCGACCGGCGGGGCGGCCTTGATCGCGGCCAGCCATTCCGCCGCGATGCGGCGGAAATCCGCGCCGGCGAGCAGGCCGGCCGACGTGATGGCGCGGGCGGCATAGACCGGCACGATTTCGATGTCGCTCGTGGTGTCGAAGGCGGTCAGGGCGCCGCCGATTTCGCTGCGCTTCCCCCGGTGGTAATCGAGGATGGCCTGCCCCCGCGTGACCACGAAATCCTCGTAGTGGCTCAAGACGGGATTGAAGGTCGAAACCTCCTGTTTGCATTCAGCGATAAGGATCTTGCGCATGGGGATATCGGGCCGCGGCGCCGGCCGCGGGAAGTCATGACTGACAAGTTAATTGGGAAATCTAAGCAAGGGAATTTCAGCCGCCGGTGGTGGCGCCGGCATTGCGTGGCCGGCACGGGCCGGTTACCCTGCCGCGGAGATGTCGATGACGGCCCGCGATCGACGCGAAGATCCGTTTGGGGTCGGAAAATTCCCGGCGCCCGGCGTTGTCCCAGCCGGGACCCTGCCGGCGGTGCCGGCCGGTGGGACGGAGAAACGACGCCCGTCCGCGGCATGAAAGACATCGGCGTCGGAGGCGCCAGTTTTTCCTGCGAAATACTTGAGCCCGAAACCCTTTCGTTTACCGTCCGTCCTGAATCTTATGAGCTCTCATCCCCGCGCCGCCCTGTTGCTTCTCACTGCTTTTGTCGCGTCCGCCCAGGCGCAATTGGGCGACCGGCCCGGGGCGGAGCAAAAAGAGGTGGTGCCGCGCGACCAGATCCCCCCGGCGCCGGCGCGCTCGGCCGCCGAGCAGTTGAAGACGTTTCGCGTGGCACCCGGCTTCCGCGTCGAGTTGGTCGCGGCGGACCCGATGGTCCAGGACCCGATCATCATGCATTTCGATCCCGCGGGACGGATGTGGGTCACCGAGATGCGCGGGTACATGAACAACGTCGATTCCGACGACGAGGAGCTGCCGGTGGGTCGCGTGGTCGTCCTCACCGGTCCGGACGGCGGCCCGGCGGAGAGCAGCACGGTCTACGCCGACAAACTCGTCATGCCGCGCGCCCTCGGTCTCATGGGCGGCGGCGTTCTTGTGGGCGAGCCACCGAATCTCTGGCAGATGCGCGGGCCGGTGGCCGCCGGCACGGCGCCGGCGCGGACTTCGGTGCTCGGCAATTTCGGCTCCGGGACGGGCTGGGGTTCGCCAAAGAAGGGCAACATGCAGGCGGTGGAACACGGGCCCAATTCCCCGCTGTGGAATATCGATAACCACATTTATTTCGCGGAATTCTACACGCGCCTGCGTTACAAGCAGGGAGCGTTTCAGGCCTCCCCCGATATTTTTCGCGGCGAGTGGGGGCTCTCGCAGGACGACGTCGGGCGGATTTTCTACAACTCCAATTCAAGCGGGCTCCGCGGCGACCTCATTCCGGCCCACTACACGCTGCGCAATCCCGACCAGCCCGAGGCGCGCGGCGTGAACGTCAACTTCAGTCCCGACCAGCGGGTTTGGCCCAGTCGCGTGAATCCCGGCGTCAACCGCGGCTACCAGCCTGGCATCCTCGAGAACGGCAAACTGCGGCGCTACACGGCGGCGTGCGCGCCGACGATCTACCGCGGCGATGCGTTCCCCGCGGAATTCTACGGCAACTGTTTTGTCGCCGAGCCCGCGGGCAATCTCGTGCGGCGCTATGTGTTCAAGCGCGATGCGAACGGCCAGGAGATCGCCACCAATGCCTACACCGAAACGGAATTTCTCACATCGACCGATGAGCGCTTCCGGCCCGTGTGGATTTCGAACGGCCCGGACGGCTGCCTCTACATCGTCGACATGTATCACGGCATCCTCGAGGACAAGACGTCCCTCACGTCCTATTTGCGGAAGCAGATTCTCGATCGCGGGCTGGACAAGGCGATCCACCTCGGGCGCATCTGGCGGATCGTGCCCGAAGGCTACACCCCGCGGCCGGCGCCACGCCTGGCGGACGCTACACCCGCCGCCCTGGTCGGATTCCTCTCCGACAAAAACGGCTGGCGGCGCGACACCGCGCAGCAGTTGCTGGTGGAAGGCGGCAATACTTCCGTGGCGCCCGCGCTCCGGACACTCGCCACCGGCGGACAGAATCCGCTCGGTCGGTTGCACGCGCTTTGGACCCTCGACGGTATCGACCACCTCGACGAAAAAACGCTGCTGGCGGCGCTGCGGGACCGGGACGAGCGCGTGCGGCACGCCGCGGTGCGCCTGACCGAATCGCGGCTGCGCACGCCCGCCACCCGCGAGGCGATGCTGCGTGAACTCGAGCCGCTGGCGACCGATCCGTCTCGTGAGATTCGGATCCAGTTGGCGCTGTCCCTCGGCGAAGCGCGGGATCCCCGCGCCGAACGCATGATGGCCAACCTTGTCCGCGAGGGGAGCGAAGACCTGTTGCTCGCTTACGCCGTCGGCAGCGGGCTCGCCCACCGCGAGCTGGAGCTGCTGGAAACGCTGGCCGCGGATCCGTCTTGGACCAATCTTTCGCCCGGCGGCGCGGCCCTGGTGCGCGAACTTGGCAGCTGCGTGGCTTTTGAGCGACAGGCTGCCCGGGTGGAGCGTTTCTTCCAGTTGGCCGTCTCGGCCGGGGGCAATTGGAGTTCGAATTTACTGACGGGTTTCGCCCAAGCGGCGGGCGCGGTTGCCCGCCGGCCGATCATTCTCGCTGCCGCTCCGTCGCCGCTCGGCAATCTGAAGAAATCGTCCGATCAGGGCGTCGCATCCGCCGCGGCGAAGGCCGAGAATCTCGTCACGTGGCCGGGCAAGGCCGGAGCGCTGGCGCCGCCCAAGCCGCTCGTGGGCGACGAACTGGCGCGTTTCGACCAGGGCAAGGCCTCGTTTAATCTGATCTGCGCCGGGTGCCATCAGGAGCATGGCCGCGGACAGGATGGGGTGGCGCCACAACTGGTCGATTCCGAGTGGGTCGAGGGCACGCCCGAGCGGCTGGTGCGGATCGTCCTCGGCGGCATGCACGGTCGCGTGCGAGTCGGCCGGAAGGTTTTCGACATGGAAATGCCCGCGTGGGGGGCGCTGCCCGACGAACAGGTGGCCGGTATCCTGACCTATATCCGCCGTGCGTGGGATCAACGCGCCGACCCGATCGACGTCGCCACGGTCAAACGCATCCGCCAGGCCTCGGCCGACCACCCCGGTTCGTGGACGGCGGAGGAGCTGATGAAGTTCTGAGCGGTTGGGGCGGGCATTTCGGCGGCGAGATAGGGGCCGGGCAACGGGTTCACTGACTCGTTGCCGCGGCCCGTTGGATTTCGATCGGAGAATTCAATCTGTTCCGTTTAGAAGGGATTTCGGACTACGCTTCGGCCAAGAGACGAGAGCGATGGCTCAAGTCGGAAAAAGGGCGCGGCTGGCTGGGAAGAAATACTCGAGATGACGGAAGCGGGCTGGATTTTTCCATTGGAAAAAGCTCTTGCCTCGGCCGGCGGCATGACGCTTTGTGACCCCTCACTTGTTCGGGCTGTAGCGTAGCCTGGTAGCGCGCTTGCATGGGGTGCAAGAGGTCGTGAGTTCGAATCTCACCAGCCCGACCATTTTCTCCGAGACGCACCTGCGGAATTCGTGCGTCTCTGCGTGCATAAGAATTTGTCAGCCGCTGAATTGCAATCCGCGCGTGAATTGCACCGGTGCGACCGGTCCGGAACCTTCCGGAAGCGCCAAGACCAGCGTTTGGGTATCTTTCGGTGTGTCTGCCGGAGGGTCTTCTCCTGCCGAATTTCGTGTCTTTCGTGGTACCGGTCACGATAGTTCCGGCTCAGCTTTTGACCACAACCTACCTCATGCTTCCCAAACCGGATCGAAGACAGCTCGTCTGGCCCATCGCCGTGGCGGCGCTGGTCGTTCTGGCGTCGAGTCGTTCCACGGTCGCGGGACCGCGGATCGAGGGCCTCGACAAGGTGACCCATTTCGCCGTCTACGGGCTGCTCGCCACACTCGTGTGCCGGCTCGGCCGCGGCTGGCGGTCGGCGGTCTGGTCGTTGCTCGTCGTGTCGGTGTTCGGCGTGACCGACGAGTGGCATCAGAGTTTCGTGCCGGGCCGCCTCGCCGAGGTGACGGACTGGGTCGCGGACACGCTGGGCGCGTTGGTGGCCGTGACGCTCTATGCGGGCTGGGAGGCGTATCGCCGGCTGCTCGAGACGCACTGTCGGTTTCCCCGGATGCGGCCGAAGACCGATTGAAGCCGGTTCCGGCTTACTCCGGCCCTCGCGAGGCTGGACTGCCGGCGGCTTCCCGTTGAAGTTTTCGCCCATGTCGCCCGCCGAGGCCCAAACCCGCATCGTCGAACTGCGCGCCGAAGTCGCCCGGCACGAAGAACTCTATCGCAAGAAGTCGCGACCGGAGATCGCGGACTACGAGTTCGATCAGATGTTGCGCGAGCTTGCGGACTTGGAGTGCGACTTTCCCCGTTTCGCGAGCCCTGATTCGCCGACACAAAAGATCGGCGATGATCGCGCTGAAGGCTTCACGCGCGTGAAGCATCAGCAGGCGATGACGACCCTCGAAAATACCTACAACGAGACGGAACTTCGGGGTTTTTGTGCCCGCCTCGAAGAACGATTCGAACGGGCAGATCTCGCATTTGTGGTCGAACCCAAGGTCGATGGCGCGTCGATCAGCTTGACCTATATGAACGGACGGCTCGTGCGTGCCGTAACGCGCGGCGATGGTGAAGAGGGGGATGATGTAACAGAAAATGTGAGGCTCATCCGCGGGCTTCCTGAAATGTTGCGAACGCCCAACGACTTGACGCTCCCACGGGTGCCGGGGCTCGTGGAGATACGTGGCGAGGTCTATATGACTCTCGAAGAGTTCCACCGAATAAACCGAGCGCAGGAAGAGGCAGGGTTAGAGCTCTACGCCAACCCGCGGAATTTTGCATCGGGAACGTTGAAGCTCCTTGATGCGAAGGTAGCCGCGTCGCGTCAGCTTGAGATTGTTGTCTACGGGGTTGGTGCGTGCGAACCATCCGACTTGGTACGCTCGCAAGTAGAATTGCACGCGGCGCTTGGAGCTTGGGGGCTGCCAGCATTTGATCCGCAATTTGTACAAGGCGTAAACGGGAGCGACGCGGTTTGGGGTGTTATTTGCGATCTCGATAAACTTCGTGGTGCGCTGCCCTATGCGACCGACGGCGCGGTCGTGAAATTAAATGACTTTGCAGCTCAACGCCGCGCCGGATTTCGAGGCGAAGGACAGGGCGGCCGCAAGCTTTCGCCACGCTGGGCTTGCGCCTATAAATTTGCGCCAGAGCGAGCGGAAACACAGCTGAAGGGAATCACGATTCAAGTTGGGCGGACAGGTGTGCTCACGCCGGTCGCCGAGCTTCAACCGGTCCAACTCGCCGGCACTACTGTTGCTCGCGCCACGCTCCACAATCGTGACGAAATCGAGCGAAAAGACATTCGCGTAAAAGACACCGTGATCGTTGAAAAAGCCGGAGAGATAATCCCCGTGGTTGTCCGGGTGGTTATCGAGCGTCGAACAGCGGCATGTGTTCGATACGTTTTTCCGAGCTCTTGTCCCGAGTGTGGCACCGCGGTGGTGCGGAATGCCGGAGAGGTTGCAATTCGTTGTCCAAATTCAAATTGCCCTGCGCAGTTAGTCGGCCGATTGGACTACCTAGCGAGTCGCGGCGTCTTAGACATCGAAGGGCTCGGTGGGGTGGTGGCAGAGAAGTTGGTAAGGGGCGGTTTGGTCCGTAATCTTTTTGACTTGTTCAAGCTTGATCGCGAAAGGCTGGCTCGACTCGAACTGGGTGATGCGAATCGGCTGACGAAATCAGGGAAGGCCAAGAAGCCACCTGAAATTGGCGATAACAATGCGGAACGTATTATCGAGGCGATCCAGCGCGCACGAAATCACGACCTCGGACGGTGGATTTTGGCTATGCAAATTCGCGACGTTGGTGGCGCGACAGCACAAGATATCGCCGCGCTGCATGGCGACTTATTGACTCTGCAACGTTCAACGGTGCTGCCACTAATCGTTCGTGCTGCTGAAGCGGAAAAAGAGCGGATGGATAATTCGCCGCAGTCGCGAAAAAATCCACCGAAAGACGATGCAGAAAAAGCAGTGAGAAGGGTGCGAAGTGCCGAATTGAAACGGGAAATCGACGACTTGCGGACGCAGCTGAAGAACTATTCCATCGCATCAAGGATTGGACCAGAAGCGGCGCGCAGCGTCCTCGCGTTCTTCGCGTCGACGGAAGGGAAAGAATTCGTTGCGCAACTTGAAGGGCTAGGAATCGTTCCACGATGGACGCGTGTCACGTTAGGCGGGGTCTTCGAGGGAAAAACCTTCGTGCTCACGGGCACGCTGCCGACTCTTTCACGGGACGAGGCGAAGGCGAAGATCGAGACTGCGGGAGGAAAGGTGAGCGGCAGCGTCAGTTCGAAAACGAGCTATGTTTTAGCTGGAGCCGAAGCCGGTTCAAAGTTGAACGAGGCGAAAACGCTCGGCGTGGCGGTGATCGACGAGGCGGAATTGATCCGGTTGCTGGGAGCGTGACGCCTCAGGGAAGCCGCGGCTCCGATGTCACGCGAGCACGGCGGCCCGCTCGTCGACGTCCAGACCGATGCCGGGCCGGTCGCTCGCGTACAGGCAGCCGCCGCGGATTTCTGGTGCGCCGGGAAAAACGGCTCGTGCCGCGGCCGGGAAGGCCACGGTTTCCTGAATACCGAAGTTGGGCGTGGCGAGATTCAGGTGCAGGTTCACCGCCTGGCCGACGGGTGACACGTGGACCGGGTTGCTCCACGCGGTACGGACGCGGGAGAATTCGCAGGCGGCCGCAATCTTGCGCGCCATGCTCAGGCCGCCGACGGCGGGAACGCGCAGGCGGAGGAAATCGATCCAACGGTTCGTCACCAACGGCAGCCACTCGTGCGGTTCGACACACGTTTCGCCCAGCGCGAGCGGCGTGGAGGTTTGCCGGCGGAGATTTTCCAGCGAATACGCGTCATGGGGCGCCACGGCATTTTCCAGATAGAAGAGCCGGAACGGTTCCAGCGCGCGGGCCAGATCAACGGCCTCGTCCGCCGGGAGCGGCGCCAGCGCTCGGTGGAGCAGTTCGACCCCGGGGCCGAATTTTTCCCGCAGGGATTCTAGCGCGGCGACGATCGCTTTCACGGACGTTGCCGCGGGCTGCACCTGCACGTGGCGGTAGCCCTGCGTGAGCAACTGATGCGTCTGGTCCGTGAGCGATGCCGCATCCTCCTCGCCGCGAACCATGGCGGAGAGACTTGCGGCCGGGCGCACTTTTCCGCCGAGGGGCTTCACCGCCGCGGCCAGTTCGGTGGCAATGTCGGAATGCGCGGACTTGTCCTGCAGATGCGCAAGGACGACGCGGTTCACGGCAGGGGAGAGGCCCGTCGGCAGGCCTTGAATCCGCACACTCATGGCCCGGCTCGTGTAGGTCCGGATGCGGGGGAAATCAGCGTTCCTTTAGCGCGGGTCCCGTGGAGTCGTGACGAAGCGAGCCCGGCCCTACCACCGGTAATACACTGGACACGATTTTTCGGGAAAATACGGTCATGGCATGGCCGCTCTTACCCCGCTTGGTCGTGCCCGGTCCGCTGGCTTGGGCGCAGCGTTTCATGCGTTCCGGAGGGTGCCGGGGGGCATCGCGATTTTTCTGCTGGGTGCGATGTCGCTCCCGGCGGCCCCGGACCTGATCGTTTCCGTCAACGACGCGAAGCTCGTGCGCAAGATCGGAGTGGACAGCTATCCGGAGAATCCCGGCTCCGACACGCTCAATCTTATCGATGCCTCGGTCTTCCCGCCGAAGATCATTGCGACCGTCGACGTTGCCACGTCGATCGCCGGGCCGCCGCAGGCCGTGGCGATTACGCCGGACGGCCGGATCGCGGTCGTTTCGGCCACGAACCACTACGACTATCGGGAAAAGAAAGTGGTCGCGGACACCTATCTGCAGGTGGTCGACCTCGAGGCGAAGCCGGCGCGCGTGGTCGGCCGGATCGAGTTGGGGCAACATCCGCAGGGGCTTTCGATCAATCGCGCCGGGACACTCCTCCTCGCGGCGACGCTGGGTGGCACGGTGGCGGTGCTGACGATCGACGGCAAATCGGTCACGCTGCGGGAGCAGATCAAGGTGGGAGAGGCCCGGCTGTCGGGCGTGTCGTTTACGCATGATGGCCGGGCGGCGCTGGTGGGCCTGCGGGACGAACAGGGCATCCTCGTGCTGGACGTCAACGGCACGCAGGTGACCACGGAGCGCGAGCGGGTGGCGACCGGCGTGGCGCCCTATGCGATCGATGTTTCCAGTGACGGGCATTGGGCGGTGGTGAGCAACGTCGGGCTCGCGGGCCTCGCCGGACCTGCCGGCAACGTTGGCAAAATGTTCGGTGATGTGGATACAATCACCCTGATCGACGTTGCGAAACGCCCCTTTCGCGCCGTGCAGCATATCACCGTGCCGGCCGTGCCGGAGGCGGTGGCGATTTCGCCCGACGGCCGCTGGATCGCGGTGCAGAGCATGAATGGCTCGAATCTTCCAGCCGAAAATCCAGGGCGGCGGCCGCTGGGCCGGGTGGTCCTGTTTGAAATCAAGGACGGCCAGGCGATCCCGCGCGCCGATGTGCCGGGCGGCGAGGCCGGACAGGGGCTGGTATTCACGGCCGACAGCCGCCACGTGCTCGTGCAGTTCAACGTCGACCGGCAACTGGCGGTGTACGAGCTGGGCGGCGGTAAATTGCGCGACACGAAAATGCGCCTCCCGGTTTCCGGCGGCCCGACCTCGATCCGCTCGATGCCGCGTTGAACAATCCCGGATGGGATACGATAGCGCGCGATAACGGCCTTGTATCCCGGGTGGATATTCCGGCAACCTCCGTGACCTTCGCACTATGAAATCGATTCAAAACGTCGCGGTGATCGGGCTGGGCACCATGGGGCATGGCATCGCGCAGGCTTACGCGGCCGCCGGGTTGCGCGTGTATGCGTTTGACGAGGTCGCCGCCGCGCGGACTTCCCTGCACGCGCGGGTGCGGCAAAATCTGCAGCAGTTCGTTCGGGCCGGCCTGGCGACGAAACGCTCCGTCGAGCCGACGCTCAAGCGCATCGTGGTGTGCGACACGCTCGAGGCCGCGGTGCGCGAGGCGCAGTTCGTGACCGAAACCGTGCGCGAGGATCTCAAGACGAAGCAGGAGTTGCTTGCAAAATTGGAGGGGATGGTCGGTCCGCAGACGATTCTCGCCAGCAATTCCTCGACCTTTCCGATCAGCGCCTCGGGCGCGCGGCTGCGCAGGCCCGGGCGCGCGATCGTGACGCATTGGTTCAATCCTCCGCACATCGTGCCCACGGTCGAGGTGGTGCCGGGCCGTCGCACCAGCGCGGCAACCACGCGCGCGGCGCTGGCGTTGCTCACCCGCGTTGGCAAGCAGGCGATTCACCTCCGCAAGGAAGTGCCGGGATTCCTGGTCAACCGCATCCAGATCGCGATGACCCGCGAAGTGTGGAGCATGCTCGACGAGGGGGTCGCCAGCGTCGACGACATCGACCGCGCGATCCGCGGCAGCCTCGGGTTCCGGCTCGCGGCGATCGGTCCGCTGGAAGTGGCGGACTTCGGGGGGCTCGATATCCATGCCCGCGTTTTCAACAATCTCGCGCCCGAAATCTGCTCCGACACCCGGCTGTCCCCGACGGTGGCCAAACTGGTCAAGGCCGGTCATTTCGGTGCGAAGACGGGCCGGGGCTTTTATTCCTACGCGCCGCGCGAACTTGAGGCACGGCGCACCCGGCGCGACCGCCGGTTTCTGGCCCTGTTGAAGTTGCTGCACGCGCGCGCCGGCGCGGCCTGATTTACCGATGGCCGGTGCCCGCAAAGTCATCGTTTCGTGCGCGATCACCGGGGCGATCCACACGCCGACGATGTCGCCGTATCTCCCGGTGACCCCGGCCGAGATCGCGACGAGTGCGCTGGGCGCCGCGGCGGCCGGCGCCTCGATCCTGCACCTGCACGCGCGCGATCCCGCCAACGGTTGTCCGACGCCGCGACCGGAGGTATTTCAGCAGTTCCTGCCGCAGATCCACGCGGGTTGCGACGCGGTGATCAACATCACCACGGGGGGCGGACACAACATGAGCATCGACGAGCGGCTGGCCGCGCCGCTGGCCGCCCGGCCCGAGCTTTGCTCGCTCAACATGGGCTCGATGAATTTCGGGCTCTACCCGGCGCTGGGAAAATTTACGGAGTGGAAGTACGAGTGGGAGCCCCGCTACCTGGAAAACACGCGGGCGGGTATTTTCCGCAACACGTTCGCGGACATTGAAGCGATCATCCGGCGGCTGGGCGACGACGGCGGCACGCGTTTCGAGTTCGAGTGTTACGACGTGGGGCACCTCTACACGCTGCACCATTTTCTGGCGCGCAAGCTCGTGCGGCCGCCACTCTTCGTGCAGACGATCTTCGGCGTCCTCGGTGGCATCGGGGCCGACATCGAGAATCTCGCGCACATGAAACGCGTCGCCGACAAGCTGTTTGGGTTCGACTACCACTGGTCGGTGCTGGCGGCCGGGCGCTTTCAAACCAGTTTCGTCACGACGGGCGCGGTCATGGGTGGCCACGTGCGCGTGGGGCTCGAGGACAGCTTGTATATCGCCAAGGGCGAACTCGCGCGCTCGAACGCCGACCAGGTGCGCAAGATCCGCCGGATCCTCGCCGAGCTTTCACTGGAGGTGGCGACCCCGGAGGAGACGCGGCGGATGCTGGACCTCAAGGGCCGGCAGCACGTGGCGTTCGCCTGACGCCATGCCGCCGTCCGCCACGCCGGTGCCTTTCGCCGGGGATTGAAGTGTCCGCATGAAGGCGCGACCGGATATTTTGTGGATCGTCACCACGCAATGGCGGGCGCAGGCTTGCGGTTACGCCGGCGACCCGAATGCGCGAACGCCCCACCTCGACGCGCTGGCGGCGCAAAGCATCAACTACACCCAGGCGGTGACGCCGCATCCTTTCGGGCCTTTTGCGCGGGCCGCGTTGCTCACGGGGGTGCCGTCGCCGGCGAACGGCTTGCGGGGTTATTTCGATCCGCTGCCGCGGTACGTGCCGGGTGCGGTCGCGGCGGCCGGCGGAAAGCCGCCGGGCCGGGCGATCGCGCACGAGTTGGGCGAGCGCGGCTACGACACGGGCTTTCTGGGCAAATGGCATCTGGCGGCGCGCGATCCGGAAGTTTCGCTCGTGGGAGAGGCGCACGCGAAGATGATCGTGCCGCCGGCGGACCGCGGCGGATTCGAATTTTGGGAGGGCTTCGAAAGCGGCTTCCTGCTCAACGATCCGTGGCTGCATGGTTCGCAGCTTGAGCAGCCGCGAAAATTTGCCGGTTATCAGAGCGACGTTCTATGCGCCCGGGCCGCGGAGTGGCTGGGTCGGCGCGAAGCGGAACGGGTGCAAGCGGGGCCGGTCGGCGGTCGGCCGTGGTTTTGCGTTGTCAGCCTCGAGGCGCCGCATCCGCCGTACGATGCGCCGGCGGCGGGCGTGCGCCCCCGTGATCCCGGGGAGATCGTCCTGCCGGCCAATGTATCGCGGGGCGGCGAAGTGGAGGCACGGGCGCGCCGGGAACTCGCGGGGTATTATGCGCACATCGAGGCGACGGACCGCGCCATCGGCCGGCTCCTGGCCGACGTCGACCGTGCGGCGGCACGGAGCGGGCGCGAACCGCCGCACGTGGTGGTGACCAGCGTGCATGGCGACATGCACGGCGCTCACGGGTTGTTTCGCAAAGGCTGGCCGTATGAAGAGGCGGTGCGTGTTCCCCTGCTGGTGCGGACCGCAGCGCCGGCGGCGGCGAGCGCCGCCGCGGTGTCGTTGGCTGATTTGGCGGAGATGGCACTGGCGTGGGCCGATCGAACGGCGTTCGAAGTGGCCCTGGTGGGCGGGGCGCGCATTTCGATGCCGAGCGTGGTGGCGTTGCCGCATCAATGCGATCGGGTGTGGCACGGCTGGCGCGTGTCGACGCGCAAACTTGTGCTCAACCCGGACGGTTCGCCATGGCTCTTTTTCGACTTGGAGAACGATCCGGGAGAAGCGGAAAACCTCGCGGGCGATCCCGGGTGGGCGAGGGAGATTGCGGCCTGGCGGGATCGAATCGCCGCGCATCCGCCGCGGGCCTAGCCGCGCGCAGGCAACCGGACTCGCGGGGCCGGTTTCAACCGATGAGCTGCTGCCCCGCGGCGACGGCCGGTTTTTTCCCGAAATGTTTCGAATCGTCGCGGCGATTTCGTGCATCTTCACCGGTTTCGAAATATGATCGTCCATGCCGGCGGCGACACAAAGCTCGCGGTCGCCCTGCATCGCATTGGCGGTGAGGGCGATGATCTTTGGCTGGCGGTTGGCCGGCGGCCGGGCGCGGATCTGGCGGGTGGCCTCGAACCCGTCCATCTCCGGCATTTGCAGATCCATGAGAACGAGATCGTAGTGCCGGCGCTCCAGGGTGGAAACCGCCTCAAGGCCGTTGGCCACCGCGTCGGCACGGTAACCGAGACGCTCAAGGAAGCGCACGGCGACCTTTTGGTTCACGGCGTTGTCCTCGGCGAGCAGCACCTCCAGCGGAATTTCCTCGCCGATGGGCCGGTCCATGGGCTTGGCGGCCGCGGCCAGGCTGGAGGCTTTCGGACTGAACAGGGCGGTGATCGCCTGGACCAACGCGGAGGTGCGAATCGGCTTGGAAGTGCTCGCCGACGGAAGGCCGTCGGCCGGTCCGTTGGGCGCGGTCTGGCCGAACGGATACAACATCAGGCGCGGGCATTTGAGGTCCGCGAGCGCCTCGATCGCGGAGGGACCGTCGAGTTCGCCCCCTTCCACCACGAGCAGGACCGGAGGCTGGAGCAACCGGGCGACCGTCTCTTGGGCGCCGGCGACATCGGAGGCCATCTCGCAACGGGCGTCGGCCGTTTCAAAAACGTGCGCAGCCGGGCCTGGGTCAAGGGATGGTTTTCGACGCAAAGTACCACGCCGCTCAGGACAGCGGCGGGCAGAGTCGGGAGGCCGGCTTCCGCGGCCTCCGGCGCCGCTTCGGTCTGGATCGTGAAAATAAAGGACGAGCCCTGGCCGGGCTTGCTCTCGGCCCGGATGTTGCCGCCCATGAGCTGGGCCAGCCGCTGGCAGATGGCGAGTCCGGTGCCGCCGTATTTGCGCGTGGTCGAGGAGTCGATCTGGCTGAACGCCCGGAATAACCGGTCGGTGCGGTCGTCGGGGATACCGATGCCCGTGTCCTCCACGCTGAATTCCAGGATAATCCGGCTGGAGTCCACCGGCAGGCCGGGCTCGAACCCGAGCGGCGTGGGTTCGCGCGTCACCCGGCGGACTTCGACGGAAATACTCCCGCTCGGGGTGAATTTCACGGCGTTGTTCACGAGGTTGACCACCACCTGCCGCAGCCGGGTGACGTCGCCCATCAGCCAGGTGGGGACGTCGCGGGCGACGTGGTAGCCGATTTCGAGCTTCTTGGCCGAGGCCTGCAGCGCGAAGAGGTCGAGCGCGTCCTCGAGGCAGAGCGAAAGTTCGAACGGCGCTCGCTCGAGTTCCATCTTGCCCGACTCGATCTTCGAGAAGTCGAGGATGTCGTTGATGATCGTGAGGAGCGCTTCACCGGAGGTCCGGATGGTATTGACGAAGTCCCGTTGTTCGCTGGTGAGCGTCGTCTCCATCAGCAGGCTGGTCATGCCGATGACGCCATTCATCGGCGTGCGGATTTCGTGCGACATCGACGCGAGGAATTCGCTCTTGGCGCGGGAGGCGTCGTCGGCTTCGGCTTTCGCCCGCCGCAGTTGATGCTCGGTCTCGACGCGCGCGGTGATGTCCGTTTCGAACGCGATGAAATTTTCGATTTCGCCGCTGGCGCCCCGGACGGGCTGGATTTCGACGTGCAGGTGGTATTTCCGGCCGGACTTGGAGTAGTTGACCACGTCGGTGCTGATGCCCTGGCCGCGGGCCATCGCACTGCGGATGCGGACGATGGTCCGGGGGTTGGTCTCCGGTCCGATCATGAAAGACGCCGGGTTTTTCCCGACGACCTCATCGAGGGAATACTCCATCACGCGGCAAAACGCCTCGTTGGCCCACTCGATCCGGCCGTCAGGTGAACCGATGAGCACGGGATTGTCGGTTTTGGACGCGACGAGCGAGAGTTTGCGCGCCTCGGCCTGGCTCTCGCGCAAGGCGAGTTCGGCTTCGCGCCGGGCCGTGATATCCTGCACCGTGCCGATGATGCGGGTGGGCCGGCCGTCGGGACTGGTGGCGACGGATTTCGAGCGGGTGTAAACCCAGCGCCAGTCGCCGCTGCGGGCCCGCACCCGGTACTCCAGCTCGATGAAGGTGGCGATGCCCATGAGCTGCGACTCGGTGCGGCGGCGGTAGAGCGGAAGATCGTCGGGATGGATGAGCGACTGCCAGGCGTCGACCGAGGACGGCATGCGGGCGTGTTCGTAGCCCAGCATCGCCCACAGGCCGGGGCTGTAGTAGACGTGGCCGGCGGGTACGCTCCATTCGAATATGCCGATTTGGGTGGAATCGAGCGCGAGGCGCAGGCGCTCATCGGACACCTTCAGCCGGGCCTCGACGCGGCGCCGTTCCTCGTTTTCGGCAAACAGTTTTTTGTTCGAAAGTTCGGCCGCCCGCTGGCCCGCCCAGGCGCTGCGGGCGAGATGGACGCTCAGCCCGAGCAGAAGGGTGATGCCGAAGCCGGCGCCGAGCGCGAGTTCAGGCAAATAGCGCCGGTTCTGCGCCAGGGCGGAGTTGGAGGGCGTGAGCGTGAGCTGCACGTTGCGGTCGGCGATCGTGTAGATCTTGGTGTAGGTGAGGTTTTCGTTCCGGGTGGGGTCCAGCGACCGCGGCGAATAAATCACCTCGCCGCCAAGGGAGATGACCACGTGGTATTCGCCATCGAGTCGCAGGCGGACCGAAAAGATCGTGCCAAAAAACCTCTCGTAGACGAATTCACCCGCGACGTATCCGACGGCCGCGCCGCCCCGCAGCACCGGCGCGTAGATGACGGCGCCCTTCTTCGGCACCGTGTTGGCATCGTTCACCGTGACCGTGCCCGAAATGATCGAATCGAACGGCGCGCCTCCATCGTCGCATGGTAGAAACGCGCCATGCCTTCGTTGCCCTCCGTCGGGTAGCACCACATGGTCCGCAGGGTGGCGGCCACGTAGGCGATCGTGACACAGCCGTAGTCGTCCGACGCGGCGAATTGGTCGCGGACATCGGCGGCCCAGCCCGCCGCGGTGTTTTCCGCGCTGTCCGCACGGCGGCGCGCCAGGCGTTCGAGACTGTTTGCCTGATGGTTGAGTTGCACGCTGATCTCCGTGGCAAGCGCCTTGCTGGTGGCCTCGGTTTTCTGGCGGACATACGACGACTCGCGCTCGCGCAAGCCGACCGAGAGAATGACGGTGAGCGTCAGGCACCCGACGATCGCGGGCATCGGCGACCACAACGGCGGTTCGCCATCCTGCCGCATGCTCTCCCGCCACGCCAGCAGCAGCAGTGCGAGCCCCAGGACGAGCAGCGCTACCCCCCGACCGGGCTCGTCGCCGTATTCGTGCCCCAATTATAGACCGCCGGCAGCCCCACCGTATAGCCGAGCAGGGTGGAAAATCCCGCCGAAGCCAGGATCGATCCGACCACCGCCTCGGCAAACAGGCGCGCCTGCGCCCCCCGCTGGGTCGCCCGCCACGCGAGCGTGCCGCCGCCGAATACGAGGCCGATGGCGATCATCAACGCCATGCGCCCGGGGGCGTCGGTTATGATGAAGAGGTGGTCGTGCACGAGCCACTCGTCGATGTGCAGATCCCGACGGAAGAGATGTTCCGCCGCGGTGAGCGCACCCAGCAACGCGGGCCCCAGGGCCATCAAGGCGAACCGGCGCCAGCCCAGCTCGATGGTCACCAAGGGCTCCCCCGAGAATCAGAAACGCCAGTGCGGCGTTGGCCCGCAGCGGCGGTATCAGGGCGACGGGTTGCAAGAGCTCGTCGACCCGCAACACCCAACCGCCGAGGGACAAGCCGCCGATCATCCCCTGCGCGATTCCCAACCCGAGCGACGATCGCTCGAGCCAAGTACGCCTTGGCAAGGTCGCCAGAGGATTCATTAAGGTGTTTCTTCTACTAGAACGCTTGGTCTGCTGCTCGGCAATGCGTTTCCCGTCTCAAACACGATGGCTAAATAAAACCGGGCAAGCCGCTGGCCGGCGGCATTAAACGTAATTGACCGACGGAGGATGTGCCCGGTCGCACGTCCAATTTCATCTCGGCCGTAGACTGCCCTCGTTTGCGGTATCGGGAAAGGGTGGAGTCAATTTTTCAACTGGGAGAAGATGGGCCCCTTTTCCAGGCTGCCGGCAAGTTTGCTCGGGTCGCAGAAAAGATTTACCACCTGTCCCCTGTCCGACGAACGTCACGGCTTCGCGGGCGTGGCGGGCGGAAGGGTGCTGGCGGGCGGCGGAGTTGCGTTAGTAGTCGCGGGATCGGGTGCCTGCGGAAGCGCCGGGGCGACGGTTCCCTTCGTTGGATCCGGTTCTGGCGCCGGCACGGGGCCGCGTGGTTTTCCTACGGCGCCGGCCTCGGGTGCGAGTGCGCGGAGAAAATTGGTGGGACCGATGACGAACGCCCACTCGGGTTTCTCAAGCGTGCCGGTCAGTTTGACCTCAAACACATTGGAAATCGGCGCGAGCACCGCTCCGACGACGGTTTTGATGAGGCTGTCGCTCTGTTGAAACGGGTAGAGCTTGGCGTTGAACGCAAGCTGGCGGCGGTCGAGCGCGTAGTCGCCGTGCGCATCGATCGCGGAATTCGCGCCGCGCAGCGTGACCTCGGGGAAAGCCAGTTTTGCGCCCTCGATCTTGAAATTGGCGCGGGCGGACGTGAAACGGAGGGCGGTGAACTTGAGCAGCTCCGACAGGAGGCCGAGGAGCGGCACCTCGCCGATTTCCTGGCCTTGAAGGATCGCGTTGCCGGAGCCTTGGAAGCTGTAGGGATCCGCGTAGCGGCCCTCGGCCGAGGCGGCGAGATCGAGCCGGACGTTTGCTTTTTCCTGCACGAATTTTCCCGGTGGCACGGCTGGCCGGCCGCTGATCTCGGCAACGTAACCGGCCACGGCCGACGCTACCAGCCCGAGGCTCGCGTCCTTCAGCGTGGTGTCGAACCCGACGCGCCGTTCCTTGCCAGTGCCCCAGATCCGGGCCTTGCCGCTCGCCACGCCCCCGGCAAAACGGGCCTCGACGCGGTCGAGCGCGATCTCGTCATCGCGCAGCGCCGCCGCGAACGAAACGTCTTTGAGCGGAAACCCGTGGAAGCGGAACTCACCGCGGGTGCTCGCGTCGATCTGGAGGGTTTGATGGGCGCCGCCGGGAGACTCGGCGCCGTCGATCCGGCCGGTCACTTTGAGCGTCGGCGGGTGCGCATACTTGAACTGCTTCAGCACCGGATCGGCGATCGGGCCGATGATTCCGGCCGCCAGCGCCGGATCGAGCGTGGAGGCCAGATCGAGATCGAGCCGCCGCCAGGCGAAGGTTTCCGGCATGACCGAATAGGTGAAGGTGCCCTGCGCCAGGCCGGTGGAATGGGTCGCGAGCATCTCGAGTCCGTCGTAGAAACCGGGGCGGATGAAGAGGCGGGTGCGCACCCGGTCGAGCGCGGCGCCGCGGATCACCGGGTGCGCCACGTCGGCGAAAACGAAAATGGCCGAACGCCGGCCCTCCCGCCAAAAGCCCCCCGCGTCGACGCTGGCCGCGGGCGCGGCCGCCTGAAAATCGAACTGGCGGAAAAAAATCGGCCACCATGCGCGGAACCAGCCCGAGATCGCGAGCGGCCGGAGCTGGCCGGCGAGCAGGAACCGGAACTGATGGGTTTGCAGATCGTGCTCGTAGCTGCCGCGGGCAAAATTACCGCCGATGCGCCCGTAGGCCCTGGGCGAGTAGAAGCGGCGGGGATCCAGCTCGACGGTGGCCCGACCCTCGTCGATCCGCACGTGGCGGGCGTCGATTCCTTGCGCCTCGACTTCGGCGGTGACCTTTTCGAATTTCCAATCCGGGCCCAGCTGCACCACCCCGGCCCGGCAATCGAGCGCCGCGAAATCGAAATATTGCCTCACCTCCGTTTTCAGCAGCGTGCTCAGGGGCGTGAGGACGTGAGGCGAAATCGGACCCGAAAAACGGAGGATGGCCGTCCGATCTGAAAAGTCCGCCCGGGCCTGCACGGCCAGTGGCTCGCCCATCAGTTGCGCGACGAGGTCGGCATCGAGCTTGGGCAGGGGCTGCGGGACGAAAGTGGCGGACAAGGCCCGGGCGGAAAACCCCCGGGATGCGAGGGAGTCGGCGGTGACCTTGATATCCCGGGGATCGAATTGGAAACCACCGGGCCGGAAACTGCCGGCCAGCGAGGCATGCACCTCATGCGCTTCGCCGCGTTCGGGCGCGTTCACGGCCGCCACGCTGATCTCAAGGCGGGTCGTGACGGCCGGCGGTCCGAGCAACGGCAACTCGGCCGTGGCGTGGAGGCCGCGGAGCGCGAGGGGAAGCGGTGTGTTGAGCGTGAGGCCTTTCGCCAGGAAATCCGCGTGTATGATCGCTCCCCGCGTGTCGGAGGGGATGAGTTCGAGATCCAACGCCGGCGCCTCCAGCGCTTCGAGCTGCCCCGCGATCGCGATCACCTGGCGGCAGACGAGGGGAAATTGCGTGGAGACGAGCTCCGCAAGCGATTCCCCGGGACGCGATTTTATCACGAATGGGGCGACGGCCAGCGCGCCCTGCGCGGTCAGGGTGACGCCGGCCACCTGCGCGCTTAATTGAGGCAGGTCGATCAGGTGGGCGCGCGGCACGATGGTGGCATCGAGATCACGGATCACATCCTCGGCGCGGCCGGAGGGGGAAAGCATGGCCGGCACGGCGGCCCGGGCGCCGTGGAGGCGGATCTCCTCCGGTTCAAACCGGCCGACGGCAAGCCACCAGGGGTTGAACTGTATATAGAAACTGCGGACCGTCAGGACCGGCTCCGCGAATTCCGGCAACGATACCCGGACATCCTCGACCAGCATCCGGCCGGTGGGGTCGAACGAGGTGCGCGCAAACGTGGCGCGCAGCCCGGCCTCGGCGATCCGGCGTTCGAAGCGGCGCAGCGCGAAATCTGGCACGGCCAGCTCGCTGGTGAACAGGATGTAGCTCTGCACGACGAGCAGCCCACCGAGGGCGAGCCACAGCGACCACAGGGCAAAGGCCAAGAGCGTGGCGCTGCCGGCCCGGAGGGCCGACCCGATAAACTTAAGCGGCCGAGTCATGCAGCGAAGCGA
>SIBR01000040.1 GCA_009695065.1 Opitutus sp. | reverse complement strand
ACCCCCGCGAGCCCGTGGGAGAACGGCTTTGTGGAATCGTTCCACTCCCGCTTCCGCGACGAATGCCTCAATCGCGAGCAACTCTGGACGCTGACCGAGGCCCGTGTCGTCATCGAAGACTTCCGCCAGGACTACAACGCCGAGCGGCCGCACAGCTCGCTCGGTTATCTCTCTCCGCAACGCTTCGTCGCGGAAAAATCTTTGGCAATTCCAAGCTCCGGGCTGGACCGCCAAGCCGGTCCGTCCCTCCGCTTGGGATTGCCAACCACCACCGCAGTCATCACCTCAACCCGAGCCAAAGACTAACACTCCACCTGGCCCAGTTTTCGGGACCCGCTCACGGCGGCGCCCGTAAAATACAATCAAGCCGGCGTCACCTACATGAAAGGCAACGCTGGCATCGTCATCACGGGTGCCAACGAGATGACCAACGTTTCCGTCTTCAGCGTCGGCAAAATCACGGCGGTTAACCAAGCGTTGTTCATCAATGGCGTCACTTATGACGGTGTCGCGGACCTCGCCTACATCGCGATCCTCAGCATCAACGGCAAATTCGGCGGCGTGCACACGGCGGATGCCAGCTACTTCGCGACGAAGGGATACACCGGCATCTACGCACCGGGGGTGACGTTCACCGGCCCGGTGTATGTGGGCGACATCAGTGCGTCTGATACCGCGACGCCAGTGCTCCTGCTCGGTGGTGCGACCAACAACACTTGGGCTACCGGAGGCGACCTCCTCCAAACCAATGGTCTGCCCGTGAAAGTGAGCGGAATCACCCAGCTAAAGTTCATGGCCGGCACCGATTCCCACGGCAACTTACTGTCGGCGAAAGCCAACCGAGCCTCTTTGCAGCAGAACGGCACCGACGTTACCGCCCAAATCGTGGTGAACCCGTAAACGGTGGCTGGGTCGCTTGACTCAGTCCGGGCGAAAACTAGCTTCGACGTATGAGTCCGCTCAAGGAACTTGAGGCCGCTGTTCTCCAGTTGCCCGACAAAGACCGGTTGCGGCTGGTGGATCGGCTGCTGGGCACGCTGCCGGCGCCGGATGCCTGCGATCCCGATGAGATTCTGGCGGAAGCCACCCGTCGAGATGCCGAGTTGGCGAGCGGCAAAGTCCAGCCACTTACGGGAAACCAGTTTTGGGCCGGGGTGAATCGCCGTCGCGTGTGAGGTTCGAATATCGTCCGGCCGTGCAGGCGGACTACAACGACGCCCTCAATTTCTACGAGATGGCGGGCGAAAATCTGGCCGATCGTTTCGACGCAGAATTCAAGTCGATCGTCGCTGACATCAAGGCCGCACCAAGGCGCTTTCCGTTCTACCTTCGAAGCAGGATTTTCCGCTGTGCTCGCCTCACGAGTTTTCCCTTTTTGGTCGTTTATCGCGAAAGACCCGGTGCAATCCGCGTGGCAGTGTTGAAGCACGAACGGCGACATCCCCGGTTTGGGATGAGCCGGCGGTGATGGTGGCGGCGGCAGCGCATTTATCCTTTCCCTTTTGGCGAGTTTTCGTGCCTTTTCGCGGCCATCCCAACCCACGCATGAGAATCACCGGCCTCGCCCTCGTCCCGCCGCCCACCGCGGCGGATCTGCCCAAGGTCACCCCGGAATTGCTCGCCTCGGTGCTCGCCCGCTACTCCCGCAGCAACGAGGGCATCCACGCGATTCTATCGAAGGTCGACCTCGCCAACCCTGACGCGTCGATCGATCGCATCCTGAAGTTTGTCGATTACGGCCATGCCTCCATCGGCGGCCTCACCGGCGGCCTCGCCGTCGCGCTCGACGACGTGTCGATGTGGCTCGCCTATAAAATATTCGAGATCGCCCAGATGGCGGACGGCCAGGAATCGAGCACGCGCTACATCACGATGGATGCGGCCAACGTGCCCATCGCCGAGGAACTCGGCATTCCCGCCGATCTGGCCGGCCGCTGGCGCGAGGTGCTGACGCGGTCCTTTGCCGCCTATCACGCCGAGTATGCCCGGCTCGATGCGCTCGCCGTGGCCGAGCCGCAGCGGGTGCGTCTGCCGGCCGACGCGAAGCCCGCGGTGGCGACGCGGCTGCGCAAGAACTACGCCCTCGATCGCGCGCGGTATTTCATCCCGTTCGCGACGCGCACCAATCTCGGGCTGGTGCAGTCGTCCCGGATGTGGGCGACGACCGTCAAGCACCTTGATTCCCTGCCGCACCCCGAGGCGCGGACCGCGGCCAAATTGATTCGCGACGAACTGCTCAAACAGTCGCCGCGGCTCATGCGACACAGTTCGGCGGAAAAATCCTACGAGGAGCAGGCGCGGCAGGAACTGGCGGCGTCGCTCGCGCTGGGCCGCGACCGGCTTTCGTCGGCGCCGCTGGCGGACGAGGTCTGGGTCCGCGTCGATCGCACGGCGCCGGCGTGGCTGCCGGAGTCGCATCCCGTGGCCGAGGCGTTGCGGCATCGCGGCAATCGCTACGGTTATCAAGGCACCGCGACGCGGCGCATGCGGGTGGCCTTCGCCTGGAACAACATGGCGCTGGCCGAACTGCGCGACCTCAACCGCCATCGCACGGGGCACCGCTACACGCCGCTGATCCAGGCGGGGTTTTATTTGCCGCCGGAGATCGATCGCGGGCCTCATGCCGCGTTACTCGCCGACCAACTGGCGCTCACGCGCGAGCTGCTTGATCGCGGCTCGCCGGCTTACGTGTATTCGCTGTTGCTCGGCGCGCAGACGCCGTTTGAGCACAGCACCCATGCCGACAAATTCATCTACGAGGCCGAGCTGCGCACGGGAATGGGTGCACATTTTCGCTACGCCGAGCACCTGAGCGCCGCGCTGCACGAATTCCTGCGGCACGTGCCCGAGGCTCGCGAGTGGGTGGTCGAGGGCACGGCCGAGCCCGAGTAAGGAATCCCGCGCTTTTGCGGCGCGCTCAGTTGTCTTGAATTACTCCGGCTCACCCGCACTGTCGGGGCCTGTGCGTCCGCCTTCCCCGGGCCTTTCCCTGCTTTCTTCCCCTTGTGACTGAATCTACCCCCCTCACGCCCGATCACTATTCCGCCCTCGAGCGTGCCCGGCGCAAAGCCTACTGGCGGCTGCTGCCGTTACTCTTCCTCTGCTACGTCATCGCCTACGTCGACCGGACGAATGTCTCGATCGCGAAGTTCACGATGATTCGCGAGCTGGAGGGTTTCAACGATGCGGTCATCGGTATCGGCTTCGGGGTGTTTTTCATCGGCTACTTCATTCTGGAAATCCCCGGCTCCCTGATTGTGGAGCGCTGGAGCGCCCGAAAGTGGATTTTCCGCATCATGATTTCCTGGGGCATCATGGCCGCGCTCACGGCCTTGGTGAAAACGCCGACGCAGTTTTACGTCGTGCGGTTTTTGCTCGGTCTGGCCGAGGCCGGTTTCTTTCCCGGCGTGATCGTGTATCTCACGCACTGGTTCACGAGTCGCGATCGGGCCCGCGCCCTGGCCTATTTCTTTGTCGCGACGCCCGTGGCGCAGATGGTCAGCCCGAAGATTTCCAACCTGCTCCTCAAGATCGGCACCGACGAAGTGGTCAATGGAGTTACGGTGCACCATCCGCGGTTGCTCGGGATGTCCGGCTGGCAGTGGGTTTACGTCGCCTGGGGCATTCCGGCGCTGGTGCTCGGGGTCGCCGTGTGGTTCCTGCTGACCGACAAGCCGGGCCAGGCCAAGTGGCTCACCCCGGAGGAACGCGATGCGCTGGAGCGTTCGCTGGCGGACGAAAAGGCGAGCCGCAAGCAGGCCGTCCGCATGACGCTTTGGCAGGGCCTCATGAATCCCAAGGTGCTGCTGCTCGCGCTCGCCTACTTCTGCATCGTCACGGGCAGCTACGGCTTCGAGTCCTTTCTGCCGAGCATTCTTCAGCAGTGGTATTCGCTCCAGATCGATGCGGTCACCTGGCTGGTGATCCTGCCCCCGATCGTCGCGCTGTTTTCCCAGTTGTTCGTGGCGTGGAACTCCGATCGCACCAAGGAGCGCCGCTTTCACGCCGTGATCCCGATCATGGTGGCGGCGGTTGCGATGGCACTCGCCCCGCTTACACAGGGCAATCTCGTGCTCACGATTCTCTGCTTCATGGTGGCGTATGGCGGGCTCAAGGCCTACCTGCCGGCGTTCTGGTCGCTGCCCAGTCTCTTTCTCGCCGAATCCGCCGCGGCGGCCAGCATCGGTTTGATCAACTCCGTCGGAAACCTCGGGGGATTCGTTGGCCCCTCTGTACTCGGCCTGATCAAGCATTACACGGGATCCTTCGTGGGTGGCATCTACTGTCTCTGCGGAATGATCGCCATGTCGGCCGTGATCGTTTTTTCGCTTGGACTTGGAAACCGATCCGGCACGACGAAGCCCGCCGCGGGTGCGGCTGACAATTAGCGGGGGCCGGCCGGGGTACCGGTCGGACGAGGCCTCCACCCATGGAGCCGGCCCGGGCGAATAGCGGTTCGTGGGTGGCTTCAACCAGGTCAAACCGGGGGGCGCGGCAGGAACCGGCTCGGGGCGAGTTTTGATTTGCTGAAAATGATTTGCCTGACAGAGCTCTTCTACGTCCCGCCATGAGGTATTTTCGCGCCATCGCCATGGTTCATTTGCTTCTGACGGGGGCGGTCAGCGGGTGGGGGGCAAACCCTACAGGACCGATCGATGTGACCCAGCGGAACGCCAAATTCGCGCCGATCGCGTCGATCCAGCCGGACAAGCGGACGCCCCAAATCGATCGTGATCTCCAGGATAGACGGGTGGGTGCGGCAGTCCTCGATCTCCCGCGCGCCGGTGCCCTGCCCCGTGCGGCGATCGATATCGCGGAAACCCGGCCTAAGAGCCTGCGCGAAACTCCGCGCAGCCTGCTCGCCCCGATTCCTCCGGCTTCCAGTCCTGCGAATCGGCGCGCCGCGACGATCTCGACATCGACGGATACGATCAGGCCACCGCTGGTTTCCCGGTATCAAGACGGATTCACCGCGGCCCGTGAGGCCAATTTGGCCCGTTTCCCAGCCTTCGAAGGAGCGACGACCGCCAAGCTCAACCGCTTCGTTTTTCGCAAGAATGCTCCGGATGTCGCCCCCGTGTCCGCCGCTGCCGTGTCCGCGCCGGCCGGTGGCGGTTCCCGCCCCAGCCGATGATCGTGCTGTGCCGCCAATGACCCGTTTCCGCGTCCTCCAGTTCAACATGCAGTTTGGGCAGATCTGGGACGATACCTATCCCGATCGTGCGCCCATCCGGCTGGAGGCGACGCTCGACGAAATTCGGTCGCATCACGCCCGATGTCATCCTGCTGCAGGAGGTCGAGCAGGCGTTGCCCGGGGGCATGCAGGTGCAGCCGCCGCCGAATTACGGCCGCCTGCGCGAGGAGCTCCCCGGCTACGACGCGTTTTTTTCGTATCCCAAGGCCGACCCGCGTGAGCTTCCCTTTGGGATCGGTCTGGCGATTTTTTCGCGCACCCCGTTGCGCGAGATGCGGCGGGTCGATCTCCCTTCGCCACCGATCGAGTTTGAATTCTTCGGCAAGAAGACCACCCCGACGGACCGCCTGCTGATCGGAGCCAGGACCTTCGTGGCCGGCCGCGAAGTACAGTTTTTCAATACGCACCTGCTTGCGTTTTTCATGCTCGGATCGAGCAGCACGGCGAATCCGTTCCAACGCAATCTCGTGGCTGAACAGCTGGCCGCATCCGACGGCCCCACGATCCTTACCGGCGATTTCAACGTCAGCCGGCACCACATGCTGGTGGCCCAGTTCGTCGAGCGCGGGTTCGTAACCGTCCAGCAAACCGAGGTCACGTGGCGCCGCCGGCCCTTCGTGCTCGATCACATCTTCTATAACGCCCAACTCCGACCCGTCGCGCACCGGGTGGTGCCCACGCCCGCGTCCGACCATCATGCGCTGGTGGCCGATTTCGAGTTGGTGGCCTGAAGGCGAAGCGGCGTCGCGGCGGGTGACGCGGCGCGACGGGGCAAATCGGAGGGACTACTTTCCCCGCCGTACGCGTTCCTTTTCGGATTCCCTGTCCTCCTCGAGTCGTGCCCGCTCACTGGCGAGCTGTTGCTTGATCTTTTCGATGTCCTCGAATTTCTGCGCGGCAAGAACCTCGTCGAGCTGCTTCTTCAGGAAGATCTCGCGCTCCGCCAGCTTGCCCTGATACACGCGGTCGATTTCCGCGAGGCGGGATTTTTTTTCGGCCGTCAGGGGTACCGAGCCCGAGGGGTCGGATTTGGCCAGGCGTTCCATCGCGAGTTCGTAGGCGCTTTTCATGTCCGGGAGGATGGGGGGATTTTCGAAATGTGGAACTCAGGAAATTCAGGAAAATGGAATCCATTCATGCCTGCGAAATTCCACCAGGCTTCATTTCATTCGGGCACTTCACCGCGAGTGGGGGCACGAGCGGATCGGAGAGGAGTGCTTTTTGAGGGTGGAACTCAAGAAATTTGAGGAAATGGAGTCGATTCCAGCTTTCCCGATCTTCACATACAACCGTCCGCTCCCGGCCTCAGCCGAACTTCATTCCGAAGATCAGCGCCCCGGCGACGATGGCAAACGGTGGCCACCATCCACCACGGTCGCGCCGCCAATCCGCGCCGTAGCCGGCGAGCAAGGCTGCCAGCAGCAGCGTCAGGGTGGCCGGCCCCACCCAGGCGGGACTGAAATGAGCGGCGAGATACGCGCCGGGCAGCCGCACGCTGCTCCGTACGAGCCACTCGATCGCCAGCAGAATCACGGCGGCGGCATGGTTGCACAGGATGGCGCCGGGGGTGAAACCGACGAGTCCGCAAAGCAGGGACGCGAATCCCCCGAGGGTGGCCGCCATGGCCGCGGGGATCAGCACGAGGTTGGCCACCAGCGCGCCGGGCGTCAGCAGCCGGAAAAACTGCACGCCCGTGAGCAGACCGACGAGGGTGGTCGCCACCCCGATGGCGAGAGTGGTCGAGAGCCATCGCCAGGCGATGTCGACCGCCTTTTGCCACGGCCGCCAGGTCGCTGCCGGCAGATCGCGCCACGGCTTCCAGCGGGCCCGCCACGCTTCGCCCAGCGGCAGACCGAGCACCAGCAGCGCCGTCACGATGCCGTAACTCATCAGAAAACTGGCGCTGAACAGCTGCAGCGGTGCCAGACAGAGGACGACCGCGGCGGAGGCGACGAGGGCGGCGAGCGGATTGGCCGGGCGCCGCCAGACGTAGGCGGCGTGCACAAAGACCGCCATCGCGAAGGCCCGCACCGCCGACGGCGAAGCGCCTGTGACGTCGACAAAAAGTCCGAGCAGCGCCGCGCCGATGACAAATCGCACCCACCCGGGCAGGCGCAGTAAGAGTAGCAGCGCCTGCAACGAACCCGCGATCACCCCGATATTGAGTCCGCTGATGGCGAACAGATGCATCGTGCCGCTTTGCATGAACAAGGTGTGTTGCTCGTCGCTCAGTTCGTGCGTCTCGCCCAGCATCATCGCCCGCAGCAACCCGGCCAGCGCGGGGCGTTTTTCCGCGATGCCACGGCCGAGGATTTCCTTGAAACGTTCCGCGGCGCCGGCGCAAAAGCGGTAATAGGCGAGCGGTGGTTCAACGGGTCCCAACACCCGACCGCGGGTCAGGCGGAAATTCATGCCCGCGGCGGCCAGGTAGCCGTCGAAGGTGTCGGTCGGCGGATTCCGCGGAAGCGTGACCAACACGCCGACGGCGGAAATTGTTGCACTGCGAATCGGCGGCGCTTCGCCGGGTCGCAGCGCGAGCGAAAAGTAAATGTGCTGGCCGCGTAGTTCCGGCAGGTGATTCCCGGTGCGCACGACGGTGGCGAGTCCGGATGCCTTGCGGGCGTTGCCGGAAGCGAAAACCCGGTCCACGCGCACGATCAGTTGGGCCTCGCGTGGCGGGAGGGCATCCCACGCGGGCAGTCGCGCGCGCTGCAACGCGTAGCTCGCGCCGCCCGCGAGGAACAGCGCGACGACCAGCGCCGGCGCCCAGCCCCGGGGGAAACGCCAGCTGGCGAGGACGGCGATCGCTGCGGCGCCGAACGCGGCCGCAAGTTGCCAGCCGGGCGGCGCGATCCAGCCGAGCTTGCCGGCCGCCAGCCCGGCGATCAGCGGCAACACGAGCCACAACAGGGGCGCGCGATGTCCCAAGCAGCGGCTGGTCATGGGGCGAAGTTGAGCCCACTCAACGTCCCCTCACGACCCTAAATTCCGGGCGTGAGATCGTTGGAATCGGAGGGCCCCGGTGGCATTTATTGCCGGACACGGCCGGACGTTCGTTTTCCGGGCTTTTGCCGGATGCTAATTCCTGCTCATTAGACCTTTCACAATGCCTGCCGCCGACCAATCCGACCTCTTTGGCGACGACGCTGCGCCGCCAGCGGAGGCGCCGGCCGCCCGGTCCCTGCATCAGCCGCTCGCCGCGCGCATGCGACCGCGCCGGCTCGCCGAGGTGGTCGGCCAGGAACATATTTTGAAAGCCGGCAGCCTGCTGCCCCGGCTCGTCGCCCAAAATCGCTTCGGCTCCCTGCTCTTCTACGGCCCGCCCGGCTGCGGCAAGACCAGCATCGCCGAGGCGATCGCCCACGAGACGCAGAGCCGGTTTGTCCGCATCAACGCCGTCATGTCGAACGTCGCCGAGTTGCGGGAAATCCTCGCGGCCGCCCGGCGCCGGCCGGAGGCCGCGACGATTCTTTTCATCGACGAGCTGCACCGTTTCAACAAATCGCAGCAGGATCTGCTCCTGCCCGACGTGGAGGAGGGTAATGTCCGGTTGATCGGCGCGACGACGCACAACCCGGGCTTCTACGTCAACCCGCCACTGCTTTCGCGCAGTCACCTGTTCCGCCTCGAACCGCTTTCGACCACCGCGATCGTGGGCGTGTTGGAGCAGGCGCTGGTCGATGCCGGGCGTGGCCTCGGCGCGCGCGGCGTCACCGCCACCGGCCGCATCCTCGCCGATCTCGCGGTGCTATGCGACGGGGACCTGCGGCGGGCGCTCAACGCCCTCGAGGTTCTCGTATTGGGTTTGCCGGAGGGCGCGCCGATCACGTCGGCCGAGCTCGAGGTGTTCGCGCGCGAGCGCCGGATTCGCTACGATGCCGACGAGGATGAGCACTACGATACGGTCTCGGCGTTTATCAAGAGCTGCCGCGGTAGCGATCCCGATGCGGCGATTTATTGGCTGGCGAAGATGCTCGCGGGCGGTGAGGACCCGCGGTTCATCGCGCGTCGGCTGGTGATCCTGGCGAGCGAGGACGTCGGGCTGGCCGATCCGCAGGCACTGCCGCTGACGGTGGCGGCGCACCACGCCGTGGACTTTATCGGCCTGCCGGAGGCCGAACTCACTCTGGCGCACGCGACGCTCTACATCGCGACGGCGCCGAAAAGCAATTCCGCCACGCTCGCGCTGGGCGAGGCGCATCGGGTGCTCAAAGAACAGCCGGTTCAGCCCGTGCCGCTGGCGCTACGCGACAAGAGTGGGGCAGCTAGCAAGCAGGCCGGTCACGGCAAGGGCTACGACTACTCCCACGATTTTCCGGAAAATATCTCGGGACAGAACTTCCTCGAAAAGCCGCTGGCGCTCTACACGCCGAAGACCGCGGGCTGGGAGGCGAAGATCGCCGACCGGCTGGCGCGCTGGCAGGCGCTCAAGGCGGAGATCCGCCGGAGCAGTTAGGGCGTTTCTTAACCGTCGGGGATCCAATCGTCCCTGCGGCGCGCGTCGGGGCGGCGGCCTACAGACAGGCGATGGCGGCGGGATAAGTGCGGGCGGCCTCGTCGGAACTCGAGGCGGAGCACCCCAAGTCGCGCGCCAGGCCGTCTTTCAGGCCGTAGATCCAGCCGTGCACCGTGAGGGTCTGCTCGCGCAACCAGGCGTCGCGTACGATGGTGGTGCGGCACACGTTGCTCACCTGCTCGATAACGTTCAATTCGCAGAGCCGGTCGCAGCGGGCCGAACCGCCCGGCACGCATTCCAGGCGCCGTTCATGTTTCTGCCGTACGTCCTGCACGTGTTGCAGCCAGTTGTCGGCGAGCCCGACGCGATCGCGGTGCAGCGCCGCGTTCACGCCGCTGCAGCCGTAGTGACCGACGACGATGATGTGCTTCACCTTCAGCAGATCGACCGCGAATTGCATCACGGAGAGGCAGTTGAGATCGGTGTGTACGACCACGTTGGCGATGTTGCGATGGACGAACAGTTCTCCGGGCAGGAGGTCGACGATCTCGTTGGCCGGCACCCGGCTGTCGGCGCACCCGATCCAAAGGTAGGAAGGCGACTGCTGGTGAGAAAGCTTGGTGAAAAAGTCGGCGTCCTTCTGCCGAATTCTTTCTGACCAAGCCCGGTTGTTCGCGAAAAGGTGGCTGAGTTTGGACATAAAGCGGACTGACCGGGAAAGTATTACGGCTGCTGCGGTCTGGTCAAATCGATCTACCGTCGGGCCGCATAGAGACGCAACCGTCTTGCCGATGGGGCGTCGCCGGCCTAGGCTGATGGCATGAAAATTCTCTCTAGGCTGGGATTCGTCTTGGGCGCGATCATGGTCGTCACCGCTCCGGCGGCGACGCCAGCTCGACCGGGGGCGAAGGGGGGCAGACAAGGAGGCGAAAAAAGAAGAGCCGGCGAAGATCGACGGGATGGAGATCGCCCGCGGCGCCAAGGGCTTTCTCGGTCTGCAGATCGTGAACGGTACATTCAAGATGTCGTTTTACGACGCCAAGAAGAAGCCCGTTCCTCCCGATGTCGCGCAGGCGATCCTGCGGTGGGATGCGAAAATGAAGGCTCCGCCGGAACGCGTGGTGCTGCTGCCCGGGGGCGGACCCAATGCACTCGGTTCGGGAAAAGTCGTGCGGCCGCCCTATACCTTCAAACTGACCATCCTGATGCTGCCGGCGGCCCCCGAGGGCACGGAGCCGGTGCCGGAGGTCTTGAGCGTCGATTTTCGGCAGGAATGAGCCGGCGGTGGAGGCCCGCAAAAATCTAGCAAAATTTCCGTCGTAGGCGGAGAGTAGTCCGATGTCCGCCTCCGTCCAACCGCCGTTCGATCCCGTGGAGTCCGCGATCGCGGACATTGCCGCGGGGAAACTCATCATCGTCGCCGATGACGAGAATCGCGAAAACGAGGGCGACCTGATCATGGCGGCGGAGAAGGTCACGCCCGAGACCGTCAACATGATGATCCGTTACGGCAGCGGCATCGTCTGCGTGCCCACGGTGGAGCACTCGCTGCGGCGGTTGGGGCTGGGGCCGATGGTCGCGCGGAACCGCGAATCGCACCGCACGGATTTCACGGTGAGTGTCGATGCCGCGGAGGGCATTACGACGGGGATCAGCGCCTACGATCGCACGCTCACGATCCGCTTGCTGGCGGATCCGGCGACGCGCCCCGAGCAGCTGGTGCAACCGGGCCACGTTTTCCCGTTGCGGGCCCGCCCCGGTGGCGTGCTCGAGCGGGCCGGGCACACGGAGGCGGCGGTCGACCTAGCGACGCTGGCCGGGCTTTCGCCGATGGGCGTGCTGTGCGAACTCGTCAACGACGACGGCACGGTCCAACGGCTGCCGCAACTCGTCGAGTTCAAGCAGAAGTTCGGCCTGAAGATGATTTCCATCGCGTCGCTCATCGAGTACCGGTCGCGGCGCGATCATCTCGTGGAGCTGGTGCGGTCGCAGCCCTTTGCCTCGGAGTATGGCGACTTCACGCTGCATGTGTTTCGCAGCCGCCTCGACGGTCGCACGCATCTCGCCTTCACCATGGGCACACTCGGCCCCGAGCCCACGCTGGTGCGGGTGCATTCCGAGAATTTGTTGAGCGACGTCTTCCGCCTCAAGGGCCTGCCCGGCCACCAGATGCTGACGGCCTCGCTCGGGGCGGTGGCGCAGGCGCGGCGCGGCGTGGTGCTCTACATGCAGCCGTCGAATTCGGGCGAGGCATTGCTGCGTTGCCTGACGGGCACCCCCGGCAGCCCGCCGCCGCCGATGGATTTTCGTGACTATGGCATCGGGGCGCAAATCCTCGTGGCGCTAGGGCTGGGCAAGATCCAGTTGCTTTCGAACAGCACGCGCAAGGTCGTGGGTCTCGACGGCTACGGGCTGGAAATTGTGGCGCAGGTGCCGATTTAAGCCATTGGCCACCCGTCCAAGCCAGCTCCCGACTGGCCGAGGCGCCCGAGGGAAAAGATTTCGGGTTGCGGATTTCAAATTTGGTCTAGCCAATAGACCCTCCCATGAGCTTGGCCTCGCCAGAATCACGCCTTATCAACGGTGCCGGTATCCACCTCGGCATCGTCGCGGCGCGTTTTAACCCGACGTTGGTCGACGGATTGCTCGCGCGCGTGGTCGCCGCGTTGCGGTCGTCCGGCGTGAAGGAGAAGCATCTGACGGTGCTGCGCGTGCCCGGTTCGCATGAGGTGCCATGGGCGGCGCAGGCCTTGGCGACGCAGCGCGGCTGCGACGGCGTGATCGGGCTGGGCGTGTTGCTGGCCGGGGAGACCTCGCATCACGAACTCGTCGGGCAGAGCGTATCGCACGCGCTGCAGCGCGTGGCCCTCGACACCCGGGTGCCGGTGATCAACGGCGTGATCGTGGTGAATTCTCTCGCGCAGGCCCGGGCCCGGTGCCTCGGGAAGATCAATTGGGGGGCCGAATTTGCCCGCGCCGCGCTCGAAATGGCCGTCCTGAAGCGAAAGGCCTCGCGATGACCAAAGTCCTCTTCGCGCAACGCCGGGACGGCCGGGTCGTGGCGCTGCAGTTTCTTTACGCCTGGAGCCTGAACCCGCCAAAAAACCTGACCGACGACCTGCGGGTGTTCTTCGAGAACTGCGAGCAGCCGCGCGACCATTACGCGTTTGGTGAGGAATTGATCCATGGGGTGATCGAGCACCTCGCCGACCTTGATCCACGCATCAAGGGCCTGGCGCACAATTGGGAATTCGAGCGCATCGCGAAGATCGACCTCGCCATCCTCCGGATCGCGATGTTTGAGATGGTCTATCGCAAGGACATCCCGCCGGTCGTTTCGATCAACGAGGCGATCGACCTTTCGAAACAGTTTTCCAACGCCGACTCGAAGCGGTTTATCAACGGAATCCTCGACCGCCTGAAGGACCAGTTGGGCCGGGATTCGCGCAAAGCGGAATGAGAATCCGATTGAATGTGGAAATCAGGAAGGCTGGAAATGACCGAGCTCGGTAACGAAGGGCTGAGCAAGCGGGTGATTGGGGCGGCCATTGCGGTGCACACGGCGCTCGGACCAGGGTTTATCGAATCCGTTTATGAGAATGCCATGGCCGTCGAGCTGGCCGCGCGTGGAATCGCATTTGAGCAACAGAAAGTCATCGCCATCCAGCATCGTGGGGTTGGCGTTGGAGAGCATCGGCTGGATCTGCTGGTCGAGGGCGCCCTGTTGGTTGAATTGAAAGCAGTCAGTGCGCTGGAGGATATCTTCTTCGCGATTGGACGTTCGCAGATGAAAGCCATGGGAATCCGGAACGGACTCATCTTAAATTTCGCCACGATGCCGCTCACGATCAAACGCATTGGTCCCGGGAGCCTGGTTTCCTGACTTTCCTGATTTCCTCATTCGATGTTCGGACTTTTCAAAAAACTCAAAGAAGGGCTGGCCAAGACCGTGTCCGCGATCGCGGGCAAGACGGCGGCAATTTTCGGACAGAAGCCGATCGATGCGTCGTCGCTGGAGACCCTCGAAGAGGCGCTCTACACGGCGGACTTCGGGGTCGAGACGACCGAAGAGATCCTCGCGGAAATCAAGGCCGCCTATAAAAAGGACAAAACCCTGCACGGGCAGGAGGCGGCGAAGATCGGCGCCGCGGTGCTCAAGCGCGTGCTGGCCGGCGCGGCGGGCACGCTGGAGGTCAAGCCGCCGACGGGAAATCCCGTCGTGATCGCGATGATCGGCGTCAACGGTTCCGGCAAGACGACAACCTCGGCGAAGCTGGCCTGGAAGCTGAAGGAAGACGGCCGGACGGTCGTGCTCGCGGCGTGCGACACGTTCCGCGCCGCGGCGGTGGAGCAGCTCAAGTCGTGGGCGACGCGGTTGAATTTGGAAACTGTGTCGAGCCCGACGGGCGCCGATTCCGCGGCGGTGGCGTTCGATGCGTGGCAGGCGGCGAAGTCGCGCGGCCGAGATTTTCTGATCGTGGACACGGCGGGCCGCCTGCACACGAAAAGTAATTTGATGGAGGAACTGGCAAAGATCCGCCGGGTGCTGCAGAAGAACGATCCCACCGCGCCCCAGCACCGCTGGCTGGTGGTCGACGGCTCGCTGGGCAGCAACTCGATCGAGCAGGCGAAAGTGTTTCACCGGAGCTTCGGCCTGACGGGACTGGTGGTGACGAAGCTCGACGGCACCAGCCGCGGCGGGGCGCTGGTAGGGATCTACCGGCAGCTCAAGATTCCGATTTATTTCCTCGGACTTGGCGAGCAGCCGGAGGACCTGCAGCCATTCAGCGTGGAGAATTACGCCAACGCAGTTTTTGGGCTGGAGTCCTGAGCAACCGGCGTCGTCAGCCGGCCGGTGGCTTGCGGAATCGGGCGGCGATCATGGCCACGAGCAGGGCGGCACCCAGGGTGCAGACGACGGCGGAGCCCGTCGGCAGATCGCGCGTAGCGTAGCCGTAGAGGCCGGCGACGGTCGCGGTGGCCACCGGCCGCGCTGTCCGGGGCGTGCAGCCAGTCGTGCAATTCCGGACAGGCGGCGAAGATGGTCAACGCCAAGACGGGCGCAGCACCGCCCGTGGTGAGCAGATGCCGCGAAATATCAGCGAGCGACCGGGAGCCAAACGCCGTCCCCATGGACTAAACGTGGCGATTGTGTCCGGGCCGTCAAAAGGGGGATCCGCAGCATCGGCGAGCCGGTTTGTCGAAATAAATGTTAGAATTTCATGCGGACTCCGGCGAGCAACCCGCGGCCGGGCAGTGGCGCGAATTTCTTGAGGAAGGAGGTGTGTTCGCGGGCTTTGGCGTCCGTGAGATTGGTGCCTCGCGCGAAAAGCTCGTAGTTCACGCTTCCGGCAATGATGAGGTAACTCACGCTGGCATTGACGAGGGTGTAGCCGGGAGTGGGCGTCTCGCCTGCCGTGATCCGATCCTGCCCCCGGGCATGCCGCACCTGAAGATCGGCACTCCATCGGCCGTCCTCATAGCTGAGCTTTGCGCCATGGCGCATGGGCGGGATGCGCGGGAGCGGCTGGCCGCTGGCTCTCTCCTCGGCCCGCACGAAATCGGACGTGAGGTCGAGGTGCAAATGGCGGTCGGGCCGGTCGATGAAGTGGAGCGACAGCTCGGCTTCCCCGCCGTAGAAATTCGCGTCGCGCGCGACGAATTGGAACGGCGTGAGACCGTCGGGATTGTTCTCCTCGGGGATCGCCCCGGCGGGCATTTCCTGCTCGAAAACAAAGCCGTTGAACCGGTGCACGAATCCGCTCAGGGCGCCGGTGACGAAACCGGCGCGACGGCGCAGGCTGACGTCGAAGCCCAGCGATTTCTCGCGGTCGAGGGTGCTCGTGCCGATTTCATAGGCGCCGGTGCCGCCGTGCGGGCCGTTGGAAAAGCTCTCCTGCGCCGTGGGCAATCGTTCGGTGTAGGCGAGGTTGAGGGCCACCGACCAGTCCTTCGCGGGGTAAAATACCGCGCCGAGCGAAGCGCTGGCACCGGCCAGGGTCTTTTTTTCGCCTGATCGCGCGTTGAAACCGGGCAGGACCGGCAGGCCCGCGTCGACTTCGCCGAGGGTTACCGTTTGGCGTTCCACGCGCGCGCCGGCTTGCAGGCGGATTTCGCCGAGGGCCCATTCCTCCAGAGCGAACACGGCCTGACGGGCGGTGACCGAGGGCGGCGTGACAACTTCCTCGCCGACGGCGCTGAAATCGCTGCGCTCGATCTGGGTGCCGATCGTGCCGGTGACGTGGGTTCCAAGCGTATGGGGCAGTTCGACCCGTCCTTCCCAGGCCTTGTTGACGAAGGTCGTGTTGATTGTCGTCTGGTCGGCGATTTCGCTGTGCGTGTAGTCGCCGGCGGCGAAGCGGCCGCGAACTCCACGCCAAACGCCGGTCCCGGCCTTGCTCTCCCCCTCGACTTCAAATCGGCGCTGCCGCATGGCGATGCTGATCGGTTCGGCGGCCGGCACGCCGTACGTCGTCGCATACGTGCTAATCGCGGCGCCGATCCGGCCGGCGGCACCGAACCAGGTGGCGCCGATCGCGCCGCTTTTCGTTTCGATCCGGCTGTTGGGCAGCGTGCCGGCCGGTTGATCCGGCGGTGCGTCCGCGTCGATGCGGGCGACGCCGGGAATGTTGACGTCGTCGCTTTGCTGCTTGAGCGCGTTCACATGGAGGGCGAATTGCTGGTTGCCGCCGCCGGCGGAGAGAATGGCTGCGCGTTCCCGCGCGGCACCGCCGCCGCGAAGTTCGAGCACGCCGGAAAATGGCTTGTCGGGGGCGCTTGCCGGGATGGTGTTGTCGATCACGTTGATGGCTCCACCGACGGCGGAACTGCCGTAGAGTAGCGTGCTGGGTCCCCGCAGCACCTCGATACGCGAGGCAAAAAGCGGTTCGAGCGCGGTGTTGTGATCGGGACTGACGTTCGACGCATCGAGCGCGCCGACGCCGTTCTCCAGCACGCGAATGCGGTCGCCCCCCAGCCCGCGAATGACCGGCCGGCTCGCGCCGGGGCCGTAGTAGGTGGAGGAGACCCCGGGTGTGCTTGAGAGCGTTTCCCCGAGGGTGTTTTGGGCCAGGCGGCGCAGTTCCGCGCCGGCGAGGACGGAGGTGCCTTGGGCGAGATCGAAGGCGGTCTTCGGATCGGGACCGGCGCTGACGATAAATTCATTGAGACGCTCGATCTTGTCGCTCGCGGGCGGCGATGAGGGTGGCGGAGTCTGGCTGCGAAGGCTGGTTGCGGCGCAAAGCAGGAAAATAGGTAGATGACGAAAAAGGGACATGATGGACAAATGGGTTTGAACGAAGGCGATCGGAGCAGCCGCTTGGCCGGCGTGACGCGATGAAGCGCCGCCGGGCAACGGAGGTAAACGCAGCCGGCGGGCGACGGACCGCCGCTACGGTGCTGGGAGGTTCAAACCTGTCCGGGAGGTCCGCGTTCGGGGCGGAGCAGGTAGCGCGGTGGCGCCACAAAAATCTCCACCGCGACGGCAGCGGACGGGGCGTGCCCGATCAGTACCGGCGGCAGAGCTGCGACGGTGTCCAGCGGCAGTGAAACGCCGCTGGAAAAAAGCGTGATGGGGCAGCCCTCCTCACTCGTTGGCGTGCCCGCGGCATGCAGCCATTCGTGCAGCTTGGGGCTCGCTGCGAAAACCGTGAGCCCGAAAACAAGCAACGCGCTCCCCGCCGCGAACAGGCGGCGGAGGCGTTCGGCCAGCGGGGTGTGGCGGCGCGTGGCGGGCATGGCAGCGGTAAAGTGGCGATTGTACCCAACGCGTCAAGTTGAGGCACGGCTCCCGCGGAGAGCACGGGTTCATTCACTGCCCGGCCCGCATTCGCTCCTCGGAGGCAGAACCGTCGTGCCAATCCGTCGTTGTCAACTATCAGTTGACAACGACGGATTGAGCGGGAATCCGCCATGGAGTGAAGGCGGAGGGGCCGGAGCGGGTCGGTTTCAGGCGTCTCCGGGACCATGCGCCGGAGCGTGACGTCGCTCCGTTTCCGTCCGCTTAGGGCGGTCCGAGCAGCCGTACGTCGAAGAGCCACCAGGTGCCCTCGCGTAGTTCGACGCGGCCGAGGATCGCGCGGCCGGGTTGCGCGGCGGTCAGCACCCCGGGAGCGGTCTTGAAATCGCGGGTGCCCGCGGCAAACACGCCGGGCAATTCGGCGTGCTGCACGCGCAGCGTCCCGGTTCCGGGCTGCGCCGACCCGATCGTGCCGCGGATGGGAAAGCCCTGCAGCTGCTCGGGTGTCGGCGAGCAGCCGCACTCGTTTTCGAATTCCAGCAGCTCCCCCTCGGGAATGGAAATCAGCAGCGTGCGCAGCGGGGCGGATCCCTCGCCCGCGAAGGCCGCGATCACTTGCGCCGGCATTTTTCCACCCCGGTAGTCGCGCCGCAGAACCAGGCGCGGCACGGTCTTCGTGCTGGTGGATCCGGCCGCCGCCAGCGCCACCGGATCGTTTACGGAAAAATCGGGCGTCACGCGGCGCAGCCACACGCTGCCGTCGTTTTCCACCCAGGTGACGAGCATCGCGCCGTCGTGGAGGATCAGGGTGTCGACGCGCCCGGCGGGCTTGCCCCGGTCGATCCGCAGCGGCATCAGAAAACGTCCGCCGGCATCGGGGAAAAAAGACGCAAGCACTCGCGGATCGTTGTCGGCGGCGGTAAACCAGGCCGCCGCAATCCGGCCGCCGTCGCTCGCGAGGCGCGGACCGTTGATCGGGCAGGCCGCGATGCGCCAGTCGTCGTTGTTTAACGCGCGGGGTTCATCCCACTTGCCGCCATGCCAGCGGCTGATGCGAATGTCGCGGACCTCCTGGTCCGTGCGACCGCGGTAGGCGAGCAGGGCGCCACCGTCGGGAAACGCGGCGAGCGTGGTCTGGCAGCAATCGCACACCGAGGGATCGACCAGCATGTCGTCAGTCGTGCCCAGCACCCGCGCGAAAAGCTGTTGCGCCTTGCCGCCACCCGAGCGCACGCGCCCGTCGGCGAGCCGGACAAGGGAAAATTTTTCCACGGGATTGCCGTTCCGGGTCCAGAGTGCCGGCGTGCTCCACGTGGCACCGCCGTCGGGCGACTCGCTGAGTGCCGCGCCACCGCGTCCGTCGTGTCACAGCGCAAAAGCGCGGCCGCGGCCATCGATGACGAGCTGGGAAAAATCGGCCGAACTTGTCGGTGCGCCGTGGCCGGTCGCGATCGTGCGTGGCGGACTCCAGCGTTTGGCCGGAGCGTCGAATTTCGCAAACCGCAGCGTGTTTGGGCCGCCGGTCGGGGCGGCGCCGTGATGATGGGTGGAAGCGGCTGCGGCGGGTGCGGGCGCGGCCCCGGGCACTGGCAGTGCGGGTTCGACCCACGAGAGCCAGAGTTCGCCGGCCGGAGTCGTGGCGAGCGAGGCGCCCAGTGAGCCGCGGGCCGCGGTCACCGCCATTTCCTCGATCGCAATCCGCAGCGGCGTCTTTTCCGCCGCGTTCGCGGTGGCGGCCAGGAGAACGGCGAGAACAACGGCGCGTCGCATGGGCGAACGATGGCACACAATCCGTTCCTGCCAAGCGCGGGCCGGTTGCCGCGGAACCCCGGCGTGGTGAGCGGTTACCGCCGCCGGCGTTGCAGCAATGTCACGACCAGCAGCAGGCAGAACGAGAGTACGAGGAGCACGGCGGCGAAGGCGTGAGCCGCGGGATACGCCAGCGCCTGTACTTCATCGTAAAGCGCAATGCTGGCGACTTTCGTCACCCCGGGGATCGAACCGCCGATCATCAACACCACGCCGAATTCGCCGAGCGTGTGGGCAAACCCGAGCGTCAACCCGGCCGCGATCCCGCGCCAAGCGAGGGGAATGTGCAGCCGGACAAAAACCCGCGCCGGGCTGGCGCCCAGCGCGGTGCCGGCGTCGAGCAACTCGGAGGGGACGGCGCGCAGCGCGGCCTGAAACGGCTGCACGGCAAACGGCAGGGAATAAAACACCGAGGCGATGACGAGGCCGGTGAAGGAAAAAGCCAGCGAGGTCCCGGAGAGGTCCCGCCACCAGCTGCCGGGCGGATGCTGCGGCGAGAAAGCGACGAGCAGATAGAAGCCGATGACAGTCGGGGGCAGGACAATCGGCAGGGCGACGAGCGCCTCGATGGCCGGGGCGAGCCGCCAGCGCGTGGTGTTGAGCCACTGAGCCAGTGGCAGACCGACGAGCGCGAGGACCAGGGTCGTGATCGCGGCCAGCCGCAGGGTGAGCGCCAGCGATTGCCAGAGGGGCACGGGCAGGCCGAGGAAAGTGGAAACTGGATCGGGCAAGAGGGAGAAACGCTCAACGCGGAATGTCCGACGCTCAACGCTCAATTGGCCGGGCGCGGTCCGTCGTTCGCGGGCGGGAGGCGGAAACCGAAGCGTTCGAAAATGGCGCGGGCCACGGGCGAGCGGAGAAAGGCCAGGTAGCGCCCGGCCGCGGGATTGGCGGCGCCCCGCGTGGTCAGCACGACGGCCTGTTCAAGCGGGGCGTAGTCTGAGACCGGAATCTCCGCCCACCGGCCCACGCCCTTGAGCTGGGGGGAGAGCACGAGCGAGAGGGCGACAATGCCGGCCCCGGCGTTGCCGGTCTGCACGAACTGGGCGGTCTGCGCGATGTTTTCGCCGAGGACGAGCTTTGGCTGCGCCGCGGCCCACACCGCGCTTTTCTCCAGCGCCTGCCGGGCGGCGCGGCCGTAGGGCGCGTGGGCGGGGTTCGCGATGGCGAATTTGCCGATGAGCGGGCTGCGCACGACCGCGGCGAGGTCGGCGGGGTCGAGGTCGGGACGCATGGTCCAGACCACGATCCGGCCGACGGCGTAGAGCGTGAGCGATTTTTCGTCTGCGGCACCGGCGGCGACCAACTCCCGGGGGTAGCGCACATCGGCCGAAAGAAACACGTCGTAGGGCGCGCCGTTGGTGATCTGCGCGAAGAAATTTCCCGAGGAACCGGTGGACACGCGGGGCGTGAGGCCCGGGTCGGCCTGCGCGAGCGCGGCGTGAAGCGCCTCGAGGCAGAACACGAGATCGCTGGCCGCGGCGACCGAGAAATTGGGCCGCTGGGCCTCGGCGCCACGCGCGGTCCCGACGCCCAACGCCAGCATCAGGAGGAAAAGGCGGTGGGGTTTCATGGCGGAGAAGGCGACATTGAGATCGAAGGAAACGGATTTGACGATCCTGCCGGTTTTTCCGGCCCGAGGAAGCAGGCGGACAGGCCGGGGGTGAGCGAAGAATCACGTTTTTTTGTAAAATATAACGAAGGTGCCCGCGGCGACGGCCGCGGCCGTTGGGGCGGTCCGGCGGGCGCCTTTCACTGGAAAAGGATTGAGCCGGCCGGCCCTGAGAACAAGAAACGCGGCCGTCATGAAAACCCTACCCCTCGCTTCCGGAATGCTGCTGCTGCTGGCCGGTGTCGCTTTCGCCCAAACTCCCGCGGCGCCCGCCCCGGGCAAGGCCCCGGCCCGCCCCGGCCTGACCCTCACCACGCCCGCCTTCCCGGATGGCGGCGAGATTCCCACGAAATACACCCAGTCCGTCGCCAACCCGGTGTCGCCCAAGCTGGTCTGGTCCAATGTGCCGGCGAACACCGTCAGCTTCGTGCTCATCATGCACGACCCCGACACCGCGCCCCAGCGCAAGAGCGCGGACATCCTTCACTGGATGGCCTTCAATCTGCCCGGCACGGCCGGCGAACTCCCGGAGGGCGTACCGGCCGACGCCCGGCTGGCGGACGGCACCGTGCAGGCCAAGAATTTCCGCGGCGCCGTGGGCTACCTCGGGCCGGGCGCGCCCGCCGTTGGTCCGCATCACCACTACACTTTCGAACTTTTTGCCCTCGATACGAAGCTCGAGCTGACGCCGGACGCCACGCGGGCCGAGGTGCTCAACGCGATCGACGGACACATTCTGGGCAAGGGCGTTCTGGTGGGCCGGTTTCACCGTTGAGGCGGGGCAACGCCGGAGTTCGATCGCGCTCCGGGTGCGCGTTGCGGCCGGCGGAACCCGATCACTCCGCCAGCGCCCGACACAGCGCCTGCCAGTCGGCCCGGGTGGCCTGCCGGCAGACTGGCTCCATGCGGGTGTAGCGGGTGAGGACCTCCTCACCGAGAGGGGTGAGGGCGGCGCCGCCACCCCGTGTGAGGGTGACGAGCGGGCTGCGGAAGAGGGCGTTCATGGCGGTGACAAGCTGCCACGCACGGTTGTAGGACATGTCGAGTTCGGCGGCGGTGCGAATCGAGCCGGTGGCCGCGATGTGGCGCAGGAGCTCGGCTTTTCCCGGACCGAACCCGTCGGGGCCCGAGTGGGGAAAACGCAGGCGCGGCTGCAGTTCGGGCGGTGCGGCATCGGTACCGGGGCGGAAGAGCGGAGATGCGCGGCCAGGGGGGCCGTGCCACGCACGGTGAGCTCAGATCTTGAGGTGGGCGAGGAGGGCACGCTCCTCGCCTTCGGGAAGCGGATCGCCGTCGACCTCGAGGATGCGGCGGGCGAAGGGCTCGAGCTGCTCGGCGGGACTTCGACCACGCCGAGACCTTCGCGCTATTGGATCACCGGAAGCCCCCAGGTTTTGTTTTCGAGGATGACGTCGGCGAAGGCCTTGCGCATGGCTCGAAGCGAGCGGCGGGTTTCGTCGTCGTGGAGGAGGGCCGGCTGCTCCTGAAGCTTGAAAGGGTCGGTGGCAGGCACGAAGCGAACGCTGGCGGACTGCTCAATGAAGGCAAGGCGAGTGGCGTCGGCGATGGTGAGGATGCCGGCCATTTTTTCGGCAACGCAGTGCGGGGGTTGGCCGGTGTTGAGGTTTACTTGGCCGGCTACGGGGCGGCCGGTTTCACCTCTTCAAGGATCCAGTAACGATCCTGGCGGGACATGTGGCCGGTGATGGTGTCGCCGACTTTGAAGGTTTTGAGGGCGGTGTCGTCCACCTTGAACATCATCGTCATCGCGCGCATGACGCCGGGGATCGCCTCGTGCTTGATCATGAACGCGGACTGGGCGGGGAGGACGGCGGTGATCACGCCGCGGAGCGGGTGGCGTTGGGCGGCCGCGGGTGCACCGGCGGATTTTTCGGCGGCGTGAGCGACGGCCGGCGCGACGACGGCGGTGACGAGAGCGATCAAGGCGGGAAGAGAGCGCAGGAATTTTTTCATCGGAGGAAGCGCGGGAACCTTGGCGGACGAGCGGAGAGGGTGCGATCCGGAATTCCGTGCCGGCAGCGGGCTCACAGTCGGTTCAGAAACTCGTCCGGCGACCAGGTCGAGCCGTCGACGCGGTGGAGGATCCTGCCGTCGCGCCCGATCAACAGGGTGGAGAGCGTGTGCTTGAAGATGCTTTCGCCGGGCTCGGCGCCCACGCCGAACTGGGCCAGGAGATCGCGAATGGCGTTTTCGGGTCCGGTGAGGAACGAGAAGTTCGCGGTGTCGATGCCGCGGGCCTGCGCATAGGCCTTCAGCACCGGCGGGGTATCGTAGGCGGAGTCGAAGGAAATCGAAACCAGCTCGAGATCCGTGACACCGGCTTTTTTGGCGGCGGCCTGCAGGGCCATCATCCTGGCGGTCGAGGCGGGGCACATCGTCGCCACCGGGCAGCGGGTGAAAATGAAGTTGAGCACAACGCGCTTGCCCCGGAAGTGATCGAACGCGAAGGCGCGGCCATCCTGATTGTAGAGCGTGAACGTAGGCGCGGTTTCGCCGACCTCGCGGTAGACGTTTTTGCCGCGGGTGGAGGTATCCTGCCGGAGCGCGAGCGCGGCGGCGGCCACAGCCTGGTCCTGGGGCGAGGCGGCGACTTGGAATTCGGTGAGGGGAAAGACGCCGTCGACCGGCTCGCCCATGCGCGCGCTGATGCGCTGGCCTTCGCGGAGCGGGGCGAGGTCGATGCCGGGCGCGTTGAATTCCATCGTCATGGCGGGCATGTAGCCGGGAATCTCCTCGTGGTGGATCCGGAGCACGTTGCGGGGCCGGTCGAGGCCCACGATTTCACCGCGGATGGCATGGCCGCGCGCGGCGGGGGCGGTTTCGCGCGAACACCCGGTGGCGAGCAGCAAGGCGCCGGCAAGCAACCGGGAAAAGAGGCGTGGGTTCATGGCGGCTCAGAAGTTGTATTTCACGTTCGCGAAGAGCGTGCGGTTCGGGAACGGGTGGAATAGGAAATATTTTCGGTTGAGCACGTTGTCGGCGCCGAGGCCGGCGGTCCAATTTCGGTTGAGTCGGGCGTTCACGTGCAGGTCGGCGACGAACCAAGCGGCGAAGCCCTGCCACGTGTTCGGGTTCACGTCGGTGTTGTCGAGCGTCGTCCAGAGCATGCCGCTGTAGCGGCCGGCGAGGGTGAAGGCCCAGCGCGGGTCCGGCCGATAGGTGACGACGAAGGCGGCACGCCAGTCGGGAATGTTGGGCAGCTTCTTGCCGATCGCGGCGCTGGCCGGCGCGGTGGCGCTGGCGCGGCCGGAGAGTGCGAGGATTTTGGCGTCGAGGTAGGTGACGCTGCCCGTGAGGTCGAGTCCGCGGAGGCCGACGTTGGCCTGCTCGAGGACGAGTTCGGCCCCGCGGGCGCGGATGTGGTCGATGTTCGAGAGGAAGGAAAAAAGCTGCGTCGAGCCGGGCGAGAGCGGGTTGAACTGCGAAACGATCGAGTCGTGCACGTCGTCCTGAAACAGCGAGAGGCGGACGCGGCCGCCCGGGAGGGTGCGCTGGATTTTCACCTCGGCGGCGAGGACGTCGTCCGGTTTCAGATCCGGATTGGGCGAGGTGAAGGTGGTGCCGGTGGAGACGAGTTGGTAGAGCTCGGCGGCGGTGGCGAAGCGGTAGGCCTGGCCGAGGGAGGCGGTGACGAGCCACTGCGGCGTGCCGGTCCAGGCAAGGGTGGCTTTCGGGGAGAAGCCGTGGTCGGTGACGGTGGGCTGGTGGACGGTCGTGGCGCCGTTGATGTTGAGGCCGTCGTAGGCGCGCCAGTCTTCATAGCGGGCGCCGAGCGTGAGTTTCACGTTCGGCATGACGGTCCAGACGTCTTGGACCCAGAGGGCCTGCGTGCGGGTTTTGCCGTCGCCTTCGGTGGCGACACTCGTGTAGGGCGAGCCGGGGTTCCGCCAGTCGGCGGTGTTATAGGTGGGATTGTAGAGTTTGGAGCGATCATCGTGCACCCCGAAGGTGACGGTGTGGCCGGAGTTGTTTTTCCCGCCGGGGCGCCAGGTGCCCTTGAGATCGAGCGTGGACCAGCCGGTGCCACCGAGAACGGTGACGCGGCCGGCGGCACCGAACGCGGGCACCGTGGCGGCGGTGGCGGAGGCGGTCGTGGGCGTGAGTTGGCGATCGCGATCCATGCGGTAGAGCGTGGCGATGACCTCGAAGTCGAAGGCGCCGCGCGTGTCGGACCGCAACGAAAGGCTGTGCGAGGAGTGCTCCTGGCGGAGATCGTAGGTGCCGCTGGCAAAGCCGGCGAGACCGGCGAAGGTGGGCTGGCCGGCGGCGTTGCGCCAGATCCCGACCGTGTAGGCGGCGCGAAGCTCAGGCGTGAGATCGTAGGCGGCCTTGAGTTTCGCGTTGGTCATGCGCGTGTGCAGCAGACCGGAAGCGCCGACGACCTGCGCGGGGGCGCCGAGCTTGTTGTTCGCCGCGTAGCCGCCGGTGGTGCCGGTGGGAAAGGTGGCGTTGGTGACGTAGGAGAGCGGCTGCGAGTGGCTGTCCTGGTGGTTGGCACTGACCCAGAAGGAGAACCTGCCCGTGCGGTTGCCGGCGGTGACGGCGGTCTGGGATGTGCGATAGGTGTCGCGGGTGCCGTATTGGGAAAAGTTTTGGAAGGCGAAGGTCTGCTGGAGGGAGGCCTCGAATTTTTCCGGAAAGCGCGTGGTGATTTCCATGACGGCGCCCATGGAGTTGCCGGCATAGGCGGCGGCGAACGGGCCGTACATCATGTAGACGCGCTCGATCTCGGCCGGGGCGACGAGGCCCCAGCGCGGGCCGCCGAGGGAGTTGTTGTTGGCGACCAGCGCGGAAAGGAGCACGCCGTCGGCGTAGATCAGGCTGCGGGCGCTCGAGCTGATGTCCCAGACGCGCGTGGCCATGACGGCCTGGGTGTCGCCGGCGTTGCGTTTGCGCAGGAAGACGCTCGGGAGGTATTTCACGGCGTCCTCGGGATCGAGGATGTTGATGGTTTCCTCGATGCGGCTCGCGGTGATGCTCTCGGTGACCTGCGGAAGCTGGTATTTGTCGGCGACGGAAGGCGCCTCGCGGACCACCACGGGGGCGAGGTTTTGGACCGGGCCGCGGGAGGCGGACGGTGCGGCGGTTTGTGCCGGAAGGGCGGGCCCCGTGAGGGCGCAGCCGAGAAGGGCGAGAAGGGAACGGGAACGAAAAGTCATGATACGGGCGTGGGGAGGAAGGACACGGCGGCGGGCACGCGAACGCGCTACGTGGTTCGCCTGAGGCGAACGAAGGCGGAAAACCGCGCGCGCAGATTCAGCGCGACGCGGACACGGCGGTGCAGGGGCGCGTTAAACGCGCGGCGGGGGCACGGGCACCGGATCGTTGCGTCCGGGCGGAGCGAGGGCCGGCCCGGCCGGCCACTCCTGGTTCGGGGCGGAAAAAACGATCGCGGCCGGCAGGTCGCAGGCGAGGACGAGAGGGTGGTCCTTCGCCCGGAGGAGTTCAGCCGGAGCCTGCTTCTCCTGCTGGTCCTTGGTCTGGGCGACGCTGACGCAAAGTTCGCACGGCTTGGCGGGGTCGAACGTTGCGGAAAGGGCGGCACCCACCGTCATCGATTCGGCATACCCGGCGAACATCCGGCCCCAGGCGAAGACCTGCACCACGTCGAGCAGCGCGCCATTGGCACAGAGCCAGGCGACGAGCAGTCCGACGATGGAAAGTTTCTTTCGCATGCGGGCGGACCCTCAATTGGAGGGAAACCTGAGGCAAGGGCACTTTCCTTCGTGGCCGGACGGTAAAACTTCGGGCGAAAAAAGTTGAAACTCCGGCTAATAACGTGCGTCGAAGACATATGCTCACGGCAATCACCGGCGGGATCTGGCGGCGCGAAACCATTTCTTTCCTCTGCGGCTTCCTGCTCACGTCCCTTGCGATCCGGGCGGCCGACGATGCCGCCAACTCCCGCGACACCCTGGTCTATAAGGATGGCGATCGCGTGCACGGCACGCTGGTTTCGAGCGGCGCGACGATTGTGTTCAAGTCGGACCGCTTCGGCGAACTGCGCGTGCCGGCGGCGGATGCCGTGATCATCCAAGGGGAAAAAGCTCCCGCGCCCGCGGCGGCGAAGGCCGTTGTCGCCCAAGCCGCGAAACCGGAAAGCGCCGCCAAGCCGGACAAACCCGCGGCGAAAATCGAGGCGGAGCGGGCGGAGGAGGAACGGGTGACACTGTGGGACCGGGTTTCCCCGTGGATGCTGACGGCGAAGGTGCGCAATTACTTCGGTCCGTGGCACGGTCGGCTGGCGTTTTCCACCGAGGCCGTGTCCGACCGCGCCAACCGCAACAATGTCGCGTTCGACGGCCAGTTGCGGCGCAAGTGGGAGAAGGATGGGGTGCAGATCGCCACGCGCACGGACTACGCGCGCACCGATGAGATTTCCACGACGGACGTGATCAAGGGATCCGCCTCCTGGCAGCACGACTTCAGCAAGGCGTATTTTGCGCAATACCGGCCCAGCGTGGAGTGGAACCGGGCGAGCAAGCGGTTGGGAGTGCCCAACGAATACGTGTTGCTGCAGCAGGAAATCGGCCTCGGCTACAATGTGCTGACCACGCCCAGCCGGAAACTGCGCACGGGGGTGTCGCAGAACTTGTTCGAAATTTGGAACACCGCCCCGGCGGCCGATCACACCTCCCGTGGCGTACAATCCGGTTTCGAGGAGGTCGAACTGAAGCTGCCCTGGCAGATGGGGCTCGTGCAGCGCGGTGTTTGGTATCCGGTGAAGGACCTGCCCGACGGCTGGGAAAACCGCGTCGAGCTCAACAAGAAGCTGACCGAAACGCTCAGCACGTCCGTGCGGCACGAGATGCGCCGCAACAACCCGGATGGCAGCGCGCAGGATTACACGCGTCTGAAGCTGCTGCTCGGATTCGACTTTTGAGCAGGGAAGACGGGAGCGATGTGAATGGGAAAATCAGGAAACGAACCGGAACGGATCCGGCTGCGATCCGTTTCCTGATTTCCGGCCCGCCGCTTTATCTCGCGTCCCTCGCTGCAGCATTTGGGGACATTGGGTGGCTTTGTCCGATCGGCAAACGGGTCGAGAGGTGAATGAGGAGATCAGGAAAGGCGGGAAACGATCCTGGGCAGATTCCGTTCCGGTTTGATTCCTGATTTCCACATTCGCGTTGGGTCCAATCCCCGAAGTTTACGGGCCTGCGGCGGCGCCGAAGCCGACCAAGGCTCGCTTCCGCCTGATGGGCTGAAGCTGTAGGAGCGGGTTCATCCCGCGATTCGGCAAGGCTCCTGAGCAGGGGCGACGGGAACGATTAGAATGGGGAAATCACGAAAGGGGGAAAACGATCTCAGGCAAATTCCGATTCCGAATCGTTTCCTGATTTTCCCATTCAATCTCGTTTGAGCTCCCGCCTTCACGCCTAGCATTTCAGCACGTAGACGGGGCCTTTTTCCGAGCCGATCGCGAGCAGGCGGTCATCGGGCGACCACGCGAGCTTGGTGGCGGCGGTCGGCATCTTCACCGTGGCCCGCAGCGGCTGTTTGCGCTCGGGACTCCAGAGTTGGACGACGCCGTCCTGCGAGGCGGTGGCCAGCAGGCCGTGCGTGTTTTGAAACCGCACCGCACAGACCGGCGCCGCATGCGGCAGCATGGCGGGTTCGCGACCTTCGGGTCCCTCGCCCGCGCAATCCCAGATGCAGGCATCGCTGCCACCGCTCGTCGCCAGCCACCGTGCGGTGTGGTCGAAGGAGAGAAATTTCACCTTGCCCTCATAGCCGCTCATGTGGAGCTCGATGTCCTTCTCCGGAATCCAGAGATGGACGGAGGGATCCTGATTGCCGGAGACGAGCCACTTGCTGTCGGGCGACCACACCAGCGCGTGGATCCCGTTGGCGTAGGGGAATTCCTTTTGCAAGAGGAAGTCGTCCGCATCCCAGAGCCGGATGCCGCCGTAGTAGGCGACCGCCATCGAGCCGCCCGCGGGTTGGGCGGCCAGCGCGGTCAGTGTCTTCGGCGCGGGTGGAAACGAATGGGCGATCGAGCCGTCGGGGCGGATCGCTGCGAGCGCGCGCCCGGCGGCGGCGAAGAGGCAGGGAGTTGGCGACGCGCCTCCGACGCACCGCCACGCGAGGTGTTCCACCCACGCGGGGCCGAGTTTGGCGGTGGCCGTGTGCTGCCCTGCCGCCGCGTCCCAGAATTTCACCGCGCCATCCTGGCCGCCGGTGGCGAGGACCGACGACGGAGGGCGGAGGACGGAGGACGGATCGGCCGTCTGCCTGCCGCCGTCCGCCGTCGGCGTCGCGGGCATCCACGCGAGACAGTTCGTGCCGTTGTCGTGTCCGGGCAGATCGTGGCTCCGCGCGCCGTCGTCGGCCGCAAACAGCGAGACCGGGCCGGCGGCGCTCGCGGCCGCGAGGCGGGTGCCATCCGGCGACCATGCAAGGTCGATGGCGTAGTCGTCGAGGATGGCTGCCCAGTGTTTGGTGAGTTGCATCAGCGGGTCGTGCTCGTGATCGTAATCTTAATCGCGTGCCCGGCATGGGTCAACACGACCACGATTACGAGCACGAGCAAGAGCACGAGCGCAACGCGAACTTCACCCCAACCGGACATCCCCCATGCCCGAACTGCCGGACATCACGGTTTACTTGGAGGCGCTGGAGCGCCGGGTGGTGGGACGGGCGCTGGAGAAATTCCGGATCGAGGCGTTCTTCGTGCTGCGCACCGCCGTGACGCCGATCGATGCGCTGGCGGGCCGGAAAATCGTCGCGTTGCGTCGGGTGGGGAAGCGGAGCGCGTTCGGGTTTGAGGCCGGCGGCTGGCTCGTGCTGCACCTGATGATCGCGGGGCGGTTGCAGTGGACGGAGGTGGGGATGCCTCTCCGAGGCGTCCTGGGTTCCGATGCGAATCGCAGTTCAAACCCAAGACGGCTCGGAGAACCGTCCCTGCGTGCCCACGACCCCGGCGGCATCGCCGTGTTCGGCGCCACGACCGAAGAATTCGCGGCGGTCCTCACGCGTGAGAACCACACGCTGAAGCGCGCGCTGACCGACCCGCGGTCGTTCAGCGGCATCGGCAACGCCTACTCCGACGAGATCCTCCACGCCGCGCGGCTTTCTCCGGTGACGCTGACGCAAAAACTCTCGCCCGGGGAGATCGCGCGTCTGCACGCCGCGGTCCGCGAGGTGCCCGGCGCGTGGACGGAACGGCAGCGGCGTGAGACGGGCGGTGGATTCCCGGCAAAGGTCACCGCGTTCCGGCCGGAAATGGCGGTGCACGGCCGGTTCGGCCAGCCCTGCCAGGTGTGCGGCACGACGGTGCAGCGGATCCGTTATGCGGAGAACGAGGTGAATTACTGCCCGCGCTGCCAGACGGGCGGCCGGCTCCTCGCCGACCGCTCGCTGTCCCGGCTGCTCAAGTCGGACTGGCCGCGCACGATCGACGAGGCCGAGTCGTTGCCGCGTTCACGGTAGGCGTTCGTCACGCCCTTTTGCTGGCTGTCACGCCATCTCCCGCCAACGATGAGAGGGATGACCGCCCGCCTGTTTCGACTTCCATCGCGTGCCTCAACCTCTGGATGGGTGGCCGCGCGGCTTGCCGCCGTTTTGCTCGCGGTCAGTCCGGCCGCGGCATTCGCGGCCGGGTGGGAGCGCGTTGCGGACCTGCCCGAGTCGAACGGCGGATTCGCGTGCGCGCTGATCGACGGGGAGATCGTCATCGCCGGGGGAACGAACTGGCCGGGCGACGTGAAGCGCTGGCTCGACAAGATTTGGGCCTACGACGTGGCGCGTGGCACGTGGCGCGAGGCCGGCCGGCTGGAAACGCCCGCGGCCTACGGGGCGTTCGATGCGGGTGCCGGTGCGCTTTGGCTGGCCGGCGGCTCGGGCGGGGCCGGGGGTCATCCGGTGCTCTGGCGGCTGGGCAGGGGTGGCGCGCTCACGCGTGTGGCTGCGATCGAACCCCGGCTCGTCTACGCGAGCGGCGCCATTCTCGGCGACACGCTCTACGCCGTCGGAGGCGCGCCGGATCAGGCCCGCCTCGATCTGCTCACGAACGCTTTTCGGGCGGTCGACCTGCGGACCGGCTCGAGCCGGAAACTTGCGGACTACCCCGAGGCGGGCTTTGGCATCGGCACCGCGGTGGCGGGCAACGACCGCATTTACGTTTTCGGCGGCGCGCGCTGGGACGCGCCGGTCCGAACCGTCGCCAATCTCGCGGCGGCGCACGTGTATTCCCCGGCGACGGGGCGCTGGTCGGACCTGCCTCCGCTCCCGGTCGCCAATCGCGGAATCACCGCCGTGCGCCTCGATGCGCCGCACCTGCTGCTGGCCGGCGGCTACCGCGACGAGGCGACGGGCTTCGCCGCCGAGACGTACGTTTTCGATCTCGCTGCCAATCGCTACCGGGCGACGGTCCCGTTGCCGTATCGGGCGGGGAACGTGGGCCTGGTGCAGGCGGGCGAATGGCTCTACGCCTTCGGCGGCGAGGACCGCATGAAGCATCGCACCGCGGTGATATACCGCATCCGCTGGCGAGAATTGCTCGACGCCGCCCGTTGAGCGGTCGGGGGGCGTTGGCGCGCTGACCTTGGGTCCGGGTCAATTTTGCGACTAGTCGCAAAATTCGAGCCGCGGCGGCGGTCGCCACCGTCTGGGGGCCCGTCTCAATTGTGCGCACGCGCGCACAATTGGAGAAACCGACGCGGTGCATCCGTCGCGCTCGCCGCCGTCCACGGACCCGAATAAGAAAACCGGGCGTCGTTTTCCGGCTTCCGCCGGCCGCACTTGACAGGCGGAATCCCCTGCCGCACGCGTAGTTCGCCCCTTACCGCCAGCGACCCCAGCCCCGAGCCATGATCGAAAACCAAGGCGCCCCCGCGTCGGCGAACCGTCCCAGTTATGCGAGTGCCACCAGCGATGTGCCGCTGCTGGGGCTCACCATCGGCGACATGTTCGACCGGACGGCGGAAAAATATTCGGACAACCTGGCGCTCGTGTCCCGCCACCAGCAGATCCGGCTCACGTATCGCGAGCTGCAGGAGCAGGTCGACCGTTGCGCCCGGGGCCTGATGGCCCTCGGCGTGCAGAAGGGCGACCGCGTCGGTATCTGGTCGCCGAATCGCTCCGAGTGGTGCGTCACCCAGTTCGCCACCAGCAAGGTCGGCGCCATCCTCGTGACCATCAATCCCGCCTACCGGGCGCACGAGCTTGAATACGCGCTTAACCAGTCCGGCTGCCGCGTCGTTGTCATCTGCCCCGCGTTCAAGTCGTCCGACTACGTGGACATGCTTCTGACGCTCGCGCCGGAAATCAAAAGCCAGGCGCCCGGCAGCCTCCAGTCCGCGAAGCTTCCGGCGCTGAAAACCATCGTCTGCCTGGGCGAGTCCCCCGTGGCGGGCATGCTCACGTGGACCGAGCTGAACGCCCGCGCCGCGGACGTCGGCGTGGCACAGCTCCGCGAACGCCAGGGATCGCTCGAGTGCGACGAGGCGATCAACATCCAATACACCAGCGGCACGACCGGTTTTCCCAAGGGCGCGACCCTGAGCCACCACAATATTCTCAACAACGGGTACTTCGTCGGCCGCCTGCAGAATTTCACCCCGCAGGACAAGCTCTGCATCCCCGTGCCGCTTTACCACTGCTTCGGGATGGTGATGGGGAATCTCGGCTGCGTCACCCACGGCGCGACCATGGTGTATCCGTCCGCCGGCTTCGAGCCGCTGGCGGTCCTGCAGGCGATCCAGGCGGAGCGCTGCACCGCCTTGTACGGTGTGCCCACGATGTTCATCGCCGAGCTCGATCACCCGGATTTCGGCTCGTTCGACCTCCGCAGCCTGCGCACCGGCGTGATGGCGGGTTCGCCGTGCCCCATCGACGTCATGCGGCGGGTCGTCGACCGCATGCACATGTCGGAGGTCGAGATTTGCTACGGCATGACCGAGACCAGTCCGGTCTCGACCCAGACCCGCCTCGACTCGCCGCTGGAAAAGCGCGTCGGCACCGTCGGCCAGTGCCATCCGCACCAGGAGATCAAGATCGTCGATCCGGGCCACGGCCGGATCGTGCCGCTCGGGGAACCCGGCGAATTGTGCACGCGGGGTTACTGCGTCATGCTCGGTTACTGGGGCAATCCGGCGGCGACGAAACAGTCCATCGACGGCGCGCGCTGGATGCACACCGGCGACCTGGCGACGATGGACGCCGAGGGCTACATCAAGATCGTCGGGCGGATCAAGGACATGATCACCCGCGGCGGGGAAAACATCTATCCGCGCGAGATCGAGGAGTTTTTGTACACCCACCCCAAGGTGAGCGACGTGCAGGTGATCGGCGTGCCCGACGCGAAATACGGCGAGGAAGTGGCGGCGTGGATCCGGCTGAAGCCCGGTGTGACGGCCTCGGTGGACGAGATCCGCGGCTTCTGCAAAGGGCAGATCGCGCACTTCAAGATTCCGCGCTACGTCAAATTCGTCGAGGCGTTTCCGACGACGATCACCGGCAAGGTCCAGAAGTACGTGATGCGGCAGCAAGCCATCGAGGAGCTGGGCCTGCAGGCGGCCGCGGCCATCGCCACGGCCTGAGCGT
>SIBR01000009.1 GCA_009695065.1 Opitutus sp. | reverse complement strand
GGAAAAATCTTTGGCAATCCCAAGCTCCGGGCCGGACCGCCAAGCCGGTCCGTCCCTCCGCTTGGGATTGCCAACCACCACCGCAGTCATCACATCAACCCGAGCCAAAGACTAACACTTCACCTGGCCCAGTTTTCGGGACCCGCTCAGGAGGTTCGACGGCTCCGCCTTCTTTGATTTTTTGATCCGAAAGCACCAACTGAGACTATCCGAACCCCAAAAACTGATGAAACGAAAGAACCCCATCGCCCCGCTGATTGCATGGCTTGGTCTTGCCATGGCCGCCTTTCAGGTTGTTTACGCGGCGGACGGAAATGTCGTAGCGGCGAGTCAACGTCACGGATTGATCACCGGTCGCGTAAGTAATGCGGCGACCAACGCCAACCTCGAAGGCGCGGTTGTGTTGTTGGAAGGAACCACGTTTTCGACGGTCACCGAGCGTGACGGCACCTACCGCTTGCGGGTGCCTGCCGGGAACTACACCTTGGCGGGTTCCTACACGGGCTTGGATTCCCAGAAAACCCTAGTGTCCGTCGCCGACGGCGCGACCGTGGTGAGGGAAATCGGTCTGACGGCGGATGTCTACCGGATGGAAAAATTTACGGTGGCGGGCGAGCGGGAAGGCAGTGCGCTCGCCACGACGCGGCAGCGACAGGCACCCAATGTGAAAAATGTGGTGGCGGGCGACGCCTTTGGCACGGCCACCGAAGACAATGTCGGCGCATTCCTGCAAAAGCTGCCCGGCATCAATATCGTAACCGATACCGGGTTGGTGCGTGAAGTGATGGTGCGGGGTATCGATTCCAGCCTGAACACGGTGGAGATGGACGGCGTGCAGATGGCGAACACGAATTCCTCCGGCACCAATCGATTCTTCGATTTTCTCCAGGCGTCGCTTTCCATGGTGGAGAGTATCGAAGTGACCAAGGCGCCCACGCCCGATATGCCGGCCAGCTCGATCGGCGGGAGTGTCAACATGATCACGCGTACCGCCTTCAGCCGGGCGAATCCACGCTCTTTCACTTACTCGATCGGGGCCGTGCACAAACTCGGCCGAACTGGCGGCCGGGCAGAACCCGAAAAGCGGTGGAATTCCGAGCCCATCAAGGGCATCACGCCGTCGGTGGCGTTCACTTACTCGGATGTGTTGGGTAGCAAAAAGAACCTGGGGATTTCCTTCAGCTACTCGCGCAACACCCAGTTTGGCGGCTCGGAAGATGCCCTCTTCAACTATCAGTCGGTCCTTACGCGCCCCGCCTACATTCGGAATGTCAGCGAACGCGTGACGGCGGCCGCCGGCCCGCACACCCGCCGGAACATAAATTTGAAGTTGGAATACAAGCTGAGCGACCGGACCGTCGTTACGCTGACGGGCGTGCACAACCTCTATCACGAAAACCCGGAAACCCGGACCCACCTTTTCCAAACTGGAGACAGCGCCGCCCGCTTTGCGCCCGGTTACAGTGAAGCCTATTCCGAGGCGCTGCCCAACGTCGCCACCATCGCGCAAATGACCGAGACGGCCTATGACAACGTGAGCAACAACTACCGCTTTCAGTCCGCCGTGGTGCATAAACTGGACAACCTGCAGATCGATTACAGCGCGACCGTTTCGATGTCCAACGGCTATCAGTATTACGCGCCTTTCGAGCGCAGCTTTCCCGGCCGGCCGAAAGGCACCTTTACTTTCGCCGGCCTGACCAACATCGGCTTCATCGTCGACAAACGCCGGGACGCAGCCTGGCCGATAATCACCCAGACGGCAGGGCCCAATGCCTATAATCTGAACAGCTACACCACGCTGACGATGACACAGAATCACAACAGTGCGGACGCGATCATCACCGAAGGTCGCGTTAATCTCAAAAAGAGTTTTGAACTGGCGGTGCCGACGTTCGTTAAGACCGGCTTTCAGTACCAGCAGCAACGTCGCGAAAGGGACAACAAGCAGCACAGCTACACCTTCACCGGTCCCGGCGGTTTGGGACAGTTTATCGACCGCAGTTCCTGGGTAAACAAAACGATCAGCGGCCAACGCCAGGCGCCGTGGGCTGACCTACTTTACCTTGCCCAGTACAAAGAAGACCATCCGGAATATTTCCCGGAGAATCTGAGCTACAAGTATGTGCAACGCTTGCTGAGCTTGCAGGATGTGAGGGAATCGATCGCAAGCGCTTATGTGATGGGTAATGTGCAGATTCAGCGCCTCGGCATCCTCGCGGGCCTGCGGGTTGAGGAAACCACCACCCAGGGCAACGGACCGGTCAACCGTTCGATTAATGCCGCGGAAGCTGCTCGGCGGGCCGCGTTTGTCGGCACCTTGACCGAGGAGGAAATCAAGCGCCGTGCCTATTATGATTGGGGCGATCGGATTCACTCCGAAGGCAAATACCGGAATGTCTTTCCCGGGATTCATTTCAGATATTCCGATCCCAGCGGCTTGCTCGCCCGGGCGAGTTATTCGACCAGCATCGGACGCCCGGGTATCGCGTCGATCATCCCGAGCCTGACGGTCAATGAGCAGGCGGAACGGCTGACGGTGGCAAACACGTCCTTGAAGCCGCAACGAGCGAACAACTTCGACTTTACCCTAGAATATTATTTCGAACCCATCGGACTTTTTTCCACGAGTTTCTTCCTCAAGGAGGTCAGTGATTTTATCTACACCGACAGCAGCCGCGTGGTGCCGGCCGGAGCGTCCAACGGCTTTGACGGCCTGTACAGTGGCTACGCCATCACGACGACCGCCAACGGCGGTGACGCCCGCTACCGCGGGTTCGAGGTCAACTACCAGCAGCAGTTCACCTTTTTGCCGGGATTCTTGAGCGGTTTTGGCGTGAACATGAATTACACTCAGTTGCAGACCAAGGGTGACTACGGTGGGAGGGTCGCCACCACTCAAGTCGCCGGGTTTCGGCCGAGGACGGGCAACATGGCGCTTAATTACCGTTTCAGCAAATACGAGGTGCGCGTGCAAACCAACTGGCTGGATACCTACCTGACGTCGGTTTCGACCAATGCGGCATTGCTAACCTATGAGGCCCCCCGCGTCGTCACGTCGGCAAAATTCACTTACAAGATTTCGAATCGGACGAGCTTCTATTTCAATTGGGATAACATTTTCCGGAGGGCGGAAGTCAGCAGTTATCGGGCGTTCCCCGACCGGGTTTCCACCACGCGGCTGGTTTATCCCGGGATTGCGGCCGGCATCCAGGGGCGGTACTAGAGCCGCACCGCGGAAGCGTTGCACACTTCTCATGGACAATAACTGCTCGATCGCAGTCTGGTCGCCGGGCTGCGCAGTATTCGAAACAACAATATTCGACGCTTTGGACCTATGCGATATCTCATGATGTTTGGGCTGGCCGCGGTGGCCATTTTCACCCCATTGGCGGGGCAGAATGGCCCACAAGCGGATCTGGAATCGATGCGGATTTTGGCGCCGACGAAGGAGCCGCGCGGCCGGATCAACGCCGTCGATGCCACGTGGGAGGCCTGGCAGAAACGCACGGGCGAGCTGCCGCCGGATTTCTCCAAGATGCGGTCGATCCCCTTTGCGCCGGATCCGCTCGAGGGCGTCCGCACCCGCGAGCAATGGGCGGCCCGGCGGATCGAGCTCAAGAAGCAGGTCGAGCAGTGGATCACCGGCCATATGCCGCCGGCGCCGGGTAATTTGCGTGCGGTGGTCACGGGCGAACGCCGCGACGGCGGCGCCCTCGTGCGCGACGTGCTGCTCGAGTTCGGACCGGAACATCGCGGCAAGTTGCATGTGCAGGTGATCATTCCCCCGGGCAAGGGACCGTTTCCGGTTTTCCTCACCAATCACAACCGGGCGCGACCATGGGTGGCCACGGCCGTCGCGCGCGGCTACATCGGCTGCATCTACCAGGCAACCGATCCGTTTTACGGCGAGGAGGATGACTCCGATAAATTCATCGAGCTTTATCCGGACTACGACTTTTCGTGTCTCGGGCGCTGGGCGTGGGCGGCGAGTCGCGCGGTCGACTATCTCGTGACGCTCCCCGAGGTGGACGCGGGCAAGATCGGCGTCACCGGCCATTCGCGCAACGGCAAGCAGGCCGTCATGGCCGCGGCGTTCGACGAGCGGATCGGGGCGGTGATCGCGTCGGGCGGCAACACCGGCGAGGCGAATCTCTGGCGCTACACGAGCGACCCTTTTGCCAACGAAACCATGGAGCGGATCATCGAGGTCAACCCGCACTGGTTCTCGCTGCGGCTGCGCTTTTTCATCGGCCGCGAGGACAAGCTGCCGGTCGACCAGAACACGCTGTTCGCGCTGATTGCGCCGCGCGGGGCGTTGCTGGCCTCGGCCTACACCGAGTCCGCCAACAGCACGCTGGGCTTCGAGCAAAACTTTCGCGCCACCAAAAAAGTGTACGAATTTCTCGGCGCCCCGCAGAACCTCGGACTCCACCTCCGGCAGGGGCTGCACGCCACCAGTTCGGGCGACATCGAGCGCTACGTCGACTTCCTCGACAGCGTGTTCGGCCGGAGCAAACTGCCCGTGCCGCAGGCCTTCGTGTTCGGCTACACCTTCGAGGACTGGCTGAAGACGTCCGGCGAAAAGAAACAGACGACACCGCCGCAGGACAAGGTGCGCTGGGCGCTGGGCGAGGAACCGCCGCTCATCTCGTTTCAGAAGCCGACCAATCCCACCGGACCGCTCACGGGTGACGGCGGCTGGATTCGGCTGATTTCGCCGGTGCCGGCGGATCGCTCGATGAAGGTGGTGCCGATTTCACTCGGGACGGATATCAAGGCCGACCTCTACCTGCCGGCCGCCGGCGGAAAAAAACTCCCGGTGGTCATCTGGCTGCATCCCTACGCGCACGCCAACGGCTACGTGTGGAGGGCGAAGGCGCCGTTCGTGGAACTCATCAAGCGGGGCTATGCCGTGCTGTCCTTCGATCAGATTGGATTCGGCACGCGGATCGAGCATGCGCAGGATTTCTACCGGCGTTATCCCCACTGGTCGCTGCTCGGGAAGATGGTGGCGGACACCCGTTCCGCGATCACGGCGGCCACCCAGCACGAGGACCTCGATCCCACCCGGATTTACCTGCTTGGCTACGCGCTGGGCGGGAAGATTGCGCTGTGGACCGCCGCGCTCGATTCGCGCCCGGCGGGCGTGATTTCGGTCGCCGGCATCACGCCGCTGCGCACCTCGCGCGACACCGAGGGCATTCGCGCGTATTCCCACTTACACGGTCTGCTCCCGCGCCTCGGCTTTTATGCGGACACGCCGGCGGAGGTGCCGGTCGACTACGACGATGTCTTCCGCGCCATCGGCAACCGCCGCACCCTGGTCGTTGCGCCCACGCACGACCGGCACACGGATCTGGCCGCGCTCCGGCAATTGGCCGGGCCGTTCGGGCAGGTCGATTTGAAAACGCCGGAGGAATTCAACCGGTTCACGCCCGCCGTCCAGAAGTTGGTCTTCGACTGGCTCGACAGCAAGGCGCGGTAGTTTCCGCGCGTGAATGCCGTCGCGATGGGAACGTTTTACCGTTTGACGAGCGTGGCAGTCACAATTGACTGACACGCATGAAAACCAACGTCCGCGCCTTTCAGCGGGAATTTCCGCGCATGCGGCGCCTGGCGGCCGCCGGGACCGTGATCGTCGTCGAGGCGGAGGGACAGGCGTTTGAGTTTCGGGCCCGCCGCCGCAGCGGAGGAGTGCTTGGCTGCATGAGCGGCCGGGCGAAACTGGCCGGGCTGCGCGACGGTCCGGCCATTCCAGCCGAGGAGTGGGGCGAACTGGCGCGGTGAAATACCTCCTCGATACCCATGCGGTTCTGTGGGTCGCGGAATCGTCCAGCCGGCTTTCGCCGCGGATCCGCAGCCTCGCGCGGAGTCACGCCGCCGACGCTTTCGGAGTCGCCGCGATCAGCCTGTTGGAAATCGTCCGGAAAGCGCACGTGGGGGAGATCACCCTGACGCCCGATCCCGCCACGTGGCTCGACGATCTCGCCCATCGCTTTCGGATTTTGCCACTCACGCCTGCGATCGCATGGCGGGCCGTGCAGCTGGATTGGGCGCACAAGGATCCCGCCGATCGTTTGATTTGCGCCACCGCGTTGGAGCACGAACTGACCCTGATCAGCCACGACGGTGAAATTAGCCGCTGGGGTGGAGTTGCCGTCATGTGGTAGACCCCGTGGTTGCGGTCCGCGAGGGCGCCGCATCGCCGTGAAACAGCCGGTTCAGCGCTTCACCCAGGGCAGCGCGTCGAGGTCTATGTTGCCGCCGGAAAAGATCATGCCGACGCGCCGGCCGCGGACGTCGACTTTCTTTTCGAGGATCGCGGCATACGGCACCGCGGCGGACGGCTCGATGACGATCTTCAGGGTTTCCCACACTTCCCGCATCGCCGCGATGATGCCTTCCTCGGTGACGGTCACGATATCGTCGACGTAGCGCTGGAAGACCTCGAAGTTCGGCGCGCCGATATTGCCGCGCAGCCCGTCGGCAATGGTGTCGGTCGTTTCAAGGGCCACGAGCCGCTTGGCCTGGAACGACTGGAAGGCGTCGCTGGCGTTGGCGGGTTCGGTCCCGATCACCTTGATGGAGGGCCGGAGGCTCTTGGCCGCGACCGCGGTGCCGCTCAGCAGTCCCCCGCCGCCGACGGAGCACAGCATGACATCGAGGTCGGCGATATCCTCCAGCAACTCGATCATCGCGGTGCCCTGGCCCGCCATCACGTGTTCGTTTTCGAAGGGGTGAATCAGCGTGGCGCCCGTCTCGGCGATGACGCGGGCGCAGGTGGCCACGCGGGCGGCGGCCGTGGGTTCACAAAAAATGACCTTGGCGCCGTAACCCTCCACCGCGCGCACCTTCACCTTGGAGGAGTTCGACGGCATTACGATCTGCGCGGTGATGCCGCGCAGCCGGGCTGCGCGCGCGAGCGCGGCGCCATGGTTGCCCGAGGAATGGGCGACCACGCCACGTCGGGCCGTCGCATCGTCGAGGGCGAGCACGGCATTCATCGCGCCGCGGGCCTTGAACGCGCCGACCTTCTGGAAATTCTCGCATTTGAAAAAGAGCGATCCGCCGCTCGCCGCATCCAGGCACGCGCTGGTGAGCACGGGGGTACGGTGGATGTAGGGGCGGATGCGATCGTGAGCGGTGCGGATGGCGGCGAGGTCGAGCGGCATGGTGTGAAGGGGGGAGGGCGGTTATTCGGAGCAGGCGTGATCGCGGCAGTCCATCCGGATCCGATGGCACGATGCATTTGCGGGAATTGCGAGGACTCCGTGGCCCGCGGTCACGAGCGAAGGTCGCACGAGGCGGGCTGTGCCGTCGGCTTGCGCAAACGGCGGGAAATCCGCACACTCGGCCGCATGGTCAAGAAACTCCTCCACACCCGGATGCGGGTGAACGATATCGAACGCACCGTGAAATTCTACGAGCAGGCGCTCGAGCTCAAGGTGGCGCGGCGCAGCGTCTCGCCGCGGGGCGCCCAGATTGTGTTCCTCGCCACGCCGAACAGCGAAGAGGAGATCGAAATCTGCCAGCTGCCCAACAGCCCGTCCGTGCAGGTGCAGCCCGATCTGATGCACCTCGCGTTCGAGGTCGACGACCTCGCGGCTTTTACGGCGGAGTTGGAGCGGAAGGGCTTCAAGTTGAGCGACGGCCCGACGCCGACCAGCAGCGGGTCGGTGATTGCGTTCATCGACGCGCCCGAGGGCTACGAAGTGGAACTGATTCAACGTCCCAAGTGAACGCGGAGGCCCCGGCTGCAGTGGCGGATCGGCGCTGGGCGAAAGCCTGGCCCGATGCGGTGGCGTTTGCCGGCGGTCTGGCGGTGGTGTGGTTTGCCGGCTGGCAGACGACGGATCTGGTCTGGAGCCTGTGGCTGTCGAGCCTCGTCGTGGGTTATGCCGTGATCGTCTGGTCCATCTTCGGCCCGATGGTCTTCATCGGCGGCAAGGTCTGGCAGGGACGAGCGGACCTGCCGGCTGACGCGGTGGCGCCCGCCGCGATCGGCGGAACGATCTTCCTGGTGGGGGGATTGTTCATGCTGGCATTCTTCACGGTGCATTTCGGAATGTTCCACTACGTCCACTCGGTCTTCCTGAACAGCTTCTTTCCCGTCGACCCCTCGAGCGCGGCGAAATCATCGCCCGGTCCGGCGCTCTACTGGCTGGTGCTGCAGCGTTATGGCTGGTTCCTGCCGGTCGCGGTGATCGCGGAACGGGCGGCGTTTCGGCTGGCGCCGGTGGAGCCGAAAGCGCCGGACGTGTCGGTGAAGGCCGCCGACATCGCGGCCCGCAAGGCGCGGAATGCCCGGGCTGGTGCTGGCTTCCAGGGCATGATGGCGCCGTACCGCAACGTCGTGCGGCTGCACCTGCTGATCTTCTTTTTTGCCTTCGCGCATTTCGCCCGGCTGGAAAACTTTTTCGTCTATGCCGTGGTCTACGCGGTTTATTTTTTTCCGTGGCGGCTGCTCCGCGGGGAAAAGCGGGCGGAGACCGGAGCGGCCCAGCCCTGAGGGGTGCTGGCGTCTCCGCTCCGCGTTGAAGCGCTTGAATCGGCGGCCGCCCGGGCCTCCCGCTGCTATCTTCCCTGCTGCCGTTCCCAGCCGAACAGGTATTGCTGGGCGAGTCCCGCCAGCGGGCCGAAGTGGGCGCGGCCGAACTGGGCGACGTGCGCCGGCTTCCAGCCGTTGAGGCCGTAGCGGCGTGCCATGGTTTTCAGAATCCACGTATCGACGGGAAATGCCTCGAGCCGGCCGGCGCCGAAAAGGAGGACACAGTCGGCCACCTTTTCGCCGACACCTGGCAGCGCGCACAGCCGAGCCTTCGCCGCCGGATATGGCAGCGCTTCCGTTTCGGCGAGCCAGCCGGGTTGCGCGGCGGCGATGCGCGCCGTTTCCGAGATGTAGCGCGCGCGAAAGCCCAACTGACAGGCGCGCAACTCCGTCTCGGGCAGGGCGGCGAGTTCAGGCCAGGTGGGGAGACGATGAAAGCCGGGGGCGATTTCCGCGCCGTGCCGTTCGGCGAGCAGCGCGAGCATCTGCTTGATCTGCACGATCTGCTTTGTCGCGCTGCAAAGAAAGCCGAGCAGGGTTTCGCCGAACGGCTGGCGCAGGATGCGGAGGCCGGGAAACGCCGCGAGACAGCAGGCGAGATGCGGATCGCTGCGCCACGGCAGCGTGTCGACCAACGCATCGAAATCGCGGTCGAGGCCGAGATACGCGGGCAACGCGCGGGCCACCGCGGACGCGAGGGGACGGGGCGCGCCCCATTGCACGTGCCCGTCCCCGGCGAGGCGCAGGCGGACGACGTGGTCCGCCCACTGGCCGAGCCAGATCCGGTCGGCAACGCGGTTCCAGCGGAAGGCCTGCCCGCCGTCGAGCGTCTCGGCGAGCACGTCGGTAGTGAGGGTGGGCGCACCGGCGAGGGGTTGCCATTCGGACCAGTCGGGTTCGGTCATGGGTGCTTCAGCGGTAGATTTGGCCACGGGTGCCGATGTCGGTGACCAGTATGATCAGCCGGTCGTCCTCGATCTGATAGAGAATGCGAAAGCCGCCGATTCGCACGCGATAGGCACCACGCATTCCGTGCAACGGCTGGCAGCCGTGCGGTCGCGGGTTTTCTGCCAGCGAGTCGATTACGCGCTCGAAGCGGGCTCGCTGGGTCCTGTCCGTCAGCCGGCTAAGAAACTTTTGGGCGGGCTGGGCGAGAAAGACCGTGTAGCGCATGCAACTCCCGTTTGACCTCGACCCACGGTTTGAAGTCGCCGGCCTTCAGGGCGGCGCAGTGGGCGACGAGATCGGCGAGATCTTCGCTGCGGGCCGCCATGCGCCGCTGCAATGCCAGCAATTGGCGCGGCGTGAGCGCGTCGATGGCGGTTTCGACTTCGGCAACAGTCGGCATGGCGCGAATCAAACCGGCGATGGAGGAATGTCAACGGACGCCGGGCTCACTTCGCCGGCTTCTCCCATAGGAAACTTTTCTGGTTCGTTAGCGCCCGGCCGTCGGCACCGATCAACTCCAGTTTCCACGCCACGGGTTGCGCGCTTTTTCCGCCCGGCCAGTCGGCTCCGGTGAGCCCGAGCAGATAGACGGTTTCGCCCGCTGGCACGGATACGACGGGGAACGTGAAGGCGACGACATCCGGTGCGTCGGGTCGGATCACGTGAAGCGCGAAGCGGGCGCCGGCGAGCGGGGTGGCCTGTTTGACGCGCACGAGAAAATAGAAACCCGCCCGCTGGTCGGCGCGCGTGCGAATCACGATTTCCCGGCCACGGTGCTCGGGCGCGCCAAAATACTCGCCGATCCGTTCGAACGATTCCGCGTTGCGCCACTCCGGCCAGATGCGGACGAAGACGGTTTCCGCGGCGACCGCGGCGGGACCCGCGAAAACAACGAGGCAGGCGAGAAAGGATAACAAACGGCGCATCGCGGCCACGTTGCGCGCTCCCGGCCGCGGGCGCAAGGGAGCGTGTGGTCGCGGGGAAGCGCGCCTTCCTAGTTGCCGAGGCGCACGAATTGGAACCGGTGCAGGCCGAGCAGGGAGGGTTCCCAGTTCCGGACGGCAGGATCGATCAGGTAGGTCTGGGCACCGAAGAAAATCGGCGCGATCGGCGCCTGCTCAAGCAGCTGCGCCTCGGCCTGCTGCAGTAATCCGAAGCGCTTCGCCGGTTCGTTTTCGCCGCCGGCGGCCGCGAGGAGGCGATCGTAGTCGGGGTGCGCCCAGCCGGTCCAGTTGTTGCCCGAGTTACCCGTGAACAGGTCGAGGAACGTGATGGGATCGACGAAGTCGCCGACCCAACTCGCGCCCGCAATCGTATACGCGAGCGACTGCTGGTTTTGAATCCACGTCTTTTGTTCAAGCGGTGCGATCGTGATGCGCACGCCCAGCTCGCGCTGCCATTGCTCCTGGATCACCTCCAGCACCCTGGGTTGAAACTCGTCGTTGCGCACCTGGACCTCAAAGACGGGCAGGCCCTTGCCCCCGGGAAAACCGGCCTCGGCCAGCAAGCGCCGGGCCGCCGCGAAATCCACGGGCACGCGGGCCCGGGCGGTGTAGCCGCCGGTGCCAGGCGGCACGAAATGCTCCGCCGGCAACCGTGCGCCGTTCAGCACGCGCCGGGAAATCGGCTCGCGGTCGATCGCGAGCGAGAGCGCGCGGCGCACCTTGGGCTGATCGAGTGGCGGCTTCGTGACGTTGAAGCGGAGGAAGACCGTGCTGAGGAGCGGGTCGAGCCGGAGCTTTGCTGGCTCACGTTCGCGATAGCCGGGAATCTTCGTCGTCGGCAGGCCATTGGTGAGGTGGAGCTGACCGGCGCGAAAATTGCGCTCCTCCACGTCGGCGCTCTCGATCGGCAGAAACGCGATGCGGTTGAGATGAGTGGTCGCGGCATCCCAGTAGCCCGGGTTTTTCACGACGGTGAGCCGCGCGTTGGGCGTCCACTGTTCGAGCATGAACGGTCCGTTGCCGATGAGATTGCCGGGGCGCGTCCAGGCGGTGCCGCGTTGGGTGAGGGCGCCGAAGCGGGCAAGTGCGCGGGGATTGACGGGGAACCACGCGGGCAGCGCGACGAGGGCGGGCAGATAGGGGATCGGCCGGGCGAGCGTGATGACGACGGTCCGCGGATCGGGCGCCGCGAAGCCGAGCGCGGCGGGATCGGTGATCTTGCCGGCGTTGAAGGCCTCGGCGTTTTTCACCGCGTGGAGCAGGTAGGCGGTCTCGGCGGCGAGCGCGGGCGAGAGTTCGCGCCGCCATGATTGGACGAAGTCGTCGGCGGTGACGGGTTCGCCGTTGGACCAGCGCGCCCCGGCACGGAGATGAAACGTCCACGTGAGCCCGTCGCGGGATGTTTCCCAGCGCGCGGCGGTCGCCGGCACGGGTTGCGACGTCTTTTCGTCGATCGCGGTCAGGCCCTCGAACAGGGCCGTGATGATGTTCTGGTCGGTGTAGATGGTCGCGGTGTGCGGATCGAGGTCCTGTGGTTCGGCGAGGTTGCCGACGAGGAGGGTCTGGGTGCGAAGGCCCTCGGCGGCGGGTGTTTCGCGGCGCGCGCAGGCAGTGAGGAAGACGCTGGCGAGGAGAGTGGTGGCGAAAAAGGCCCGGCGGCGCATGCCCCAAGAGAACACGGTGGCGATCCGGCGCAAGGCGGGGGTGCCGGATTCGCCGTACCGCAGTCATGGGGATGGGCGACGGCAGGAATACCTGCCGGTCACCGCGACCGCGGGATTTCCCTATTCAGCCGTGCCCTCGAGCACCGCTTCCTCCTGTTCCCGGAAAAACTGGTTGGTATAAAGATCGTAGTAGTGCCCGCGCTGCCGGAGCAGCTCCGCGTGCGTGCCGGATTCCTCGATGCGACCCTGCGTAATCACGAGGATGCGATCCGCGCGCCGGATGGTGCTCAACCGGTGGGCAATGACGAAACTGATCCGGCCGGAAAGCACCGTGTCCAGCCCGCGCTGGATGAGTTGCTCAGTCTCGGTGTCGATCGAGGACGTCGCCTCGTCCATCACGAGGATCTGCGGATTGGCCAGCAACGCCCGGGCGAAGGACAGGAGCTGCCGCTGGCCGGTCGAGAGCCGGTTGCCGCCTTCGCCCACCGGTGAATCGTAGCCGTGCTCCAACCGGGCGATGAACTCGTGGGCGTTGACGAGCCGGGCGGCGGCCTCGATCTCGGCGTCGGTGGCGTCGAGCCGGCCGTAGCGGATGTTCTCGCGCACGGTCCCCTTGAACAAATGCGGGGTCTGCAGGACGCTGCCCAACTGCGACTGCAGCCACGCGAGCGATCGCTCGCGATAGTCGGTGCCGTTGAGCAGAATCTGCCCGGCGGTCGGCTCGTAGAAGCGGCACATCAGCGACACGATCGTGCTCTTGCCCCCGCCGGAGGTGCCGACGAGCGCGATCGTCTCCCCGGCCCGCACGGTGAGGTTGAAGTCGCGCAGCACTTCCGGGCCGTTCGCGTAACGGAACATCACGTGGCGAAATTCGATGGTGTCGATGCGCGGCGGTCCGCCGTCGGCGGCGCCGCCCGGCCTCGGGCCATCCCCGGTCATCGCTTCGCGCACCCGGGTCCGGACGGCGTCGCTGTCTCGGATCGCGGGCTCCGTCGCGAGCAGGCCCATGACGCGTTCGCCCGCGGCCTGGGCGCCCTGCATTTCGGTGAGCTTCTGGGCGAGCTGGTTGATGGGTTGGAAAAATTGGCCCGCGAAATTGATGAATGCGACCAGGGTGCCCAGTGTCATCGCCCCGTCGACGGTGAGGTAGCCGCCGCGCCACAGGGCGAGGCCGGCGCCGAGGCTGCCGAGGGTCATGACGATCGGATGGTAGAGCGCGTTCTGCCGCGCGTTGAGCACGGAGGCCGCGAACATCCGCCCGGACAATTGTTTGAATTCCCCGAGGTTCTCCGCCTCGCGTCCGAGGGTCTTGGTCGTGCGCACGCCCTGGATCGATTCGTTGTAACCCGCAGTGATCTGCGAATTGAATTTTCGAATCTCGCGCGCGCTGCGGAGCATTTTCCCCTGAAAATATTTCGAGACGACCGCGAGCGGCGGCACAATGGCGATCACGATGAGGCCGAGTTTCCAATTCATCAGGAGCAGGCTCACGGCGATCATCAGCACGTAGCTCAAACCCCAGACGATATCGAGGAAGCCCCAGGCGATGATGCGGCCCAGGCGATCGCAATCGCCGGTCAGCCGGCTGATCAGCCAGCCGACGGGCCGCTGGTCGAAGTAGGCGAACTCCAGTTCCTGCAACCGGTCGAAGCAGTCGCGCCGGATGTCGTGCGCGAGGCGGTTCGAAATGTTGCCGGCGAGGTCGATGAAAATCCAAACGCCGATGCAGAGCGCCAGCGTGACCGCGAGGTAGGCCACGATGTAGCGTCCGAAGGCGGCCTGGGCGCCGTCGCGCACCACCCCGTCGATCACCCAGCGCGTGACGTGGGCGAAGGCGGCGTCGCACGCGGCGATGACGATGGCCGTGACGAACAATGGCACCAGATAGCGTTTCAGGTGCAGGGCCCGGCGAAATATATTACACCACAGTCCGGTGTCGAGCCGGGCTTTGAAATCATCGTCCTGGAGGAGGGGCGCAGCCATGGGTCGGAGGCCGTCAGGCCGGTTTCAGCTCCCTTTGGAAATCGGATTCCAAGCTGGTCTGGATCTGCCAGAGCCGGCGGTAGAGGCCCACCTGCACGGCGAGTTCGGCGTGGGTGCCGGTCTGGATGATGCGGCCGTGGTGGAGAACGATCACCCGGTCGGCCTGCGCGAGCGTCGAAAGCCGGTGCGCGATCACGAGGGTGGTGGCGCGCCCGTGACGTTCCTTGAGGGCGTTGAGGATGACGGCCTCGGTCTCGCCGTCGACCGCGCTCAGGGCGTCGTCGAGAATGAGCAGCGGCGGGCGCCGCAGCACGGCGCGCGCGATGGCCATGCGCTGGCGCTGCCCGCCGGAGAGCGTGATGCCGCGTTCGCCGATGAGGGTGTTGTAGCCCTGCTCGAAGGTCAGGATCGTGTCGTGGATGCACGCGGCGCGCGCGGCGGCCTCGATCTCGAGGTCGGGCGCATCGCCGCGGCCGAGGCGGAGATTGTCGCGGAGCGTCTTCGAGAAAAGAAACGGCTCCTGCATAACCACGCCGATTTGGGCGCGCACCCAGGCGCGCGGGAGCGAGGCGAGTTCTCGGCCGTCGAGCTGGATCGAGCCGGAGGTATAGTCGTAGAGACGGAGCAGCAGGTGCATCAGCGTGCTCTTGCCGGCGCCGGACGGGCCGAGGATGGCCAGCGTCTCGCCCGGCCGTACGTCGAACGAAATGCCGTTGAGCGCGCCGGCGGCGGTGGCCGGCTGGCTGGCATGCGCGAAGTGCAGGGCGCGCACCGCGAGGGCGCCCGTGATCTGCGCCGGGAGCGCCGCCGCCGGCGGTTCCGACTCCCGGGCCACGGCGAGGATTTCCCGGATGCGGCCGAGGGCGACCGAGGTCTTGCCGAGATCGGTCAGGATCCGCCCCATCTGGCGCACGGGCCAGAGCATGATCCCGAGGTAGGAAAGAAAGGCGAACAGCATGCCAACGGTGAGCGTGCCCGTCGTGATCCAGTGCGCGCCCACCAGGAGCGTCAGGCCCAGCTGGCAAAGCGCCACGAGGTCGCTGATCGACCAATACCACGACATGAGGCGCAGCATCCGGAGGCTGCGGTCGCGATAATCGGCGTTGGGGGTGGCGAACTTGGCGCGCTCGAATTCCTGGCGGGCAAACGCCCGCACCACGCGGATGCCGGTGAGGTTTTCCTGGATGACCGCGGTCAGCGCGCCCTCGGCCTCGTCGACCTTTTTGAAGACATGCTTCACCTGGCGGAAATAGATGTAGCCGTAGGCCACCAACGGCCCCACGAGCGCAAACGACACGAGCGTCATGGGCACGTTGAGCGAGAGCAGCAGCGGGAGCGCGGTGGCGGCGAGCAGCGCGGCGTTGCCAATTTCCATCACCTGGGTTGCGAGAAACTGTCGCGTCGTCTCGACATCGCTGGTGCAGCGCTGGACCAGGTCACCCGTGTCGGTGCGATCGTGATAGGACGCCGGCAGGTGGTTGAGGTGGTCGTAGAGGTCGTCCTTGAGGCGGCGCGCGATCCCGTCGCTGGCGAGCGACGCCTGCCAGCCCTTCAGATAGCTGAAGAGCCCGGCGATCAGGCTGAGCACGACCATCGCGACCGGGGCGAGCCAGAGATGCGCCCGCAGATGATCCGCGCCGCCCAGCGCCTGCAGGCTCCAGGCGATGAGCGCGGGAGTGCCGGCATCGACGGTGCGGTGGGCGACGGCGTAGTCGATCGTCGCGCTGCCGATCAGCGGAATACCGAAATTGATCACCGTGGCCAGCGTCAGACACGCCAGTGCCAGCCCGTAGCGCAGGCGGTGGCCGCGCATCAGGGACCAGATAACGTGAAGGGGGGAGCGCATCGGGCGAGGGACGGGCGCAAAGTACGAAATACCACGCCCGCTCCGAGGGAGCGGAGGGGGTGCCGGGCTGGCAAGCGGGGACTTGTGCGCACGGGCTGGGGTGAGGCGAACGGCGGTTGCCTCCCGGACGCTTTCGGTGAAATCGGGGGCAGGGAACGCGAAATTTAGAATTTTCCCTAAGAAACCCGGTGGCCGCCCGTTTTATCTTCAGAACCCATGTCCACCGAACCCCCGAACATTCGGGCTCTGACACATGAAGACTCCGGTTTTCTCGAATGCATTTTTGCGGAGCAGCAGGCTCCGCTCACCCGTTACGCCGCGCGCTTGCTTGGCGATCCCGACTGCGCGCGCGATGCGAAACGATCATGCAATGTATCGATGGAATCACGGGGTTGACCAATGAGCTTGTTCTGAAGCTGTCGGTTCGGGTGTGCCGGCGCCGCAACGACGGATTATGGCGAATCGGCGGACAGGCGTCGCTCTCTGCTTTTGCTCTGTTGCCTCAGCCCTGCGCAAGATCTCGGAATCGCGCCTTAACTTGAATTGCGGAGGGCTTCGGAGCAGGTGCCAGTTGTCAACAACAGCTGACATCAACGCATTGATCGGCGGTCGCTCCCGAAAGGGATGTGCGTGGAGCGGGTCTTGCTCCGGGAGATTTCTTGCAAATAGTGTCCCGGTTCGGTGCCCGTCCCACGCGGGTCCGGACTTTCCCCCCCGATGCCCCGCCGATTCCCCGCCTGTGTCCTTTCCACGCTGTTGCTTGCGCATGCGGGTTTCGGAGCGTCCGCGGAGAAGCTCGAATTCAACCGCGATATCCGGCCGATCCTCTCGGAGAACTGCCTGAGTTGCCACGGGCAGGATGCCCATCGCCGCGAAGCCAAACTGCGGCTCGACGACCGGGAGAGCGTCACCCGCGATCGCGACGGCTATGCGGTGATCGTGCCGGGAAAGCCCGCCGACAGTGAACTCCTCCTCCGCCTCGCGTCCGAGGATCCCGACGAGAAGATGCCGCCGCAGGACAGCAACAAGCACGTTACTCCGGAACAGATCGCGCTCATCCGCCGCTGGGTGGCCGAAGGCGCGGCGTATCAAAAGCACTGGGCCTTCGAGCCGCCGCGGCAGGCACCACCTCCCGCCGTGCGCGGCGCCACCTGGCCGCGCCATGCGCTCGACCGGTTTGTGCTCGCGCGACTGGAACGCGAAGGGCTGGCGCCCTCCGCCGTGGCCGCGCCGGAAACGTGGCTGCGTCGCGCGAGTTTCGATCTCACCGGATTGCCGCCCACGCCGGCCGAACTTGACGCCTTCACCGCTGACGTGGCGGCGCGGGGCGAACCCGCCTGCGACGCGGCGGTCGAGCGGCTGCTCGCCTCGCCGCATTTCGGCGAGCGGCAGGCGATCGACTGGCTCGATGCGGCCCGTTACGCTGACACGCACGGGTTTAACAACGACTCGGCGCGCACGATGTGGCGCTGGCGCGACTGGGTGATCGGCGCCTTCAACGCCAACCTGCCTTACGACCGCTTCATCACCGAGCAGCTCGCGGGCGACCTGTTGCCGCGGCCGACGCTCGAGCAGCGCATCGCCACCGGTTTCGGCCGCAATCACGTCATCAACAGCGAGGGCGGCATCATCGAGGAGGAATACCGCGTCGAATACGTGGCCGATCGCGTGCGAACGATGAGCACGGCCTGGCTCGGGCTCACGATGGAGTGCTCCCGGTGTCACGACCACAAGTTCGACCCCGTCACCCAGCGCGACTACTACCGGCTGTTCGCCTTTTTCAACAACGTGCCCGAGCAGGGGGAGGACGGCCGCGTGGCCAACGCCGTGCCGATGATTCCCGCCCCAACGCCGGACCAGGCGGCGGTGCTGGCCGGGCAGGAGCGCCAGCTCGCCGCGCTCGATGCGCGGCTGCGCCGGGCCGGGGAGAGCTGGCTCTGGCAGCCCGAGGACCGGGCGCGCGTCGCGGCGTTGATCGCCCGCGCCGCCCCGCGCGCCGAGGTGGTTCCGAGCGTGCCCCTGCTGGAGCCGGAGACATCTCCGGAGGGTCCGCCGAAAGCCGAATGGCGGATCGATCCTGAAAAACCGGCGCCCAAGATCGCCACGGCCAAACTCGATTTCGCGGGCAAGGATGGGATCACGCTCGCGCTCTGGTTGAAGCCGGATGCGGACAACCCGCGCGATGTCGCGCTCCTCTCCTCGGTCGACCATCTCGGTTCGCCGGCGGATGCGCTTTACGGCAACGGCCGCGAATTGCGTCTGATCGACGGGGAGATCGAGCTGCGCCTGACCGACCGGTTTCCAGCGTATTCCATCACGGTGCGCACCGTGGGGGCGGGCATCCGCGCCGGCGAATGGCGTCACGTCGCGGCGACTTACGCCGGCGGGAAAAGAGCGGGGTCGGTCCAGCTATTTGCCGATGGCGTGGAATCGCTCGTGCGGGTTTATCACGAAGGCGTCTCCAAGGAGCCGTCGTCGAAGCGCGACTTGCTGGTCGGTGCTGACAACGCGAAGGACGGGGCGCGGTGGCGCGGCACTTTGGCCGAGATGATCAGTTATCCGCGGGCGCTGGACCGTGCGGCGATCCACGCGCGCTTTTCCCTTCGCGCGCTTTCCCAGGCGCTCGATCATGTGACGGGTGAGGAGCTGACCGCGCGTGAACGCGCCTGGTTGCGCGACGCCGTGCTGGCGGACGATCCCGCGACGGCCGAGATGGCGGCGCAACGGGCCGAGCTCTGGCAGGAGCATCTGGCGCTCCGGCGCAGCCTGCCCAGTGCAATGGTCATGGAAGAACTTTCGCAGCCACGCCCCGCGTTTGTGCTGAACCGCGGTCGCTACGACGCGCCCGGCGAGCCCGTCGAGGCGGGCGTGCCCGAGGCCTTGCTGGCGCCCTGGCCGGCGGGCGCGCCGCGCAACCGTCTCGGCCTCGCGCGTTGGCTCACTCAGCCCAATCACCCGCTCGTGGCCCGCGTGGTGGTGAATCGGTTTTGGGCTCAGCTCTTCGGCACCGGTCTCGTGAAGACCCTGGAGGATTTCGGCTCGCAGGGGGAATGGCCGAGTCATCCCGAACTGCTCGACTGGCTCGCACGCGATTTTGTGGACGGTGGTTGGGACGTGAAGCGTTTGCTCAAGACCCTGGTGCTATCCGCAACGTATCGCCAGAGTAGCGCCGTCACACCGGAGTGGCAGGCGCGCGACCCCGAGAATCGCCTGCTGGCCCGCGGGCCGCGCGTGCGGCTACCGGCGGAGCTGATCCGCGACCAGGCGCTGGCCGTGTCCGGCCTGCTCGCGCCGCGGCTGGGGGGACCGAGCGTCTATCCGTATCAGCCGGAAAAACTCTACGAAGGTATCGTTGTCGGCGCCGATTACCCCGGCACCCGCTGGGGCAAGAGCACGGGTGAGGATCTGCACCGGCGCAGCCTCTACACATTTTGGAAACGCACGATCCCGCATCCGGCGATGACGGGCTTCGACGCGCCCGACCGCGAATTCTGCACGGTGCGCCGTTCGAGGACGAACACGCCGCTGCAGGCGCTCACGCTCTGGAACGAACCGGGCTACCTCGAGGCCGCGCGGCAGCTTGGCACGCGCATGCTGCGCGAAGGCGGGGCGGAGGACGACGCGCGGGTTGCCTTCGCGTTCCGGCTGGCCACGGGCCGCCGTCCGGTCGCCGCGGAAACGCGCGTGCTGGCCCGGGCGCTCGGGCGGCTGCGCGCGGACTTTTTGGCGCATGGCAACGACGCCTACGCGTTCGTCAAAGTCGGCGAGTCGGCGCTGGACGCCACGCTGCCACCCGCGGAACTCGCCGCCGCCACCGCCGTGGCGAACATGATCCTGAGCCTCGACGAAACCATCACGAAGAACTGACCCGCCATGTCCTGCCATCGTTACGAATCCGCCCACACCCGGCGCGATTTCCTGCTCAAGACCGGCCTGGGGCTCGGCACCGCGGCGCTGGCGCAGATGTTCGGACGCGAGGCGTTTGCCGCCGCGGCCCCCGGTCCCGTGGCGTTGCCGACGGCGGCGGGTTTCGGTGGGTTGCCCGGTCTCCCGCATTTCGCGCCGAAGGCGAAACGCGTCATCTGTCTTTTTCAGTCGGGCGGTCCGTCGCACCTCGACCTCCTTGATGACAAGCCGGTGTTGCGCGAGCGCTTCAACGAAGACCTGCCCGACTCGATCCGGCGCGGCCAGCGCATCACCGGCATGGTCGCCTCGCAGGCGCGACTGGCGGTGCAGCCGAGCAAGTTTGCGTTTCAAGCGGGCGGGCGGAGCGGCACGGTCATCAGCGACCTGCTGCCGCGGACGCGCGCCATCGCGGACGACATTTGCGTGATCCGGTCGATGCACACCGAGGCGATCAATCACGACCCGGCGATCACGTTTTTCCAGAGTGGGAGCCAGCTTCCCGGCCGGCCCAGCATGGGCGCGTGGACGGATTATGGCCTCGGCCGGCTCAACGAAAACCTGCCGGCCTTCGTCGTGCTGATTTCGGTGACCAAGGGCGCTCCCGGGCAGGGGCTGCTGGCGCGGCTGTGGGGCAGCGGCTTTCTGCCGAGCGAACATCAGGGCGTGCAGTTTCGCGGCGCGGGCGAGCCGGTGCTTTATTTGAACGATCCGCCCGGCCTCACGCGCGAGCGCCGGCGGCTCATGCTCGACGGCATCGCCGAACTCAACCGGCAGCAACTGACGCAGAGCGGCGACCCGGAGATCGAGACGCGCATCAGCCAGTTCGAACTCGCGTATCGCATGCAGCGCAGCGTGCCCGAACTCATGGATCTCGCCGGCGAACCGGCGCACATTCTCGAAAGCTACGGCCCCGACGTGCAGGAGCCCGGCTCCTTTGCGCGGAACTGCCTCCTCGCGCGCCGGCTGGCGGAGCGCGGGGTGCGTTTTATCCAGCTTTATCACCGCGACTGGGATCACCACGGCGGGCTGCACGACCGGCTGCCGGTGCTGGCGCGCGACGTGGACCAGGCCAGCGCCGCGCTCGTGAGCGACCTCAAGCAGCGCGGGCTGCTCGACGACACACTCGTGATCTGGGGCGGAGAATTCGGCCGCACGCCGTACGCGCAAGGCGAGGCGAACCGCGACAAATACGGCCGCGACCACCACGGCAAGGCGTTCTCGCTGTGGATGGCCGGGGGCGGCGTAAAGGGCGGTATCGTCCACGGTTCGACCGACGACTTCGGTTTCAACGTCGCGGAGAACCCGGTGCACATCCACGACCTGCAGGCCACGATTTTGCACTGCCTCGGGATCGACCACACGCGGCTGACCTATCGTTTCCAGGGCCGGCAGTACCGGCTGACTGACGTCCATGGCGACGTGGTGAAGGCGATCCTGACCTGACCGTGTTCCTCCGCCGGGATCGGGGCGGACGAAAACAGAGCTGGAGGCGCAGGCGGCGGGCTGCTGCATTGGGAAACCCCATGAAACGTCCCACACTTTTGCTTGGTTTCGTCCTCGCCCTGTTGGAGGTCCGCGCCGCGGAGCTGCCGGCGGCGAAGTTTCGCGCGCAGACCATCGATGCGAAAATCCAGATCGGTTACGGCCTCGCGATCGCGGATGTCGACGGCGATGGCCGCGACGACGTGCTGCTCGCCGACGCGAAGCAGATCGTGTGGTATCGGAATCCCTCGTGGGAAAAGTTCGTGATGACCGACCAGCTCACGGCGCGCGACCACGTGTGCATCGCCGCGCGCGACATCGACGGTGACGGCAAGGCGGAGGTCGCGGTGGGCGCCGAGTGGAACCCGGGCGACACGGTGGGCAGCGGGGCGGTTTATTATCTGGTGCCGCCTTCGGACCGGACCGCGAAATGGCGGCCGGTGAAGCTGACGCACGAGCCGACGACGCATCGCATGCACTGGGTGCGCGGGCGCGACGGCACGTTCACCCTCGCGGTGCTGCCGCTGCACGGCCGCGGCAACCGGAACAACGCCGGCGCTGGCGTGCAATTTCTCGCCTATCGCCGCCCGGCCAACGTCGACGACCCGTGGCCGACTTCAGTGCTCAACGCGAAGCTGCACGCCACGCATAATTTCGACCTGATCCGATGGGGTGAGACGGGTGGGGCCGAGGGCATTTTGCTGGCGTCGCAGGAAGGCGTGCGGCGGTTGCGGCTTACATCCGGCGGCGCGCCGGCGGCCACGCCGCTCACCCGGGTGGCGACCGGCGAGGTGCGCGCGGGGCGGCTGCCGGGCGGAAAGGATTTTTTTGCGGCGGTCGAGCCGATGCACGGCAACCAGCTCGCAGTGTATCGCGCCCCGCCGGCGGGACCGGAGGCGGTGGACTGGACAGCGCAACGCGTGCTGCTCGACGACACGCTGGTGCAGGCGCACGGGCTCGCGACGGCCGATTTTCTCGGCACCGGTTACGATCAGGTGGTGGTGGGGTGGCGCGCCGGAGCGCCGGCGCCCGCCGGCACCAAGGTGGGCATCCGGTTGTTCGCGCCGACGACCGCCATGGGGGAAACCTGGCGGCTGCATGCGCTGATCGACGACAACACGATGGCGTGCGAGGACCTCAAGGCCGCCGATTTGAACGGCGACGGCCGCCCCGACATCATCGCGGCGGGGCGGGCGACGAAGAATGTCGTGATCTACTGGAACGAGACGGCGAAGGGTCGTTGACTGGGCCTCGGCGCGGAAGCTGAGCTTGCCGATTGGGGGATTGGAATCCACCCTATGGCCATGAAATTTACTGTGACCATCGACCGCGACGAAACCGGCGTTTGGGTCGCCGAGTGTCCGGCGATCCCGGGCTGTGTCAGTCAGGGAGGGACGAAACGCGAGGCGCTCAAGAATGTTCGCGAAGCCATCGAACTGTGCCTGGAAGTCCGTGCCGAACGTGGTTTGCCGCTGACCATCGAAACGAAGCAAGTTGAAGTCGCGGTCTGATGCCTGGGCTTCCGAGATTGAGCGGACGAGCGATTGCGAAAGCCTTCATTCGCGACGGTTGGGAGTTGGTCCGGCAGAAGGGTAGCCACATGATTTTAGCGAAAGATGGCAGCTGGGCGACGCCCTCGGTGCCGGATCATCGCGAAGTTGCGCCCGGCACGTTGCGTAGCCTGATTCGCGCCAGCGGCATGACGGTTGAGCAGTTTGCCTCGCTGGCGAAGAAGTAACACGCGGGTTCCTTCTTGGGCAGTCCAAGATTGCAGACTAAGATTACGATTCAGAGCCGGCGCAGCCGAATGCCGCGGACGGCGGTGCGGGTTTGATAGGCGGCGATGCCGAGGGGCAGGGAATTTTCGATCGCGCCGTAACGGATGGTGATTTTGCGATCCTTCGTCGCCAGATCGACGACCTGCTCGTCGTCGATCCAGGCCTCGATTTTTTCGGGAGTAACGCGGACGCGGAGGCGATACCAGCGGTTGCGGTCGAACGCGCGGGAGGTGCTGGTTTCATTCTCCGAGGCGTCCATGCCGTCGACGCTCGACAGGCCGACGATCGTGCCGCCCCAGCCGCCGGCGATGAAACTGCAGGACGACTTTCCGACCGGGAATGTCAGGCCGCAGAAGAAATCGTCGCCGTCGAGTTTCATCGCCTCGAGGGCGATCTCGTAGTTGACGACGGGCAGGTCGGCGGCGTTCGCCCAGGTGATGCCCGAGAGTTCCTCGCCGAGTTCCATCACGATCGCGCCGCCACCGCCCTGAAACGATTTCTCGACGGACACCTCGCGCTGCGTGGCGAACTTCGAGGGCGTCCAGCCCGCCAGCGTCTTGCCGTCGAAGAGATCCTTCCAATCGGACGGACGATTTGTCGGGGCGGCCTTTGGCGCCGGTGAATTTTCCGAGCGGGCGGCGGGCAGGCCCAGGGCGATGCCGGCCGTGACGCTTAGGCAAAGGCAGAGGTTGAGTCGTAGCTTCCGCAGGCGGGTCGTGAAGGCAGGGCGCGACATGGCCGGATGGTTTGTGAGAACAACGAAAGAGCAAGTGACGCGGAGGACAAAGCGATAGTGAAATTATGCCGGGGCGAAACGAGCGCACCGATGAAACGGCCTCGCGCCCGCCCGGCACTTGCCTTGAATGCCCGGGCTGGCGTTTTCCCCGCCGGCCTCCCCATCACGGCCATGACGTTTCCCCGGTATTCGCCCGCGCCGGTGCCTCCCCGGAGGGCCCGCCGGATTTCCTTCGCCCGTTTGGGCTGGCCGGTGCTCGGCCTCCTCGCGGGCTGCGCCGCGCCCTTGGTTGCGCCCGCCTCGGAGGCGGATGCCGGTGCGGTCGCGATCTACCGTTTTGACGAGCAGGAGGGCGAGGTGGTGCGCGATTCATCAGGCAACCGGAACGATGGACGCGTGGTCGGGGGAGTGACGCGGGCGCCGCGAGGCGTGGCCGGAGGCGCCTTGATGTTCAACGGCCGGAACAGTGTGCGCATTCCGTCCTCGCCGAAGCTCGAACTCGGCGGAGCGCATTCAATTTCCGCGTGGATGCGCGGGCGGCCGAGCCCGCTGCATTTCGTAGATGGATTTACCGGGATCTGGGCGCCGTATTTTCAGGTGACCGGGGATACGATTCATTTGGGTTCGTTCAGCAGCGAACCGTACGACAACGCGGTGGACCGTTCGCGCGGGCCGAATTTGCAGGGGAAGGAGATCTTCCACCTCTACACCGGCAGCGCCGATATCAGCTTGGCCAATTGGACTTACACCCGGCGCACGCAGCAGCCGTTCACGGGCTTCGAGCCCCGGCTGCAGGTGGTCGAAGACAAGGTTTACTATGAATACTCCGGTGACGATCCGCGGCACGCCGTTCAGATCTGGACGGCGGAGGAGGCGCGCAACGGTTCGGGCTGGAAGGCCTGGCAACGGACGGACGAAGCGCGCTTCGAACTGCTGCCGCCAGGCTGGGATGCACGCAAACGGGATTATTCGCTGACCGAGGACCGCGCGCTTTATCGGCACGATCATGGCGCGATCGCGGTGGCCGCGGGCAAGATCTTCATCGCCTATCCAGCGCAGGATAAGAACAACGTGTGGCAGCTCTGGACCAGTGTCTCGAATCTCGACGGCAGTGGTTACCGGTCTTTCCAGCGAACGACGGACCGCGGATGGATTCCGAGCGGCGTGCAGGCGGCGGGGGATCGCGTCTATTATTTGTATTCGAAGGGTGACGCCCGCTTCGAGACCTACAGTCACAGCAATAACAAGGGGACCGCGCAGGGACCGAAGACGGTCGAGGGCTTTTACTTCGGCTCAACCGATCTGGCAGGGGAGGACTGGCGGGTGGTGCAGCGCGTGGGCGGCCCGTGTCCCTCGGGGGATTCGGGGTCGTTCCATGTCAGCAACGGCCGGATTTATCTGATGTGGGCCGAATTCCAGCCCGACGGCCAGACGCAGTTGTTTACCGGCGCGATGGATGTGGACGGCCGCAATTTTACGAAAGTGGCGCGGTTTCCGGAAAAGGCCTATGCGAAACTGGCGATCAACGGCAGTGTGCAGGTAGTCGGCCAGCGCGTGTATTATCTTTTCGCGAAACGGCCGCTGACGAATCCGCCGGGCGAATTCCACCTGTGGACCGCGGAAAGCAATCTCGACGGGTCGGACTGGGCGGCCGAGCCGTTGTCGGGTGCGGCGCGGGGGCTGGCGGTGGGCTATCGCGGCCCGATCACGGTGGGCGCCAAACGCTATTTCGGCCCCGGCAAAGGCTACGAAGGCGTGCTGGGATTTGCCGGCGCAAATCTGGTGAACAAGGGCGATGCTTACGGCTTGGGTGTGACCGAGGCGGGGAAGCTGCGCGGCTTCGTCAATGCGGGCCAGGACTATCTGTTTCGCGGCGAAGCGGCGATCGGCGCTTCCGGTGCCACCGCGGACGCCGCCCAGCCGATCGCGGAAAACAGCTGGTATCACGTCGTCCAAGTCTACGACCGGCAGCGGGTTCACCTGTATGTCAATGGCGCGCTGCAGGCGAGCACCCCCTATCGCGCGCCCCCAGGGAGAAATCCCTTCCCGCTGGTGATCGGGGACGGCTTCGTAGGAATCGTGGACGAAGTGAGTGTGTACGATCGCGGCCTCTCGGCGGATGAGGTGGCGCGACACTACCGGGCGAGGCAACCGCGGTAGCACGCGGAAGCGGCGGTCAGGTCGATCCTCCGGGCGATTCAACGCGCCTCGGCGATTTGCCGCTCGTACACCTTGCGCGCCTCGGCGAACTGGGCGAGCACGTGCTGTTTTTCCCGGTCCGAGCGCCACATCGTCGAGCTGCTCCACGTTTTCGTGATATCGTCGATCCATTGCACGAAGTACTGCGCGTCGGCCTTGGAGCGGATGGGGCGGTCGCCAACGTAGACGTAGACCGGGCTGGTTTCCGCGGCGGGATACGAATCGTCCAGCGGGTGCTGGATGCCACGGCCGCGGGTTCGCAGCGTGAGCCAGCCGCTTTCCGTGACGGGAACGGCTTTGGCGAAGTCCGCCGTCCGTTTGTCGCCGCCCAGCGGGATCGATTCGATGACCTTGCCCTTGAAGATCACCTCGAGCGTTTCGAGCGGCACGATGGATTCGAGTTTCGCCTTCAGGGCGACGGTGCCGCCCGCGGCCGGGAGGCGGATTTCGCCGCCGGGGATCTCGCCGTTGACGGTGAACTGAAGCAGCGGGCCGTTCGTGACGAAGGTGCGGCCCTTGCGAATCGCATCGAGCCAGCCGGCCCACGTCAGGTTTTTCCCGAGATAGGCGTAGAGCCGGGCGGAGCCGATAATTGGCGTGGCCTGGAGATTCAGGATCGAATCTTCGCCCGCCGAGGCCGTGACCTTGAAGCCGCAGTTCAGCGACCGGTGCCAGACTTGCGACGTGCCGGTGTAGTGGCCGGCGCTGGTCATGACCTCGAGGTATTCGAACGAGCCCAGCGCGGCGTCCACGGGATAGGTTTGCGCGACGCGATACTCGCCCCGGGCCAGGGCGCCGCCGGCGCCCCACGGATGCACGTAGCCACCGATCGCACCCTCTTTGCGCGCGAGCCGGAAGATATCGGTATTGCTCGGATAGAGGCTCGCCACGCCCGTGTCTTCATAGCCGAGGGTAAACGGCGAGACCAGGTGCCGCGTCAGGTTGATGAGATTGATGTGGCCGTACCAGGCGGGACGGTACTCCTCGCCCATCGAGATCAGCATCTGGTCGTCCGAGAGCGGGTGAAGGGGCTGGCCCTGATAATACTGGGTGTCGAAGACGCGGTTGTCCTTGTTGGCGATCTTCCAGCCGACGTGATCGAGGTCCTCGGCTTGGGCCTCGAGCCGCAGGTATTCGGGCGTGTTGCGCAGGTTTCCGCCGTAGTTGAGGTGGACATGATCGCTGCCGCTCCACCAGCCGAGCGCGTTCATGTTGGTCAGGCGTTTCAGTTCCAGCGTGACGCGCGTGACGCCGTTGGGCTGAACCGTGGTGGTTTGGAGGGAAGGCAGGTATTCAACCCCCTTGGCTGCTTCCACCACGAGTTCACCGGGCGGCAAGTCGACGACGAAATGGCCGGCGGTGTGGAAAAAATCCTCCTTTGCGGCTCGCGCGGCGATCCGTTGATACGCCTCGGCGGGCGCGTAAATCTTCCCATCGGAGGCTTTCAGATAAATGCGGGCGGCGGTGGGTTGTCCCGTCGCGGTGTCTGTGATGGTGACTTCGAGCTGGGCCATCGGGCGGCGATACACCCGGCGCTTGATTTCCACCTTCTCGTCGTTGCCGCCGAAGGAGCTGAGCACGCGGAGTTCGGAGCCACCGTGCTCGTTTGAAACGTAGGCGATCCGCTCGCCGTCGGGGGACCACGCTGGATCGAAATGATCCCACGGGCTCCACGTCAGTTGAAACGGTTCACCCTCGGTGACGGGATGGACATAGAGCTGGTTGAATTCGCTGCCGCGGTGCGAGGCGTAGAGGATGCGGTGGCCGTCGGGCGACCAGTTGGGCTTGGTGCGGTAGAGGGTCTCTTCGCGCAGGATGCGCGTGGCCCCGGCCATCATATTCGGCTCGACCGGCGCGCGCCAGATGGCGCCCGAGCCCATCGGAATATCGCGGTTCGAAACGAGGATGAGTTCCTTCCCATCGGGCGAGAAGGTCGGCTGGATGTGATCGTCCTGCGGGCTGAAATAGAGCCGCGAGCGCCCGAAATTGTGGGGTTCGGTGAGACGCTGCGGCTCGCCGAAGCGTCCGTGGGCGAAGGAACGAAGGTGAATATGAAAACGCCCGCCCGGCGAATTGTTGACGTAGGCGAGCCGCTTGCCATCGCGCGACCACGCCGGGTCGAGATTGAGCTGATCACCCTGGGTCACGGCCGTACTTTCGCCGGTGGCCACGTTGAGCAGCATCAGGTTGATGCCCGCGCCATCCTCTGCCGTGTAGACGATCCATTTTCCATCGGGCGACCACGCGGGGGAGGAGTCGTAGGTGCGATTCGCCGTCAACTCGTGGGCGGTTGTTTCGCCGACTTTAATTTTCCACAGCGAACCCGACAGGGAAAACGCGATCTCCTTGCCGTCAGGCGACCACGCCGGGCGCCACGGGGTGCCCGCGGAGGGTGGCACGTAGTAACTGTACATGTAGCCGACGGCGTAGCGGCTCCGGGCGGGGAATTGCGCGAGGGCGGTGGCGCCGGCGGCGAGGGAAGCGGCCAGGGCAAAAACGAGGGCGCGGACTTTCATTTGCGGTGAGGATGAAATCACCGGAGTTCGCTCCGGCTTGGCTGGCTGTAGGAGCGGCTTGATGCCGCGATTTGTGGGCGGCGCCACCTTTGGATCGCGGTGTAAAGCCGCTCCTACAAGGGGCAGGGATAACGGGCGCATCTGGTTTAGGTGGTCTGGTCAAATGCCCCGGAGCTTGCTCCGGGGTGAGGGCGAAATCCCGGATCAGCGCGTTTCCTCGATTTGCTTTTCGTAGACTTTCCGCGCCTCGGCGAACTGACCGAGCACGTGCTGCTTCTCGGCGTCCGAGCGCCAGTCCTTGTTGTCGCGCCAAAGCTGGGCGATGTCGTCGATCCACTGGATGAAATATTGCGCGTCCTCCTTGGAGCGGATCGGCCGGTTGCCGGCATACACGTAGACGGGGCTGGTCTCGGCCACGGGGTAGGCGTCGTCGACCGGATGCTGGACGCCTTTGCCCGCGGTGCGGAGCGTGAACCAGCCGCTTTGGGCCACGGCCACGCGCTTGGTGAAAACGGCGGAACGCCGGTCGCCATCCAGGGGAATCGTCTCGATGACCTTGCCGTTGAAAACGACCTCGAGGGTTTGGAGCGGCACGATGGAATCGAGTTTGCCCTTCAGCGTCACGAGGCCGCCCTCGGCGGGCAGACGGACTTCGCCGCCGGGAATCTCGTCGTTGACGGTGAACTGGAGCAGCGGGCCGTTGGTCACGAAGGTGCGGCCCTTTCGCACGGCTTCAACCCAGCCGTCCCAGGTCAGTTTCTTGCCGAGGTAGGCGTAGAGCCGGGCGGAGCCGATGATGGGCGTCGCCGGCAGATTCAGGATCGAGTCCTCGCCCGCCGAGGCGGTTACCTTGAAGCCGCAATTCAACGAACGATACCAGACCTTCGAGGTGAAGCGGTGGCGGTCGGCGTTGGTCAGGACCTCGAGATATTCGAAGGCGCCGAGGGCGGCGTCGACCGGGTAGGTTTGCGCGCCGCGATATTCCGAGGCCCGCGTGGGTTCCTCCGACCAAGGGTGGACGTAGCCGCCGATCGCGCCCTGCTTTTGGGCCAGCCGGAACATGTCGGTGTTGCTCGGATAAAGACTCGCCACGCCGGTGCCTTCGTAGCCGATCGTAAACGGCGAGATCAGATGCTTGGTGAGATTGATGTAGCTCACGTGTCCGTACCAAGCCGGGCGGTATTCCTCCCCGATCGAAAGGAGTACCCGGCTATTGCTCAGCGGATGCAGCGGCTGGCCCTTGAAATACCCGGTGTCGAAAACGCGATTGTCCTTGTTGGCGATTTTCCAACCCACGTGGTCGAGACCCTCGGCCTTCGCTTCGAGCAGCATGTACTCCGGCGTGTTGTTGAGATTACCGCCGTAGTTCATGTGGACGTGGTCGCTGCCGCTCCACCAGCCGAGCGCATTCATGTTGACGAGGCGTTTCAACGTCAGCTCCACGCGGGTCGTGCCGCCCCGCTTGATCTGCACGGTGCCGACGGCCGGCCAGTACTCGACGGAGCCCTTGGTCGCCTCCACCACCAGTTCGCCCACCGGCACATCGACGACAAAACGGCCCTCGGCGTGGAAGAAATCCTCTTTGGCCGCGCGCGGCGCGATGCGGTGAAAGGCGTTCTCGGGCGCATAGGTTTTTCCGTCCGACGCCTTCATGTAGAAACGGGCCGGCGTGAGCTCGCCGGTTTTGGCGTCTTGCAGGACAACTTCGAGTTTTCCCATCTGCCGGCGGTAGATCCGTTGTTTGATCTCCACTTTCTCGTCGGTGCCGCCGAACGACCGGAGCAGGCGCAGCTCGGAGAGGCCGTGCTGGTTGGAAACATAGGCGATCCACTCGCCGTCCGGCGACCACGCGGGATCGAAGTGGTCCCACGGTTCGCGCGTGAGCTGGAACGGTTCGCCCTCTTTGACGGGATGAACATACAACTGCGTGAACTGGCCGCCCCGGTGCGAGGCGTAGAGGATGCGGTGGCCGTCGGGCGACCAGTTGGGCTTGGTGCGGTAGAGCGTTTCCTCGCGCAGGATGCGCGAGGCTTTCGCCATCATGTTCGGCTGGATCGGCGCGCGCCAGATGGCGCCCGAACCCATCGGAATGCCGCGATTGGAAACGAGGATGAGTTCCTTTCCGTCGGGCGAAAAGGTCGGCTGGATGTGGTCGTCGTAGGGGCTGAAGTACAGGCGCGAGCGCCCGAAGCTGTTCGCCTCGGTGAGCCGGACCGCGTCCTGAAAGCGGCCGTTTTCGAACGAGCGGACGTAGACGTTGAAACGCCCGCCGGGAGAATTGTTGACGTAGGCCAGCGTGGTGCCGTCGCGCGACCAGACCGGGTCGACGTTGAGCTGGTCGCCCTGCGTGATGGCGGTGCTTTCACCAGTGGCGACGTTGAGCAGCATGAGGTTGATGCCCTCGGCGCCCTCGGTCGTGTAGACGATCCACTTGCCATCGGGCGACCAGGCGGGCGCCGAATCGTAGGTCGGGTTTGCCGTCAGCTCGTGCGCGGTGGTCTCGCCGATTTTAATTTTCCACAGCGAACCCGACATGGAGAACACGAGTTCCTGACCGTCGGGGGACCAGGCCGGCCGCCACGGCGTGCTCGAGGTCGGCGGCAGGTAGTAATTGTACATGTACGCGTAGAGCGAGATCATGCCCCCGGCGTATTTGCTGCGTTTGGGGAACTCGACGGCGGCGGCGGACCCCAGGCTCAGCGCGACGAGCGCGAGCAAAAGCAGGCGATTGATCGCCGCGGCGAGGGTTCGGCTCCCGGCGTCGGGACCAAAAGGCGAGCTGAGCCGGGTTTGAGTTGGGGCGAAGGCAATCATGGGCGGCGGGCGTGGTGGCGATCGAAGGTTTCTCCGAGGAGATTGATGGCCTCGAATTCCTCCTCGGCTCCCTTGAGGGTGACGAGGATGAAGTGGTTGAGGGAGTCGGCTTTCTCAAGGTACCATTTTTCCTCGCGGTCCTTGACGCCGATGTTGAACGCGCCCCAAGCGCCGTCGCCCAGGTAGGTCACGCCGGCCGCGTCCCGCTGCATGTTCCTGATCGGGACCGTGCGCTTGTAGTTGTGCTCGTGGTTCTCGAACACAACCGACAGACGATATTTCTCGAAGAGCGGCACCCAGGCTCCCCGGATGGCGGTGGCGCCGCGGTCGGTGAGCGGCCGGAACGTGCTGAAGCCGGGAACGTGATAGGACGGAAACACGTGGGGCACGCGCGTGCGGGTGGCCAGCGTCTCGTTCAGCCAGGCGGCCTGCGCTCCGCCGACGGGGTTGAGATGGCCGCTGTCGAGGAGGATCACGCTGAGGTAGTCGCCGAAATCGAGGACGTTGTAGCCGGGCTGGCCGGGCATGGCGAAGAACGTCATGTAGTAGGGCGAGACCCGCAGTCGGCGCGCATCCTCCGATTCCCGGGGATCGGTGCTCTTCTGGTAGTAGCCGCCCTGCACCTCGTGGTTGCCGACGGCGGCGAGCACCGGGATGACCCGCCCCTCCGGCGTGATCATGGATTTCTTCACCGAGTCGAAGAAATCGTACCAACGCCCGAGCCGGGCCTGCGCGCCGTCGCAATAGGCGAGATCGCCGCCCCAGAGCGCGAAGTCGGGATCGCGGGAGACCGCGATCCGGTTCATGCGCTCGGTCCAGGTGCCGAAACCGACATCGCCGCCGGAGGCGATGCGCACCTCGCGCGTGAGCGTCTTCGGCATGGTGCGGAAACGATAAATCCTTCCGCCCTCGTCGAAGCGAAATTCGTAGAGCGCGTCCGAAGCCAGTTTGGTGAGTTCCACCCGGTGCACCGTGCGTTCCGAGGCGGGAAAGGAATGACTGTAGCCATCGCGATGCAGCGAGCCCTGGCGGTCCTCCTTGAACGGAAAGGGGAAACTCCGGCCCTCCGCCTTCTGCCAGGCCGTCTGTCCGGCGGCGCGAAACTCCAGCACGGCCGGGCGCTTCCGGGTATAGACGGGAACCTTGGTGGGCAGATTGTGGGCGGGGGAAAGCGCCTCGACGAGTTTCACGTCGAGGCCGTCGACGGAATGCCAGTCGATGGTCATCGTCGTGGTGGGATCCCGCTGCCACGTGAGCAGCAGCCCGCTCGGGTCGAAGGGTTCGGCGGAAGCGACGACGGCGGCTAGCGCCCAGACCGCGAGCAAGCGAAGGGTTCGATACATGGATTCGGGGGTGGGGACGCGAAGCGAAGCGGGCTCATTTGCCGGCGCGCGTTCGCGGCTGTCAACCATCGGACTTTGGTCGCACGAAAGTGCGGGTCGTCGCGCGAATAGCCCAGACGGTAAGCCATACGCTCGGGCCGGAGAACCGGCGTCGCGCGGGCGCGAGCGGAAAATTTGTGCTCTCTCTGCCACTCATGCACTTCAGATTTGACGGCACCGGCGTGTCTCCGAGGGTGAAGCTTGCTTCCTCTGGTTCCCGTTGCCCCATGCCGCCCGTGTTCCCGTTGGAAGTTTGTCAGCCGCCGTCCGCCCAGCCGGTTTCCTATGAACAATCCCCCTTCTTTTCCCGCTGCCGCGGGTGCCCCGATGCAACCCACGCGGGTCCGCTACAAGGTCTTCGCCCTCGTCGCGGTGCTGGGCATGATCACCTACTTGGACCGGGTGTGCATCTCCACGCTTTCGCCGCACATCATGGAGGATCTGGCCATCTCGAAGGTGCAGATGGGCTATGTCTTCAGCATTTTTTCCCTGTCGTATGCTTTTTTTGAAATTCCCACGGCGTGGATGGCGGACCGGGTCGGCACGCGGTCGGTGCTCGCGCGCATCGTGGTCTGGTGGTCGACCTTCACGATCGCAACCGGCGTGGCGCTCAACTACACGATCCTGCTGATTACGCGGTTTCTTTTCGGCATGGGGGAGGCCGGCGCGTGGCCGAGCGTGGCGCGCACGTTTTCGCGGTGGATTCCGCTGCTGGCCCGCGGCCGGGTGCAGGGGCTTTTCTTTGCCATCGCGCACTTGGCGGGCGGACTCACGCCGATCCTCGTGGCGTCGATGCTGACGGTCATGCACTGGCGGAGCATCTTCATGTGCTTCGGCGCGGTCGGCTTCGTGTGGGCGGCGGTGTGGTATTTTTGGTTTCGGAACGAACCCGCCGAGCATCCCGAGGTGAATGCAGCGGAGGTCGAATTGATCGTGAAGGGCCGCGGCGAGGCCGCCCCTCACGTGGTCGGCTGGGCGTATTGGAAGAAGCTGCTGTCCAGTCGGAGCGTGGCCGCGCTTTGCGTGATGTATATTCCGAACAGCGTCGGCTTCTATTTCTGCATCACGTGGCTGCCGACCTACCTCCATGAGAAGCACGGTTTCGACGCCACCAAGCTGGTATTTTTCGCCGGCCTGCCGCTGATCCTGAGCATCACCGGCGACCTGAGCGGCGGGTTCGTCACCGACCGCGTGACGGCGCGGTTTGGGCTGCGGCTCGGGCGCTGTGCGGTGGGCGGCGTGTCGTATGTCGTCGCGGGAGTTGCGATGTTGCTGACGCCCTTTTGTTCCAACGCGATCGTGGCGGCCGTGTTGATCGCGGCGGCGGTGGCGGCGAGCATGTTCATGCTGGGCGCGGCATGGGGCACCTGCATCGACATCGGTCGCGAGCACGCCGGCGTGGTCTCGGCGGCAATGAACACCGCCGGTGGATTCGGTGCCCTCCTCTGCCCCGTGGTGGTCGCCTATACACTCAAATGGTATGGTAACTGGAACATCCCGATTTTCATGATGGGTGGCCTGTTCCTGATCGGGGCGCTGTGCTGGATCTTCATCGACCCGCGCGACCACGTTTTCAAGGCGGCGGACGGGGATCGGCCGGCTGCGGTGTAAACGTGAACCGGAAATCGGGCTTGGTGGATCGGCTGACGCGGGTGCGTGGAATGTAAATTCACGCACGGCTCTAGGCTTCGTCGGGCCGGATCGCGGAAACGCGGAAGAGCGGAAACGCAAAAAAAGGTTGACGGGTCATCGGTTCGATCACGACCAGCGGCTCTGCGCTGGACTGCAATCGACCGGCACGATACGTCCTGATTTTGCGCTGCAACCACCGCGCGAAGTTCGTTTGTCGGTTGCAGTTTCCTGCTGGCTTGGGAGCTGAAGCAGGCTAAACTCATTCTTACGGACCGAAAGCGAAACCGGATCGCATTCGAGCTGATCAAGAATCTGTCGAACGGCGTGGGCACGCTCCGTGATCAACTCCGAAAGGCTCTTCTCGGCAATCGCACTTGCCCAATTCGACTCACCGCCTCGCGTTCGCCCATGAGCGTCGCCGAACTCAAAGTCCAAGCCGCCGCCCTTTCGTTCGAGGAACTCAGCGAGTTATCGCGTCACGTGCGCACCCTCGCACTCACCAAGGACCCGGCCCGGCGCGCGCAGCTCAAAGTCGCCCAGGAAAGCCCGGACTGGCTCCCCCAAAGCCGAATTTGCGGAGGCGCTGGCCCAGCTCGACCGCCAAGGCCGGTGAGCTACAGCTACGCCATCGAGCGGTCAGCCGCCGAGGCGGTGTTTCGGTTTTCTTCCCGCGAGCGCCGCTTGCTCCAGGCCGCTTTCGCCCAAATTGCGCGACGCGCCTTTCCAGCCGCCCGATTTCGATGAACTCGGCGAACAGGGACGCCGGTTGTTCACGCGTTTTTTCGGCCCATTTTCCGTCACCTACTGGGTGGACTATGCCGTCAAGGAAGTGCGGAGCGCGGCCGTTTTCCGCGACTGAACGCAACGGACGCCGCCGCCGCGTTTTTTCTGCGCGGTTTTTCCGGCGGCGGGTGCATAGGGCGTGACCGACATATCCGACGATGCCGAACTGCTCCGCCGCTATGCCGCCGATCACGCGTTTGCCGAACTGGTGCGGCGGCACCGCACCCTGGTGTATTCCGTGGCGCTGCGGACGGTGGGTGGCGATGCCCATTTGGCGGAGGACAGCACGCAGCTCGTTTCACCGATCTCCCGCCTAAGGCGTCTGCGGGCTCGCCGGCTGGTTCCACACGAGCACGCGGTTCGCCGCGGCCAAGGTGGTGCGCGCCGAGCAACGCCGGCGGTTGCGCGAGCAGAAAGCCCAAACCATGCAGGAGGTGCTTCACGATGCCGACCCCCACCCCGAGTGGGACCGCATCCGGCCGGTGCTCGACGCCGCGCTCGGCGACCACGCGGTTGAAGGCTCCGCCGGCACGCTGGAGTTCCCCGTCAATGAGCGTGCCGACCTGGACGCGGTGCGCGGTCGACACTAAGGCCCACGTGGCAAACTGCGCCGCGGCGACCACGACCACGAACAGCAGGAGCAGCTTGGCGCCGAAGCTCTGGGGGCGGGGGATCACTTGTAGCCACCGTCGCTGCCCTCGGGGGCGCGGCGAATGCGCCGGTCGGGGCGCAGCGTGACGGAGATCACCTGCGTGGCGGCATCGGTCGCGGTGATCACGACGTCGCGCATGACGGGTGCCGCCATGCGGGGATGCCAGACGTCGAGCCGGTAGCGGCCGGGCGGTAGGTTCTGGAGCGGAACCAGGCCGTCGGCCCCGCTCCGGGCGAAATAGGGCGTGGCGAGGACCACGATGTGCGCGGACATCCAGTCGTGAATGTTGCACCCGAGGGTGACGACACCGGGCTGATCGAAGAGCACTGGTTCCTTGCTTTCGCCGTGATAGAGCGGGAGCTCGAAGCGCTTCGGTTTCGAAAGGGAATAGACGTGATGCTGGACCTTGTCGCGGTTGGGAAAGCTGACGCGCGTGCCCACGACGATGGCGGTGACGTAGGGCGAGAACTCCTCGTCGGCCTGCACGATGACGGCGGGCTCGGGGGGAGGCGTGAGTTGGGGCGTGGCGTCGAGCGGCACCAGCGAGGCGACGGCGTTGGCCACGGGCGTGCCCTTCGGATCCTTGATTTCGACGCGCACGCCGCCGCCGGCTCCGAGGGCGGCGACGGGCAGCCACGTGACAAGTGCGGCGGCGAGAACGGAGAAAGCAAAAGAGCGGCGGTCAGGCGGGCTCCCTGCCAGCAAAGGAGCCTGAAGTCCGATGGGCGCTTTGGGATCGGGGGTAGAGCGCATGACGGTTAGAAGCGTGGCAGGAGATCGATGCTCCACAGTTCCTGACGATACTTGATGCCGACCTTGTTGGGAGAGAAGCGATTTTCGTAGCGCAGGGGGAGCGAGGTGTTGCGCCCGAGCGCGGGCGTGAGTTCGAGCCACCAGAAGTCGACATGGCCCGTCACGCGGTAAGTCACCCAGTTGGGCCCCATAATCCCGGTGGGCCGCCAAGAGACGGTCTGGTAGTATTCCGAGATGTGGGTGCCGAGGGCGCCCGCCAGCGCCTTGGGCCACACGGCGGCCGAGGCGTTGGCGGTGAAGTCACCCCAGAGCCGGCCGTTGCCCTAGGAAAGCTGCCAGCGGTCGTCGATGTCCCACGTGACCGTGCCGAAAACACGATGATGCCGGGTATCGAAGATGGACTCGCGGGCGTAGTCCTGCTGCCAGTCGGCGACGGCGGCGAAGCGCCACGCCGAGGTCAGGCGCTTGGCCACGCGCCGGCCGGCGGTGGCGGTCCAGCCGTCGTTACCGTCGTAGCGCGCGGAGCGGGAGGTGAAACCGCTGTTGAGCTCGACGCTCGGGGCGAAGGCGCCGAGGCCGAACTTCCGACGAAATTGCACGTTGGGACCGGCGGTAAACTGCCCCAGCAGGGCATAGCCGCGGACGGTCTCGAGTCCGGCGGCAAACTCGCCGCGGAGGGAAAATCCAGGCACCCACTCGCGGAAGAGGCTGAGCGAGGCGCGCGCTTCGTAGCGCTGGGCGTTGCGCATGTCGGCGACGGCGGTGGAGCGGCCGATATTCTCCGCCCACGTGGTCGAGGCCTCCATCCGGAGGTTGACGGCGCGGGCGGGGGTGGCCGCGACAAGCACGAGGACGGCAGTCAATATGCCGTGGAGGCGGGTCATGGGTTAGGCTCGGACGATGCGTGGTAAGGGCCGGCCGTGCAACTTTTCTGAAGCGGATTCCTGGGCCGGCCGGCGTCGACGCACGAGTGCGTGGTTCCGGGGAAGTTGCGGCCTCAGAGCAGCGGGCGCAGCACGGACCACACGTTTTCCGCGAGGATGGCGTGACCCTCCTCGTTGGGATGGATGCCATCGCGCTGGTTGAGCGCGGCGACGGCGCCGACACCGTCGAGCAGGAAGGGGATCAGGGTGGCGCGATTCTTTGCCGCCACGCCGGGATACATCTCCCCAAACGCCCGGGCATAGTCCGCGCCCATCTGGGGCGGCATCTGCATGCCGGCGAGCACGAGTCGGGCGTCGGGGTATTTCGCGCGGACGCGGTCGAGGATCGCCTGGAGGTTGCTGCGCGAGACGGTGGGGTCGATGCCGCGGAGGCCGTCGTTGGCGCCGAGCGCGAGGACGAAAATGGCGACGGGCTGGCGCAGGATCCAGTCGATGCGCCGCAGGCCGCCCGAGGTTGTTTCACCGCTGAGGCCGGCGTTGACGACGCGATAGTCGAGACCGGCGGCCGTGATCTTTTTTTGCACGAGCGCCGGGTAGGCGTCGGCCACGGGATTTGCGAGGCCATAGCCCGCGGTGAGACTGTCGCCGAAAAACACAATGGTGCGGGGCTCGGCGGCGGCGAGTGGGCTGGAGAAAAGCCAAACCCAACCGAGTAAGAGCAGGACGATCGGGAGTCGGAGGCGGGTGGAAATAAGCAGCATCGTCTCGATTTCGAGGGCTTCGTGTGTTTCGTGGCGGACGTAAATGACTGTGCCATCCATGTTGAAAGTCGAGCGGTTGACCAAAACGTATCGCACCGCCGTCGGTCCTCTGACCGTGCTAAAGGAGGTAAGTTTCGAGATCGGGGCGGGAGCGAGCCTGGCGATCGTCGGCCCCAGCGGCAGCGGCAAGACGACCCTGCTCGGGCTTTGCGCGGGGCTCGACCGGCCGACCGGCGGCGAGGTGGTGCTGGCGGGACAGCCCATCGGCGCGCTCGACGAGGATGCGCGGGCGCTGGCGCGCAACGCCCATGTGGGTTTCGTGTTTCAGAACTTCCAGTTGATCCCGACGCTGACGGCGCTGGAAAACGTACTCGTGCCCATCGAACTCCGCGGGGAAGGAGGGGCGGACGTGGAGGCGGAAGGCCGCCGGTTGCTGCAACGCGTCGGACTGGGGGAGCGGTGCGATCACTATCCGATCCAGCTCTCGGGCGGCGAGCAGCAGCGGGTGGCGCTGGCGCGGGCGTTCGTGAACCGGCCGAAGATCCTGTTTTGCGACGAGCCGACCGGGAACCTCGATGGTGACACGGCGCGCGCGATGGTGGAATTGATCTTCGGGCTGAATCAGGAGAAGGGCACGACACTGGTGCTGGTGACGCACGACCTCGACCTGGCGCGGCGCTGTCAGCGCATCCTCCGCCTGAAAAGCGGCGCGGTGGTGAGCGATGAACGGGGCAACCCATGACTTTCATTCTTAAAATGGTCTGGCGGGATTCGCGGGCGTCGCGACGGCGGCTCGTGCTGTTTTCGCTTTCGGTCGTGCTCGGCATCGCCGCGCTCGTGGCGATCGGGTCGTTCAGCGCCAATCTGGAGCGGGCGATCAACGACCAGGCGAAAGGGTTGCTCGGCGCGGATTTGATCGTCACCGGCCGTGCGGCCCTCAGCGTGGAAGGACGCACCTATCTGGCCGGAGTCGGCGCGGAGGTGGCCCGGGAAATCAGTTTTTCGTCGATGATGGTGTTTCCGACGGCGAAGGACCTGACGCGGCTGGTGAATGTGCGCGCGCTGGAGGGCGATTTTCCGTTTTACGGCGAGTTTCTGACGGACCCCGTCGATGCGATCGCGCGATTCCGGCAGGGTGGCGATGTGACGATCCTCGAGGAAACCCTGATGCGGCAGTTCGACGTCAAGCCGGGCGACAAGGTGAAACTCGGGCAGACGACGTTCACGGTGGCGGGCGCGCTGCAAAAACTGCCGGGTGAAGCCACGGCGATCTCCGCCACGATCGCGCCGCGGGCGCTGATTCCGATGAGCGCGCTCGAGGCGACGGGCCTCACGGCCAAGTCGGTGCTAATCCGGCACCGGACGTTGTTGAAGTTGCCGGCGACCACCACGGTGGAGGCGGTCGCGCAGGACATGCGGCGGCGGTTTCGGGCGGAGCAATTGTCCTTCGACACCGTGGCGGAACGAAAACGCAATCTCGGGCGGGCGCTGGAAAACATCGAGGGCTTTCTCAGCCTGGTGGGTTTCGTTGCGCTGTTTCTCGGCGCAATCGGGGTCGCGAGTGCGATCCACGTTTATGTGCGGGAGAAGATCACCACGGTGGCGGTACTCCGCTGCCTCGGGGCGAGCGCCCGGCAGAGCTTTTCCGTCTACCTAGTGCAGGGCCTGGCGCTGGGGGTCTTCGGGGCCCTAGCGGGAGCGGCGCTGGGCCTCGTGGTGCAAGTGGCCCTGCCCCGATTGCTGGCGGGCATGCTGCCGTTTGAGGTGGATTTTTTCATCGCGTGGTCCGCGGTGGGCCGGGGCGCGTTGGCCGGGCTGGTGATTTGCGTGCTCTTCACCGTGCTGCCGTTGCTGGCAGTGCGCCGGGTGTCGCCGCTGGTCGCGTTGCGGTCGGCGTTCGTCGAAAACGCGGGCACGGCGCCCGACCCGTGGCGGATCGCGATCGGTGTGTTCATCGGCGTGGCCGTGGCCGGCTTCGCGATCTGGCAGACCCGGAGTCTGCGGACCGGTTTGGGTTTCGCGGCGATGCTTGCGACCGGCTTTGCCGTGCTGGCCGGCCTGGCCCAGTTCGTGGCGTGGGCGGCGCGCCAATGGTTTCCGGGCGGGCTGCCGTATGTCGCCCGGCAGGGCGTGGCGAATCTCTACCGGCCGCAGAACCGCACCGTGCTGCTGATCCTGTCCTTGGGGTTGGGCACGTTCCTCATGGTGACGCTCTTCCTGGCGCGCACGACGTTGCTGCAGGAAATCCAGATTTCGGGCGGCGGCGCGCGACCCAATCTCCTGTTTTTCGACATTCAGGACGACCAGATCGATCCGCTGGTGAAAATCGCGGCGGAGCAGGGTGCCCCGGTGCTGGTCCGGGCGCCGATCGTGACGATGAAGATTGCGGCGGTGAAGGGCCGGAAGGTGGAGGAACTGCTCGCGACACAGGGGCGCGGGGGAGCGGAGAAAGGTCCCGCCCGAAAGCGCCCCGCGGACGAACCGGAGGAGGCCGGCTCGACGAAGGGAAAGCCGGCCGGGAACGGACGGATCGCCGGCTGGACGTTGCGGCGGGAATACCGGTCGACCTTTCGCGGCCGGCTCGAGGGTGCGGAAAAGCTGGTGGAAGGAACGTTCGTCGGGCGCGCGGCGCCGGGGGCGGCGGTGGTGCCGATCTCGATGGAGCGGGGACTGGTGGAGGACATGTCGCTCCAACTCGGCGACGAGATCGAGTGGGACGTGCAGGGCGTGCCGATCCGAACCAAACTGGCGAGCGTGCGCACCGTCGAATGGCGGCGGCTGGAGCCGAACTTTTTCGTCGTGTTTCCCGAGGGCGTGCTCGAGGGAGCGCCGAAATTCTTCGTGGCGGCGGTGCGCGCCGAGACTCCCGCGGACTCGGCCCGGGTGCAGCGGGCGGTGGTGGCGGCCCTGCCCAACGTGACGGCGATCGACCTCGCGCTGGTGATGCAGACGGTCGACAACATTTTTTCGAAGGTGGCTTTTGTTGTACAGTTCATGGCGCTGTTCACGGTGGCGACCGGCGTGATCGTGCTGGTGGGTGCAGTGATGACGGGCCGTTTTCAGCGGATTCGCGAAACGGTGCTGCTCCGCACGCTCGGGGCGACGCGGCGGCAGCTGACGCAGATCATGCTGGTGGAATACGCGGTGCTCGGCGGATTGGCGGCGGTCGCGGGCGGTGGCCTGGCCGTCGTGGCGAATGCGCTGCTGGCGCGGTTCATGTTTCACATTTCGCCGTCGGCGCCGCCGCTGGAACTGATCCTCGCAATCGCCGCGGTCATCGCGGTGACGCTGGTCACGGGCCTGATGGCAAACCGGGGCGTGACGGATCATCCCCCGCTGGAAGTGCTGCGGCAGGAGACGTAAGAAATCTGGGATGCGAGAGGTGACGTCGCGTGGCCGGACGGCAACGAATCGCGGGCGGCTGTTTGCGGTCGACGGGGCCGTAACACGGTTCTAATCGTAAGGCTTACCCCAACCTTAAAATGCTTGTGCGCGGCTCGGCTTGGCTCCGTTTCTGGGTGGCATTGATCGCTTGCAGGGCCGTGTTCGCCGCCGTGGAGGGTTTCGCCGCGGAGGCGACGGTTTGGGCCGGAGCCGCGGAAGTGGATATCACCCCGGATCCCGGCATGATAAACTTTCGCACGATGAAGCCGTTTGGCGTGGTGCACGATCCGCTCGCCGTGCGCGCGTTGGTGCTGGGCGAGGGCGCGGCGCGGGTCGCCCTGCTGGTTTTGGATTTGAATGACACCCCGGAGTCATTTGTCGCGGACGTGCGCGCCGCAGTGGAAAAGGTCACGCGCATCCCCGCGCGCAATATCCTGATCAACGCGATCCACACCCATTCCGCGCCCAGGACCGTGCCTCAATTTTGGGACGAGCCGACCGACCCGGGGCGGGAGGCGTGGGCGGTGACGGTGCCGGCCCGCTGTGCCGAGGCGGTGCGCCGGGCGGACAGCGAGCGCCGCCTCGCGACGCTTTGGATCGGCCGCGCTTTCGCGGGCGAGTGGGTTTTCAACCGGCGGCCCATCCGCCCCGACGGCACCGTGAAGTCGACGCTGCGCCCGGCCGATCCCCACAGCCTGCCGGAAGGTCTGCGCTTCGGGCGGGTCGATCCCACCCTGACGGTCCTGCAGTTTCGTGACGATCAGGGCGCCACCATCTCGACGTTGTTTCACCTGCCCTGCCATACCGTCGCGGTCTATGCGGTCAGCGGGGGGATCTCCGCCGACTGGCCGGCGCCGGTGCGGCAAAAACTGGTGCAGGCTTTCGGCGGAGTCGCCATTTTCGCGCAGGGCTGCGCGGGCGACATCGTGCCGGCGCGCCGCGGTTTCGAGGCGGTGCGGGAAATGGCGGAGGGGATTTCCCAACGGGCGCTCGCGGCGGTGAAGAACAGCACGCAAATCGCGGCCGGCCCGCTGCACCATGCGAGCGCCGAAATCGGCCTGCCACTGACCGCCGCGGCGCGCGCGGCCCGGGCGATCGGCCGCGATTCGCCGACGACCACGGCCGAGATTCATGCGTTGACGCTGGGTTCGCTGGCGATCGTCACCCTGCCGGGAGAGCCGCTCGTCCAGCTCGGCTTTTCCATTCAGGAACGTTCTCCCTATCCCCATACCCTCGTGCTCGGGTATTCCAATGGTCGCGGGGCGATGTACGTCGGCATGCCGGGCGAAAAAGCGAGGGGCGGTTACGAGACGACAACGCAGGTCGGCTGGGGCACGGATGAAGTCGGTGGTCTGATGATTGCGACGGCAGTCCGACTCTTGCAGGAAACAACACCGTGAAGCCGGAGGCTGCGGATGACGGCGGCGGGAAGTTTTGAATGCGACGAGACGCGATGCTTCGGTTGAGACCACGACCGTCGTTTCCCATGGTATTTTTTGTTGGGCGAAGTGAGGTGTAGCGAAAAGCGGACTTGTTTTTTTGGGCAGCAGGTCTAATCTAATCGTGCTCAACGTCGAACGGTCATCCCCTGAGCGAATCGACTTTACCCCTCCTGTCTACCTTCGCGCCGCCCAAGTCTGATAAATTCCGCGGAGCAGTCCCGTTGGAATGTCGATGAAGTCCGCGCGCACGACCCCCAACTCAAGGCATATTTGCTCGGCGCGCGACCGCCCGACAGGCCAAGAACCTCCCGAAATCTCCGAAGCCCCCCTAAAAAAAAATCATGAAGTTCAAGAATCCCCTCGCACTCCTCTTCGCTTGGCTTGGACTCGCCCTCGCGCCGGCTCAAACCGTGGCCGCCGCGGAAAGCAGCCCGTCGTCGGTTTCGCCGACCACCCTCAGTGGCCTCGTCACGAATTCCGCGACCGGACGAACGCTGGAAGGCGCCCTAGTGGTGATCCAGGGCACCGGCCGCCAGGCCCTCACCGACAATCAAGGCGTCTATCGCTTCACCGATGTCGCGGCAGGCAGCGCCACGTTGTCGGTTTCCTACACCGGCCTGACCACCGTGGAGATTCCCGTGGTGGTTGCCGCCGGAACAGCCGGTAAAAAGGACGTGGGTCTGACGGCGGATATCTACACCCTAAGCAAATTCGTCGTTTCCAGCGAACGCGAAGGCAACGCGCAGGCCATCACGCTGCAACGGCTGTCGGAAGGCGTGAAGAGTATCGTGTCCGCCGATGCCTTCGGGAGTCTGGCGGGCAACGTCGGCGATCTGGCGATGCGCCTGCCCGGCGTACAAGGCCAGTCCGTTGGTGGCGATATCCGCTTCATTAACGTTCGCGGCCTCCACCAGAATCTGCTGACGGTCACGGTGAACGGCGACCGGATCGCCTCGGCGACAGCGGGCGGCGGGGATCGTGGGTTCGAATTCTCGCAGACGAATGCCGATGCCATCGAACGTCTCGAAGTGGTCAAGTCGCCCACTCCGGACATGGATGGAGACTCGATCGGTGGCGCCGTGAATATGGTGAGCAAGAGCGCTTTTGACAGTTCTCCGGAACGCCGCGTCAGCGGGTCGATCGGGGCCTCGTGGCGGGCCCGGGACGCGCGCGACAAGGGGCGCGCCACCTATTCGCTGGCTTACTCCGAGGTTTTCGGCGGACGTTTCGGCGTCTCGATCAACGCTGGACATCGTCAGCATAATTCGCTCATCGACTTGGCTTCGCAAAATTATGAGCAACTGGCGACCGGGGTGACGGGACCGGCCTACAACTATAATGTCTCGATCTTCGATTTCCGCGCCGAGCGGACTCGGGCGGGCGTTGGAGTCAAACTTGACTACAAGTACAGCGACAGCACCCGCTTCTACGTCAATTGGCAGTTCAGCAAGTATTATGAACACTGCGATCACTCCATTGGCACTTGGACGACCGGTCAGGCCGTGGCCACGAGGGACGCCAACGGGAATTTTACCGGCACCGGCGGCATCATTCCAGGCTATACCGACAACATGACTGAAATCCGCCCCGTCGCGAGCAGCACCTTTACCATTCAGTCGAACAACCTCTATCAGGATGGCCGACTGCACACGGCGCAGGCGGGGGGCGTCCATCGTTACAAGAACCTGAACATCGATTACAGTGCGTACCAGTCGCACTCGAAGATCAACTATACGGGCATTTTCGCCCCCACGATGACCGTCCGCAACATCGGCTTCCGGATCGAAAAAGGCAGTGATCCGTACTTCCCGACCGTCACGCAAACCGCGGGGGCGGACATCACGCGGATGTCAAGCTACACGGAAAACACGGTCCCGGTTACGCGGAATGCCACATGGGACGATCTGCGTGGCGCGGCCCTGAACGTGAAAAAGCAGTTCGAGACCACAGTTCCCACCTATATCAAAGCGGGGTTTCGTTGGCGCGGTCAGGAACGACAGCTCGTCAGCACCCCTTGGACGGGAACGTATGTCGGGCCCGACGGTGTCGCGGGCGTCAATCCTGCCACTGGAACCAACGATGACAATCTCGCGCAGTTTCTTGCCTTCCGGCCGTTGAAGGGGAACTACTCGAAGTACCCCAACTATCCCCGGATTCTCAATAACACCGATTGGCCTTCGGTGAAGCCCACGGGAACCGGTATTCCGCCGGCGCTGCAGAAAACTCCCCAATATTTCGTGCAGAATGTCGCGCTCAACGTCCAGTCGACGCTGACCGGCAACACGAAGTTCAAGGAGGACATCAGCGCCTACTACGTCATGGGGAATATCGATCTCGGAAAGCTGTCGGTTCTGGGTGGCGTCCGGGTCGAGACAACGACGAGTTGGGGCGAAGGCGCGTTGCAGGCGATTTCGGCGGACGAGAAGGCCCGCCGGGCTGCCTGGGTCGGGCCAGTGACCGTGGCGGAAGATGTGCGCCGCCGGACGTCCGAATTCGGCGGGCGGCTGGTCCGCGAGGGAGAGAACCGCGTGGTGTTGCCGGGTATTCATTTCAAGTTCTCACCGCTGCCCATGCTCATTACGCGTTTGAGTTACCAGACCAACATCGGCCGGCCCGGTCCCGGACAACTCGTCCCTAATACTACGGTCAATTACGATGCCCGAACGGTGTCTTCCAGCAACCCCAGCCTGCGGCCTCAGACGGCGAACAACTTCGATTTTACCGCGGAGTACTATTTTGAGCCGGCGGGCGTGATCACGGCCGGAGTCTTCCTGAAGGAACTCAAGAACTTCATCTACACTGCCGGCGGCGCACTCGTCCCGTCGGGTCAGGAGAATGGATTTGGCGGCGAATACGCCGGTTTCACGTACACCTCCCAATACAATGGTGGTTTTGCCAAGATCAAAGGGGTTGAAATCAGCTACAGCCAACAGTTCACCTTCCTGCCCGGTTTCTGGAGCGGATTTGGGGCGTATGCCAATCTGACGAAGCTGCAGGCGGAGGGAAATTACGGGGCCGGTGCCGCCGTCGCTCTCGCGCCGACCTCGAAGATCGCGGGTTTCAACCCGACCAACGGGAACGTGGGAATTTCCTATATCCGCAACCGGGCTAGCGTGCGTTTGCAACTCAACTACCGGGGCCGCTATCTCACCACGTTCAACGTCAACGAATCGCGGCTGGTTTACCTACGGCCCCGCCCGATGGTCAGCTTGAAGGTGAATTATCGCATTTCGAAAAACTTCGACGCCTACATGGACCTCGCGAATGTGACCGACACCCCCGACGGCAGTACCGAGTTTGGTGGCGGCCGGGTGGGGACGATGACGTATCTCTATCCGCAGTTTCTCTTCGGCCTCAATGGCCGCTTGTGACCGTTCCTGCGCGCGGCCACCTTTAGCTCCGGCCGTCGCACCCCGTGAATTTATCCCAGGGGTGCGGCGAGGTCGTGGCGCTTGGTGGCCCGCGCTGCGGGATGAGTTCAACCCGTCGCATTCCGGAAAAATCGACCGCCAGATAAACGAAGTCGGTGCTCCGGAGCGCTGGCGGATAATCAGGCCGGAGCCCCTGCTGGCAGGACGGCTTCCGGCAACAGTCGAATTTCTTCGATCACGGCGTGGAGATCGTGGACTCGGAATTTCACCAACGATGAAAACGCTCTTCGGCGGCAAGGTTTCTGCGGGGTTATTTTGGTTTGGCTGCCTGGCGGCAGCATGCGCTCAGGAGCGCGGCGTTCCGGCGTCACCCGGTTCACCGGCCGGGCCCGGCCGCGTTTCCCTCGTAGGAGTCGAGCCTCTGAACCTGACCGAGGATCTTGGCCGGCTTTCGACGGCACAATGGGATCGCTATCTTCTTGGGCAGATCGAGCGAAAGAAGGGGGAGAGGGGGCGCTTTTGGCAGCGAGACCCGTCTTCCGCGGCGGCTTACGATCAGTCGATCGCGCCCAACCGGGAGCGGTTGAAGCGTTACGTCGGCGTGCGGGATCGGCGCACGGCCGGGCCGATGGAAATCATCGGCCGGCCGGGCCACACGGGCCCGTTGGCCGAGACCACGCGTTACCAGATATGGGCCGTGCGGTGGCCGGCGCTCGAGGGGGTCTGCGGTGAAGGGGTGATGCTGCAACCACGCGGCGAGATCAAGTCCTGCGCCGTCCTGTTGCCGGATGCGGACCAGACGCCGGAGATGCTTGCGGGTTTGCTGCCTGGCTTGCCGGGGGATTCCTTGGTGGCCCAGCGGCTGGCGGAAAGCGGGGTGCTCGTGATCGTGCCCATCTTGTTGAATCGCCAGACCACCTATTCCGGCGATGATCGCTTGAAGAAGTATACAGACCAGTCCCATCGGGAGTGGATCTATCGCCAGAGCGCCGAGATGGGGCGCCACATCATCGGCTACGAGGTGCAGAAAATTCTCGCCTTGGTGGACTACTTCCGGCGTCCCAATGCCTCGTGGTCCGCCAGCGGGCAGCCCGTCGGCGTCGCCGGCTATGGTGAAGGCGGATTACTCGCCCTGTATGCTGCTGCGATGGATCCCCGGATCGATGTCGCCTGGGTCAGCGGTTATTTTCAGCCGCGCGAGCGGGTTTGGAGCGAGCCGTTGTATCGCAACGTCTGGGGGCTGTTGGAGGAATTTGGCGACGCGGAGGTCGCAAGCATGCTCGGCGGCCGGAGCCTGGTGGTCGAATATTGCCGTGGTCCCGAGATGCCCCGCGGCGCGGAGATGCCGCCGTGGCCGGCCAAGTCGAATTCGGTCGTCGCCGCGCCCGGCTTGTTGACCACGCCGGACTTCCCCGCGGTTCAGGCGGAATGGCAGCGCCTCCGGACGTTAATCGGGGAAGAACTTTCCCGCCGGTTCGTATTCGCCGGGGAACCCGGCGCGGAGGCGCCTTTTGGCAGCCGGAAGGCGCTCGCGTCTTTTTTCCAGGGCCTGAAGACGGCGCCGACCAACGAAACTTTGCCAACGTTGGAAAACCTCGTGCCCCAGGGCGGCAACGAACTGGAGCGACGCCAGCACCGGACGTTTCGTGAGTTGCAGGAATATACGCAAACCCTGGCCCGCTTGTCCGAATACGTCCGGCAGGATTTCTTCTGGGCGAAGCTCACCCCTGCTTCGCCGGAAGAATGGGCCCGCCAGGTGCAGCCGCTGCGGCGGGAATTTTATGAAAACGTCATAGGCCGGCTGGCCGAGACACCCGCGCCGCTCCATGGCCGGTCGCGCTTGGTGCCGGGATTCTCGTCCGCCGACTTCACCGTGCACGAAGTCGTGCTGGACGTTTTTGCCGACGTGATCACGTGGGGATGGCTGCTTTTGCCGAACGATCTCAAACCCGGAGAGCGGCGGCCGGTGGTGGTTTGTCAGCACGGCGCCGGGGGCGCGCCGGTCAGGACCGTGGCGAGCGCACCCGATCCCGGGTTTCCCGCCTATCAGGCTTTCGCCGCTCGTCTGGCGGCGCAGGGCTTTGTGGTTTTTGCGCCTTACAATCCCAATACCGGCACCGGCGAGGCCTTTCGCCAACTGCAACGCAAGGCCAACTTATTAAGGACGTCGGTCTTCTCGATCATCACGCTAAATCACGCGACGATATTGCGGTGGCTCAAGGCCCAGCCCTTCGTTGACGCCAAGCGGATCGGTTTCTATGGCCTATCCTATGGCGGGAAGACGGCCATGCGCGTGCCGGCCATCCTGGAGGACTATTGCCTGTCGATCTGCTCGGGTGACTTCAACGACTATGTGCCGAAGATGACGTCAGTTCGGTCCGACAAGGCCAGCTTCATGTTCAGCTACCCCTATGAGACGATCGAATTCGATCTGGCGAACACGTTTAATTACGCGGAAATGGCGGCGTTGATCGCGCCGCGGCCCTTCATGGTGGAACACGGCTACAAGGATGGCGTGGCGCCGCTGGAATGGGCCGCCGCTGAATATTCCAAGGTGCAACGACTTTACTTTCGTCTGGGCATACCGGAGCGGACGGCCATCGAGTATTTTGACGGACCCCACATGATCCACGGGCAGGGGACCTTCGACTTTCTCCATCGCTACCTGAACTGGCCGAAGCGGGGCGCGGGTGGGAATTGATGCCGGCGGTCGATGATTTCGGCGACTGGACCCGGCGGATAAAAATCACGGTCGTCGTGGAGCGGCTTCCGCCGGCCGAGCCAGCTTGGCCGGCGGGGTTGAGGCCGCGCAGAAAACAACGGCGCGCTTGTTTTTGAAATTACCTCGGTTCATCTGAACGAGATGCCCCTCAGGCAGGATCCGCTCCTGCCCTGGTCTCCTGTTTCAAATACAAAACCCACCATGATGCCTGCCGCCGTGCCCGCCATGTTCGCCCGCAAACCTCGGCTCCTGCCGGCCGTCGGCCTGGCCCTATGCCTGTTGGCGTCGGTCCGCGCGGCCGAAGTCCGCGACCACGGCGCGAAGGGCGACGGTGTCGCGGACGACAGCGATGCCATCCAGCGGGCGGTCGATGCGGGCGGTGAGGTGCGATTCGGCCGGGGCACCTTCCGGCTGACGCGGTCCATTCGCGTCGATCTCCAGAAGACCGGCTTGATCGCGCTGGTCGGCGAGAATGTCGCGGTGATCGAAATGCACGGCGCGGGGCCGGCGTTTGCGATCCACGGATCGGTGCAGCGCACCGCGAGCCCGGACGATTTCAAGGCGGAGTTCTGGCCCCGCGAGCGCATGCCGGTGGTGCGGGGCCTCGCCATCGTTGGCCGGCATCCGGAATCCGTTGGTCTGCAGGCCACCAAGACGATGCAGCTGACGATCACGCAATGTCATTTCCGGCAGCTGTTCCACGGCATCCACATCACGGAGCGCAATCGGAACGTCATCATCTCCGACACCCACGTGTATGACTGCCGCGGGATCGGCATCTACATCGACCGTTGCGACATTCACCAGATCAACATCGGGAACAGCCACATCAGTTACAACAAGGGCGGCGGTATCGTCGGGATCGGTGGGGCCATTCGCAATTTGCAGATCGGTCACTGCGACATCGAGTCCAACGTCGATCCGAAGGTGCCTCCGACCGCCAACGTGCAGCTCGATTCGACCGGCGGCTCGATCGGTGAGGTTGAGATCACGGGTTGCACGCTGCAACATGCGCCGGCCGTCAGGGGATTCGCGAACATCCGCTTCATCGGCCACAGCACCCGGGTGCCCTTCACGCCGGAGCAGCGGCATGGCAACCTGATGGTCACCGGCAATCTGCTCAACGATGCGGACATCAGCCTGCACCTCGACGGGGTGCGCACCGCCGTGATTTCCGGCAACTCGATTTTCCACACCAATACGCACGATGTGCTGGTGGAGAACAGTTCGCAGATCGTCCTCTCGAATTTGATCATGGACCGGCATCCCCGCTACAACCCCGACAATCCCAAGGGCCCGCGCTTTACCCAGGGGATCGTGTTTCGGAATTCCGACAATTGTACGATCACCGGTCTGCGGATCAACGGCGGCAAGGCGCCGGCGGCCATCGCGATCCAGGGCGGAGAGCGGTTTGTCGTGAGCAATTGTTCGATCGCCAACGTGGAGGGCGTCGGGCTCCTGCTCGAAGGCGTCAGCCACAGCCTTGTGACCGCCAATCTGCTCGATGCCGCGGCCGGCGGTCCCGCGGCACTGCGCGTCGTGGGCGGGTCGGGCAACCTGATCGAACGCAATCTGGTGCGCGGCCCGAGCGAGATCGATCCGGCGAGCGTCTTGCCGTCGGGAAAATAACGCGGCGACCGTTCGCAGCAGCTGCGTTTGCCCTCTCTTTGGTTTGTCCCTGATTCCCGCAAAATCCATCCCATGAACTTCAGGCCGATTTCACTCCGCGGTTTCGTCATCGTGTTGGGGTGCTGTTCTCTGGTCTCCGCGATCGGCCGGGCGGCCAGTGTCCGGGACTTTGGCGCCAAGGGCGATGGCGTCGCGGACGACACCGATGCCATTGTTGCGGCCGTGGCCAAGGCGGCGGACGGCGCGGTGGAATTTCCCCGCGGCGATTACCGGATCACCCGCACCATCGAGATCGTGTTGCGCGAAACCGGCCGGCTGGGGCTCGCGGGCCGTGGCGGAGCCCGCGTCATCATGGCCGGGGAAGGCCCGGCTTTTCGCATCATCGGCTCGAAGGACCGGGGTTCCGCCGATCCCGTCGATGTCAAACCGGTCACCTGGGAAAAGGAGCGCATGCCGCTGATCGACGCGTTGGAAATTTTGGGCGCGAATCCGAAGGCCGACGGCGTGGAGCTGCGCCAGACCATGCAGCCGATTTTTCGCTCCCTCTTGATCCGGGACATGCAGTACGGCATCCGGTTCGTGGGCTACAATCGCAACGTCGTGGTCGTCGGCTGCCACATCTACCACTGCGGCATCGGCATCTACTTCGACGCGGTCAACCTGCACCAGACGATCATCAGCGCCAATCACATCAGCTATAACCGGCAGGCGGGAATCAAAACGAAGGGCGGGGAGATTCGGAATCTCCAGATCACGGGCAACGACATCGAATATAACTACGATCTTCAAGGCACCGCATCAGCCGACATCTGGGTCGATTCCTCCCAAGGCGGCAGTCTTTGTGAGGGCACCATTACTGGGAATACGATCCAGGCCATCCGCAGTCCCGGTGGTGCCAACATTCGGTTTGTCGGTCCCCGCGGTAATGTGCAGCAGAACCAGCATTGGACGATCACGGGTAATCACATCAGCAACCAGGAGGTGAACATCCACCTAGTGCGCGCCCGGGGTTTCACCATCACCGGCAATTCTTTTCTGCGGGGACTCGACCGCAACATCGTCGTCGAGGAAAGTCGGAACGTCATCGTCATCGCGAATGTGTTCGATCCTTATCCGGTCGATCCCCGCAGCACCCGTTACGGTACCATGCAGGGTGGCATCGCCATCAGCCGGAGTCGGAATATCATTCTGAGCAGCAATCTACTCAGTGAAGTTACCTGCGGATCGCCAACGGCGGGCGGCGCGATCACGGTCACGGAAAGCCGGGAGATCACACTCGCCGGCTGCCAGATCGTGAACCCGAAGTTCCGGGGCATCCACGTGGATCGCTCCGCGAATGTGCGGGTGACCGATTGCATCGTGAACGAGGATCCGGAAAACGCAAAAATGCTGGCGGGGATTGAGCTGACGGGCGCCTGTCCCGGCACGGTCGTGCGCGGCAACAGCGTGGGCCGCGGCAAGAACGGCGACGTGGTGAATCACGCTTCCGGAGCGATCGTTGAAGCGACGACTTCCCTGGTCGCTGCGCCGTAGCCGGACCCATTTTGCCCCGGACGCCGGGAGGTTTCGGCTTGTCAGCGGCCACTGGGCGGGTGTCACAGTTGCCCATGCCTCGCGTCGTCACCTTTCACTACACGTTGCGTGACCCGGCGGGTCGCGTGCTCGACACCTCGGCGGGAGCTGACCCCATCACCTACCTCGAAGGGGCGGGGCAGATCATCGAAGGTCTCGACGAACAACTGCGAGTGGCTACGTCCGGCGAAAAGTCCCAGGTCGTCGTGCCGGCGGCGAAGGCCTACGGCCTGCCCGATCCCGGCCAGGTGCAAAAAGTCCGGCGCGAACTCCTGCCGATTGAGGGCGAGTTGAAGGTGGGCGATCAGTTTCAAGCGGGACCCGACCGGCATGCCCCGGTGGTGACCGTGCGGGCGATCGAGGGCGACGATGTGCTGCTCGACGGCAATCACCCGCTCGCGGGAGTGGATTTGACGTTCGATGTGGAGATCGTGGGTGCGCGGGAAGCGACCGAGAGCGAATTGACGCACGGACACGCCCACGGCGATTGCGGCTGCGGCGGTTGAGTCGCGGAGGATTTTCCGTTTCAGTCCGGTGAAAAATATGAAGACCCCTGCCTTTTCTCGCCGGCGTTTTCTGGCGACATCGGCGCTGGCCGCGGCGAGTTACGGGCGGCTGGTTGCGGCCACCGCAGCCGTCCGTCCGAAATACAAGTATATCGATATCCACACCCACCTCGGCTCGTTCGCCTACGGACCGCCGGTCACGGTGGACACCTTACTGGCCTGGATGGATGAGCACGAGGTCGAGCGGGCCGTGGTGCAACCGTTGATCTCGCCCGAGGCCGCGCCCTCGATCCATAGCAACGAGGTCGCGCTCGCCGCGGCCCAGGCGCATCCCGACCGGTTGACGGCGTTCTGCTGCGTGGACCCGCGTGCGACCACGCTGAATCCGAAGCGTTACGGCCACGTCGCCGGCGTGCAGGGGCTGAGGGAGATCCTGAAGCGCTTCAAGGATCAGGGCGTCCGCGGACTGGGCGAGCACAAGGTCGGCCTGCCCTTTGATCATCCGCAGATGATGCAGCTCTACGAGGCGTGCGACGGGGTCGAGCTGCCGATCCTGTTTCATCTCGACGATCTGCGGGGCATCGACACGCCGGGCCTGCCCCGGTTGGAAAACGTGCTGAAGGCGTTTCCGAAACTGCCGCTCATCGGCCACGCGTGCGGATTCTGGTCGTCGATTTCCGGCGACGCCACCAACGAGGATTTCGGGCGTTATCCCAAGCCGCCGAAACCCATCACGCCGGGCGGGGCGCTCGATCGCCTGATGGACCTGTGTCCGAATTTGTATTGCGACCTGTCCGAACCGGGTGGGGCGATTGCGTTGACGCGCGATCCCGGGTTTGCCCGCCAATTTGTCCTGCGGCGCGCGGACCGGCTGCTCTTCGGCAGCGACTTCCTGCGGCCCGCGCAGCAGATCCCGCAATTTGAGATTCTCGCCGCGATGAATCTGCCGGACGACGTGCAGTATAAAATTTATCGGGGGAACGCGATCCGGCTCCTGAAACTGGCGGGCCGGTAAATCCGCGCCTGCGCATCTGGCGCCGGGCAAACGCGCTCGAGCGAACTCGCGGCAAATAGTGTCGACGGGGATTCTGGCGCCGAGTTCCCTCCGTAAACCCCGGTTGCCGGCGCAACCGTGCCACGTGTCGTTGCCCTGAAATTTTCCCCTTATGCTCCCCATACTTCCTGTTCGAAACGCGGTCTTCCGTTGCTGCTTGGGACTGGCGTGCTTCGTCGGCGCCCAAGCCCCGGTGAACCTGAACGCGCAGCCATCACCGCTCGACGGTACGGCGCCGCTCACGCAGGAGGGCGATCTGGCGGCGCAGATGGTTGCGGGGATCGGGCGCTATCTCGACCGTGAGCTCGACGGCTCCGTCCAAAAACGTGCGGCGCATTGGCGGCGCGACCTGTCGTCGCCCGAGGCGTATGCCCGCTCGGTGAAGCCCAATCGGGACCGGCTCCGCACCATCCTCGGCGTCGTGGATCAACGACTGCCGGTGGCGATGGAAATGGTGGGCTCCTTCGAACAAGCGGCCCAGGTTGGCGAAGGCACGGGGTTCAAGGTCTGGGCGGTCCGCTGGCCGGTGCTGGCAGGCGTGAACGGCGAGGGACTGCTGCTGGTGCCGGACAAGCCTGCGAAGGCCGACGTCATCGCGTTGCCCGATTGCGAGTGGACGCCGGAGGCGCTCGTCGGATTGGTGCCCGGGCTCCCGCCGGCGGGCCAGTTCGCCCGGCGTCTGGCGGAAGCGGGCGTCCGCGTCTTGATTCCCACGTTGATCGATCGGGGTCATGAATTTTCCGAGCGCGCGGGGCCGAACCGGCGCATGCCTCACCGCGAGTATGTTTTCAGTCCCGCTTTTCAGATGGGCCGCCATCTCATCGGTTACGAAGTCCAGAAGGTGCTCGCCGGTGTCGATTGGTTCCGGCGCGAGGGCGGCGACTCACGGCCGGTGGGGGTCGTCGGCTACGGCGAAGGCGGCTTGGTGGCGCTTTATGCCGGTGCCCTCGACGAACGCATCGCCGTGGTCGGCGTCTCCGGTTACTTTCAACCCCGCGAACGGCTGTGGTCCGAGCCGATCGACCGCGAAGTCTGGGGCCTGCTGGAGCAGTTCGGCGATGCGGAGATTGCGACCCTGGTTGCGCCGCGACCGCTGGTGGTGGAAACAAGCCCGATGCCCGCGGTGAACGTGCCGCCGCAGCCGAAGGGCGGGCGCAGCCCGCATGCGCCGGGCAGCATTGTCACGCCGCCGCCCGAAGCGGTGGTGCGTGAAGTCGAGCGGGCGAAGGCCCTGGTCGCGGGGCTGGCGACGCCGTTCGCGGCGACCGTCGTCCGCAACGATAACGGGCCGGCCGGCGGCGACGCTTTTCTGAATGCGATCCTGCCGCACATTGGGGTTGGCCAGGGCGTGCAGCCGGCGGGCCCGGCGCCGCGGCATCTGCGGGCGAAGTTCGAACCGCGGGAACGCCTGCGCCGGCAATTCCAAGAAATTCTGGAGCACACACAGGTGCTCGTGCGGGCGGGGCAGGATCGCCGCACCGCGTTCTGGACGAAGGCCGACGCGTCGAGCGTGGATTCCTGGCAAAAGACCAGCGAGTGGTATCGCAATTATTTGTGGGACGAGATCATCGGCCGCCTGCCGAACCCGGCCGCCGGAATGAATCCGCGGACGCGGCTGATCTACGACGAACCGGCCTATCGCGGCTACGAGGTTCTGCTCGACCTTTATCCCGACGTGGTGAGCTACGGAATTTTGCTGATTCCGAAGGATATCAAGCCGGGCGAGCGACGCCCCCTCGTCGTCTGTCAGCACGGGCTGGAGGGCCGGGCGCAGGAAGTGGCAGATCCGCGCAGCCCCACGGGCCGCTACATGCGCGGCTTCGCGGCTCAATTGGCGCAACGCGGATTCATCACGTATGCTGCGCAAAATCCCTACCTCGGGGGAGATGATTTCCGCGTGCTCGTTCGCAAGGCGCATCCGCTGAAACAGTCGCTGTATTCCTTCATCGTGCGCCAGCACGAACGGACGCTGGAGTGGTTCGCCAGCCTGCCGTTTGTGGATGCCAGCCGCATGGCCTTTTATGGCATCAGCTACGGTGGCAAGACGGGCCTGCGCGTCGGGGCCCTGCTCCCGCAATACGCGGTCAACATTTGCTCGGGGGATTTCAACGAATGGATCCGCAAAACGGCCTCCGCCACCTATCGGGGCGGCTACGTGGGCAACAGCGAATACGAGATGTACGAATTCGACATGGGAAACACGATCAGCCACGCGGAGATGAGCTGGCTGAATTTTCCTCGGCCGTTCATGGTGGAACGCGGGCATGCCGACGGCGTGGGATCGGACGAATGGGTGGCCTACGAATACGCCCGCACCTTCCGGCACTACGATCTGCTCGGGATGGCCGATCGAACGCGGATCGAATACTTCAACGGACCCCATCTCATCTATGGCGTGGGGGCCTTCGAATTCTTGCACAAGCACCTGCACTGGCCGATGCGGGGTTTTTGACGGTGAAGGGTCGCCGGTGGCCCGCAACCCAAGGCCGATTCGGACAATTCGTGATTGATCGCGCCGGGCCCATCGGCGTGATCCATGGCTTCATCCTATCTCCATGAAAGTTCTCGGCATCGATATCGGTGGTTCGGCAATCAAGGGTGCTCCCGTTGAAACCAAGACGGGGCGTTTGCTCGCGGAGCGGCATCGCATCGCCACGCCCGAACATCTCACGCCGGCACAGATGGGCCGGGCTGCGGCGGAGCTCGCGGCGCATTTTCAGTGGCACGGCCCGATCGGGCTCGGTTTTCCCGGCGTGACGCAGGGGACGCGCATCCGGACGTCGGCGAACCTGCACCCGCGTTTCATCGGGTGTGACGGGGGCAAGCTTTTCGGGAAGGCCACGGGTTGCCCGGTGGCGATCACGAACGATGCGGCGGCCGCGGCGATGGCAGAGATGAATTTCGGCGCCGGGCGCGATTTTCCGGGCAAGGTGCTGTTGCTGACGCTGGGGACCGGCGTGGGTTCGGCGCTGGCCTATGACGGGACGGTCGTGCCGCTGGAGCTGGGCCATTTTCCGTGGAAAGGCGGGGACGCGGAAAAATACGTCGCCGCCGCGGTGCGCGAGGAAAAGGATCTTTCTTGGGAGGAATGGGGCGGGCGGCTGAGCAAGTACATTGAAACGCTCGAGGAAATTTTGTGGCCGGAGCTCATTATCGTGGGCGGCGGGGTGAGCGCGAAGCACCGGAAGTTTTTCAAGTTCCTGCAGACCCGGGCGCGGCTTGTGCCGGCAAAATTTCTGAATCAGGCGGGCATCGTGGGTGCGGCGCTCTGGGCGGAGGACCACGCGCGGTAACGCCCGGGCCGGTCCGTGGCGCGGTCCGTCGGAATTCGGCGCAGGCGATTCCCGTCCCGTACCAGCACATGCGTCCGGACATCCTAGTCGTGGGGCAGGGGCTGGCGGGAACGCTGCTCGCGTGGGAATTGGAAACGGCGGGCATTTCGTTCGCCGTGGCGGATCCCGGTCACGCGACTGCGGCGACCATGGCCGCCGCCGGCATCATCAACCCGGTCACCGGCCGGCGGCTGGTGAAAAGCTGGCGCATCGACACGTTGCTGCCGGCGGCCCGCGCCACGTACCGCGGGCTTGAGGCCGCCTTGGGCATTGCGTGCTGGCATGACGTGCGAGTGCGGCGCTTGTTCGCCGATGACCGTGAACAACGGATTTTTGCCACGAAACAGGCGACTGGGGAATTGGCGCCGTTTGCCGGGGCGGGCGATGCCGCGGGCTTTTGGATCGAAGGTGCCGCGCGCGTCGAATTGGGCACGCTCCTCGAGGCGGCGCGGGCGCGCTGGCGGAAGCAGGGACGGTTTCGGGAGGAGGCGGTCGACGTGACGGCGGAGGCGGAGCGCCACATGCTGGTGATCGATTGCACGGGCCGGGCCGGGCCGCTGGGCGGCGCATTCGGTTTTGTCCCGTGGGAATTTTCCAAGGGCGAAGTCCTTGAACTGGCGGTGACTGGTCTCGAGCCGGGCGTGGTGCTCAATCGCCGGCACTGGCTCGTGCCGGTGACGCCGGGGACGGCTTGGATCGGGGCAACCCATGAGCCTGGGGTGACCGAGGCGGTGCCGTCCGCCGCCGCCCGCGCGACGTTGACGGAAAGTGCGCGAGTGTTGTCCCGCCAGGCGGTGGTGGTTACCGGCCAGCGCGCCGGCGTGCGCGTGAATTTGCCTGACAAGCATCCGGTGGCGGGCCGCCATCCGCGAAATCCGCGACTGGGATTGATCAACGGACTCGGCTCCAAGGGCGCGCTGGTCGGGCCCGAATTGGCGCGGCAGTGGGTCAGCCATCTTACCGGCGGTGCCGCCTTTGATTCGAGCGTGGCGGCGGATCGATATGCGGGGAATGCCGGTCAGGCGTGAAGGCCGTTGCCGGCAATCCGGACTTCGACTTCCCAAAGTCGGGAAGGGCGATTCGAGGCAGTCGATTTGTCAACCATTAGTTGACTAATGGATTGGGTTAGATCGGCCCTGCTGCGCCGGGAAAAATGGAGCGCGAACTGCTGCCGGCGCTCAAACGGCCTTGGTCCCCCGGCGCGCGGCGTCGAGGAAGAATTGCCTCAGCCGCCGCGCGGCAATGACTTCCTCGCCGTGCTCAAGGTTGCGGGTGATGAAGGTCGTGCCGCTGAAAAGTATCCGCGGCTCGCCGGCGCGGAGCCCTTCCCGCGCTTGTTCGGGCGTGATCGGGATCACCTGCTGATCCCACGATAACTCCACGGCGTCGTAACCGAGCGCAGTCATTCGCGGCTCCATGTACTCCGCTTTGAGGCCCGGAACGCCCTGCAGTTCTCCGGCGACGTACTTTGCGGTGCGAACCCAGCCCGCTTGCAGCGCGGCGTGATCGAGCGCGAGGAAGCGATCGATTGCCGCGATGAGGCCGATCACCTCCTCCTTGCCGATCTTCATCCCGCGACCGAGCATCGTGTTGGGGTAGGCGTGCAGGCGGGCGGCTTCGATCAGGGCCTTTTTTCCCGCCAAGATTCCCGTCGATTGCGGTCCGCGCAGGCCCTTGCCGCCGCTGATCGTGATCAGGTCGGCGCCCATTTCGCTGTATTTCGTGAGGTTTGAAACCGGCGGCAATTCCGCGGCGAGATCGATCAGGACCGGCACGCCGGTCTGCTTTCCGAGTGCGATGAACTCCTCGGGCCGCATCACTGCGGGCGCGCGATCGGCGCGCCGCTCCCAGCTGGCGATCGCGGCGATCAGCGCGGTATTCGGGTTGATCGCCCGGGCAAAATCCTCGCGGCGCTCGACCTCGATGATTTTCATACCGGCGACTTGAAAGGCCTTGGCGTAGTCCAGCCGATGGGCGGTCTGCAGGACGCATTCGCGCTTGGGCCAGGTGGGCTGGGGCAGGGCGGCGACCTTTTCCGGGTCGGTGCCGGAAAGACAGGCGGCGGCCCCGAGGAGCAGGCTCGAGAATGAACCCGAGGTCACGATGGCCGCCTCGGAGTGCGTGACTTCGGCGAGACGCCGGCCCGCGGCCGCGGTGAGTTCCCTGATGTCGACGAACTCCTCGCCGGCTTCTTTCATGGCGCGGACGACCTCGGACGGCATCCGCGAGCCGCCGAGAATCGTCGTGTAGCCGTGGCCGGCCAGATGTGGGCGGACGCCGAGCAGGCGGGTGTAGATGCTGTTGGGGTGCATTCGTTTTTCGAGTGAGGGGCCTGCGGCCCGCGGCCGGACAACGCCACCGGTCAAGCCGGCGACGAGGCTCGCACCGACGAATTCGCGGCGGCTCATCCGGCGCGTGGTTGGGTCCGATGGCTTTTTCTGGCGCGGCATAATGGGACAGGGGAACGAGAGACGATGAGGTGGGAGGGATGGCTTTTCCAAACCCGATGACCGTGTGCCACCCTTATCGATATTGACGGTACTGTTGCATGATGTCCCTCGCTGACAGCGCGCGATCATAAAGCCGCACCTCGTCCATCGCGCCGATGAAGCCGTCGCCGATCACCACCGGGAAAGGATTTTTCCCGGCGGGCGCCTGATAGGGCGTGCTCGCGGTCAACGTGCCGTTGACGTAAAGCTGGAGGCGTTGCCGGTCGTAGACGGCAGCCACGTGGTGCCAATTGTCATGGGTCAATTGCCCGGGGGCGTCCGCGATGGCGCCCGAGGTGTCAGTCGCGGCTTCGCCCCGAAACAGGAAATCCTGTCCCGCGTTGACGAACCCGCGGGCGCGTCCCGCCTCTGTCAGGCCCAAACCGTAGGCATCCCCCTTGTTCACGAGGTTGGCCCCACCGAAACCGATCATGCCGGGTCGCCCCGGGGCGAGGTAGCGCTTCGCCCCGACCACGACCAGGCCTTTGTAACCGACGAAGAATTGGGCGCCGTTCCCAACCGGCTGGGCCAGCCAGCCGGAGCCGTCCAGGTTGCATTCGGCGGTCCAGAGCGCCACCCGGGCGCCCGGCGGAATGGCGCCGGCCAGGGCGGGAGAGCCCCGTGGCTGCGGGTTAGCCGGCGGCTCGGGCGCGAGGTTGTTCACGACGCGCTGGCCGAAGACGTAGTAGAGCCGGTTCCCCACGGCTTGCACGCCGCCGGAAATCGGCGTGCTGAAATTTCCCTTTTCGTCGGATCGCTGGGTCTGGCGAAAATCGCCTCCGTTTATGTCCATGTCGCCGGTGAACAAGCGCGATCGACCGCTGCCGTCGGGTTCGAACTCGACCCACACGAGATAGATGCGCCCGTTGCTGATGTAGAACGACGAGGAATCGCCGGACGGTCCGGGTCCGCCGATCCGTTTGACGACTTTCCAATCTTCCCCGGCGAGGTCGGTGGAACCGACATAAAAGCCTTCGACGGTTTTCGGGGTCGTGGCGGTGCCCCGCACCTGGTTGTGACTGTAGGTTTCGAAAATCGCGTCACCCTTCGGATAGAGATAATAGACCCGATTTCCCACGGTTTGAATGCCGCTGGGAATCCAGCCGCGGTCGGTGGTGCGTTGGAAGGCTTGGTAGCCGCTGCCGTCGAGATTGGAAACGGCGGTCCAGAGCTGCCACACGTGGTTCTCGTCCTGCGCGGGGTAGGCGATGTAGACCTTATTCCCGACGACGCTGATCTGACCGTGGTCATTGCGATACAGCGCGCGGTCGACCTCCATGGTGTCTTTCCGGCCATCATCGGTGGGCAGCAAATCATACCGGGCGGAGTTGGTCCGCATCAGTGCGTGCCAGTTGGAGCCGTCGAGCGCCGCCGCCGCCGTCCAGATCTGGTTGGCCTTCCGGCGGTCGGCGGTGCCGGTGTATTCGTAAAAGATCTTGTTTCCGACCACCTGCAGCCGGGGTTCGAAGCCGCTCAATGGTTCTGTGGTCTGGCGGATATAGGTCCAGCCGCCGAGGCCGGTGTCGGCCATGCCGGTGTAGATGTGATAGATGTCCTTCGCGCGAAGGAGCGAGCCGGTGGTCTTGTCGGCATCGTTCACGTAGGCATCGCTGTTGGTCGCGAAGTAGAGCGTGTCGCCGCAAACCTGATAGAAGGGCGCTCGCAGGTCAGGGAAACCTTCGGCAAAATGGGTCGGGCTGGCACTTCCGCGAATCCACGCCGTGACCGTATGTGCGCCACCGAACTCGAGCTTCGGCGAGGTGGGGATGCGGACGCGGTTGCGGCCGTTAAAGAGGACGGCGTTGCCTGCGATACCCTTGCCGGCCCAGGCGGCGCCGCCCACGATCCGACCATCGAAGTGGTGGGGGGACGAATCGCGGACGACGTCGCCCTGCTTTTCGTCAAAGTGGTAGATGGCGACCGCATTTTCCTCCGCGGCGTGAAGCGGACGGGCGGCCCCGCCGAGGGTGAGGATCGCACTCACGACGCACCACGAGTGACGGGGACGGCGGCGGTATATGGGAATGCTCATGGAGAGATCGCGGGCGGCGGGCACAAGCCCCACGGATATGCCCGAAGGCAGCGGATTGGGTGACGGGGTGAAAATCGCTCAACCTGAAGCGAGGTGGAAAGGGCAGGCGAGGGGTCGGTTAGCTATTGGATCATGGAGGGTCCCGCAAGGGTTTTGGCCCGAGTTCCTCACCGAATGACGGAAGAGACGGCGGATGATGGTCGATTGAATCCTGTAACTTTTTTCCCGCCGCCGGCTCGTGAAGGCGCGCCCTTCGTCCCGCAAAGGTTCCGATTTCACCCAACTCCGTTTGCCTCCTGCCGCCACCGCATCTTCCGTGGCGGACCCCTGCAACTTTTTTCTCTGGAAAGGAACAGTCCGCTTGCCTCGCGGGCTGTGATTTATTCCGATGAACCCTTTCCCCTTGCCACTACCGATTGCCATGAATCCCGCTCCTGCCGCAGCCAAGACTACTTCGGGATCCACCCCGTCCGCCAAGAGCTCGAAGACCAAGTGGTTTATCATCGGTGGAGTCGTGCTGGTGCTGGGCTTGGGCGGTGGGGCTTACTACCGGAACAAGACTGCCGACAAGGGGTTTGCGATCACCACCGAAAAGGCGGTCATCAAAACGATCACCCAGCTGGTCAACGCCACCGGCAAGATCCAACCCGAGGTCGAAGTGAAGATTTCCCCGGAAGTCTCGGGTGAAATCATCGAGTTGCCCTGGCGCGAGGGCGCGGCAGTCAAGAAGGACGACCTGCTCGTGCGGATCAAGCCGGACAACTACAAGTTTCAAGTCGAGCAGCAGGAGGCCAATCTCGTCGCGGCCAAGGCCAGCGCCGTCCAAGCGAACGCGCAGCTGCTCAAGGCCCGGGACGATTTTAAGCGCAGCGAAGACCTCTTTGCGAAGAAGCTGATCTCCGAGTCCGACTACCTCGCGGCGAAGACCACCCTCGATGTGGCGGTGGCCAACTTCGACAATGCCCTGGCCCAGATCCGGCGCACCGAGGGCACATTGAACCAGTCGCGCGACCAGCTTTCAAAGACGACCATTCTCGCGCCGAATGACGGCACGATCAGCTCGCTTTCCAGCGAAGTCGGCGAGCGCGTGGTCGGCACCGGAATGAATCCCGGAACCGAAATCATGCGTGTGGCCAACCTAAACGACATGGAGGTGCGCGTGAACGTGAACGAAAACGACGTGGTCAACGTCAAGGTCGGCGACAAGGCACGGATCTCGATCGACGCCTATCCGGGCCGCCGGTTTGCCGGCACGGTGAAGGAAATTGCGTCCGCCGCGAAGACGACGGGGGCCAACACCCAGGAGGAAGTGACGAATTTTCAGGTTAAAATCCGCATCTCCGACAAGGACCTGCGCCTGCGTCCGGGCATGAGTGCCTCGGTCGACATCGAAACCAAGACGGTGGCCGACGTGGTCGCGATTCCGATCCAGGCGGTGACGGTGCGCAGCCGGGAGGGAAGCAAGACCATCGATCAGCTCGCCTCCGATCGCGAAAAGAAGGCCAAGGAAACGCAGGGCGAAGGCGCGGCGGCGGCGGTCAACGAGAAGCGGCAAAAGGAAGCCGAGCGCTCCGACCGCGACGCCCTGCAGCGGGTCGTCTTCTTCTGCACCGGTGATACCGTCAAGATGGTGCCTGTCGAAACCGGCATCGGCGACACCGGCCACATCGAGATCAAGTCCGGCGTCAAAGTCGGCGACGAAGTGGTGAGCGGCCCCTTCAGTGTCATCACGCGTTCCCTGAAGGACGGCGGCAAGATTCGCATCGAGAAGCCGAAAAAACCGGACCAGAAAGAAAAGTAACGTTTGTGCGTCCGGGGCGTCCGGCCGTCATCATCCTCGGCGTTCCCTCTCCTTCCCGTAATCACTCTCCCGCCAGCCCATGATTCCCCCTGCCGTTGTCCCTGCCGAGCCCCGCATCATTCGTCCGCCGGGTGCGCTCGTCATCGAAATCGAAAACGTCACGAAGCTCTACAAAATGGGCTCCGAAACGATTCACGCGCTGCGCGGGATTGCCCTCGGCATCCGGCGCAACGAGTACCTCGCCGTCATGGGGCCGTCCGGCTCCGGCAAATCGACGCTCATGAACATGCTCGGCTGTCTCGATACGCCGACCGACGGTCGTTACGAATTCGCGGGGAAGAACGTGGCGACCATGGTCGACGATGAGCTGGCGGAGATTCGCAATCGCGAGATCGGCTTCGTATTCCAGACTTTCAACTTGTTGCCGCGCTCGAATGCGCTGCACAACGTCGAGCTGCCGCTGATTTATGCCGGCGTGCCCAAGCTTGAGCGGATCGAACGCGCCCGCGAGGCGCTCGAGAGTGTTGGCCTTGGCAGCCGCCTGCACCACCGGCCCAACGAGCTATCCGGCGGCCAGCGCCAGCGTGTGGCGATCGCGCGCGCGCTCGTGACGCGGCCTTCAATCATCCTGGCCGACGAGCCGACGGGGAACCTGGACTCCAAGACCGGCGTCGAGATCATGAATCTCTTCGAGCAGCTTTACGCCGAGGGCAACACGCTGATCGTCGTCACCCACGAGGAGCACGTTGCGCAGCATGCCCGGCGCATCGTGCGATTGCGCGATGGGTTGATCGAGTCGGACGGGCCGTCCCACCTGTCCCAGCCTCATCACCACTGAGGCGGGCGCCCCCGGGGCGCGTTTCCATGCGGCGCTTTTTATACGAGCTAAACGAGTCCATCCGGATCGCCTTCGCCCAGATCCGGGCGAACAAGCTCCGTTCGGCGCTCACGGCGCTCGGCGTGATCATCGGCATCGTCGCCGTCACGCTCATGGGCACCGCGATCCGCGGCATCGATGCCGGGGTGGATCGCAGCTTTGCGGGGTTTGGCGACGACATCCTTTACGTCACCAAGTGGCCGTGGCGCGACGTGGACGACTGGTGGAATCTGCGCAACCGGCGGCCCATCCGTTTCGACTACGCGCGGCAGATCAACGAATGGATCGCGACCCATCCCGAGAGCAATCTGAAGATCGCAGTCCCGACGGCGCAACGGGGCACCAACATCGTCCGCGGCGAGTATCGGTTGAACAATATCTATACGCTCGGCACGTCGTCCGACTATTCGCGCATCACCCGGTCGGACATGAAGGAAGGCCGTTTCTTCAGCGATTTCGAAGCGCAGTCCGGCCGCAATGTCGCGGTGATCGGCTTCGATGTCGCCGACGCGCTTTTCCCGGTCGAGTCGGCCGTGGGAAAAACCGTGCGTATCCGCGACCATAATTTTCAGGTGATCGGTGTCGTGGCGCGGCAGGGGAGTTTCCTCGGGTTGTTCAGCTGGGATTCGCTCGTGGCGATGCCGTTGACGACCTACCGGCGCTACTACCGTCTGGGCGACGGCGGCGAGGTGCGGGTGCAGGTGGATACCACCCGCATGAACGACGCCCGCGATGAACTGCGCGGGTTGATGCGCCGCATCCGGCAGCTCAGTCCGGAGCGGCGCGACGATTTCGAAATCAACGAGCAGGGTACGATTCGCGCGCGGCTCGATCCGATCAAGAACGGCATCGCGCTTGCCGGCCTGTTCATCACCGGCCTGGCGCTCTTTGTCGGCGCGATCGGCATCATGAACATCACCTATGTGAGCGTGAAGGAACGCACGAAGGAGATCGGCACGCGCAAGGCGCTGGGCGCGCGGCGCCGGACGATTCTCCTGCAGTTTCTGGTGGAGGCGGTGTCGATTTGCTTTGTGGGCGGGCTGGCCGGCCTCGCGCTGGCCGCCGGGTTGACGAGCCTCGTAGGCGTCATTGCGCCGTCGTTTCCCCTCGTCTTTTCGGTGGGACTGGTGGTGGTCGGCCTGACCATTTCCGTACTCACGGGCATCTTCAGCGGCTTTGCCCCGGCGTGGCAGGCCAGCAAACTCGATCCGGTGGTGGCGTTGCGTTACGAATGATCAGCACCGAAATCCTCCGCCTCGCCCTGGCCTCGCTCTCGGCGAACAAGTTGCGCTCCGCGCTCACCATGCTCGGCATTGCCGTGGGCGTGTTTTCGGTGATCGGGGTGATGACTGTCATCACCGGCCTGCGCGGCTCGATCGAGGACGGATTGAATCAGCTGGGCGCGAACAGTTTTCAAATCAGCAAGTTTCCGGGGATCAGTTTCACGAATCCCTGGAACCGCTTTCGCAACCGTCGCGACATCACCTATGCGCAGGCGACGCGCTTTCGCGAGCTCATGGCCGGCACGGCGGAGATCAGCCTCTCGCTGCGCAACCGCGGCCGTCGCGTCAGTTTTCTCGACCGGCGCACGAACCCGAATGTCATGCTGGTCGGGACGGACGAGAATTTCATGGCCAGCCGCAACTATGACATCTCGGCCGGCCGCAATCTCGGCTCGGACGACGTCGAATTCGGCCGGGCGGTCGTCATTCTCGGTGACGACATCGTGAAGCGGATTTTCCTCAACGAGGACCCGCTCGGGAAAAGCGTCCGGCTCGACGGCCAGACCTACACCGTGATCGGTCTGATGGCGGCCAAGGGGGCCTCATTCGGCGAGAGTCAGGATAGTTCGGCGATCATTCCGATCACGCAGTACTTGGAAGTTTACGGCCGCTCGTGGCGTTCCGTCGGGATCAACGTGCAGGCGCCGGATCAGGCGACGATGAGCGACACGCAGGATGCCGCGATCGGGGCCATGCGCGTCGTGCGCAAGCTGGGTCCGGAATCGCCCAACAATTTCGAAGTCTACTCGAACGACTCGCTGATCGAGGCTTTCAACGAAATCGCCGGCGTCGTCGCGATCGGCGCCTTCGTCATCAGCGCCATTGCGTTGCTCGCCTCGGGCGTCGGGGTGATGAACATCATGCTCGTCAGCGTCACGGAGCGCACGAAGGAGATCGGCATCCGCAAGAGCATCGGAGCGAAGAAGAAAGACATCCTCGTGCAGTTTCTGCTCGAAGCCGTCGTGCTCTCCCTGACGGGCGGGCTGGCGGGCGTTATTTTTGGCGTCGTGGGCGGCAACATTGGAGCGCACGTGCTCAATGCAGCGGCGGTCTTCCCGTGGGGCTGGGCCGTGGCGGGCCTGGTCGTGTGCTCCGCGATCGGCATTACCTTCGGATTTTACCCCGCGTGGAAAGCCGCATCGCTCGATCCGATCGAGGCGCTTCGCTACGAGTAACGCGCGGGGCGTTATCCGCGCCTGATTTCGGAGCCTTGGAAACGGATCTGGATCCGGAAAACCTTCTTGGTCCGGCAGGTGATCTTACCCGTGGAGAAATCGACCCGCTCGGGCACCTCGATGCGATGGATGTCGACGTCCGCGTGGTAGCCCCGCTCGGAAAATACATCGATCAACATCACGAGGGCCACGGGATCCTCGAGCACGGCCTCCTCGGTGTTGATGTGGGCGGTGCCGGAGATCGCGTGCCGCAGCACGATCGGGATGATCTTCTTTTCGATGAACCCGACAACCTTCGCGAACAGCGGACTACTCTCGAGTTCATAGGTGTCGAGGCGCTTCACCAGTTCCTGCCGGGCGTGGACGATGATCTCGCTCGCCACGGGCACGCCCCGCAGCCGTTCCACGGTGCGCGGATCGAGCTCCAAGGTGCTCTGGTATTCGAGCTCGCGGAGGATGTTCTGCTCCACCTCGTCGATCGGGCCCTGCGCATTGATGAAGTGGTAGTGGAAGATTTCCTTCAGCGATTGCAGGGCATCCCACGTCTGCTCCTTAAAAACGCGGTAACGCCGCCGGGCCAGAGTTTCATCGTGGTCCGTCGGCCGGTCCTCCATCAGCTCGCCGATGCCGGTGCGCTTCACCTCTTCATTGTGCGCCACCGTCTCGCGCCCGCGCTTGAGCTGTCGCGCGATCGACTCCTTCTCGTCCACGAACAGGACCATGATGTGGATCGTGGGCTGGCGAAAATGGATGCTGAGCGGAGTGGTGTAAAACTCGCGGCGCAGGCCGTGCATCTGGTCGACGAGCAGCTTCAGGCACTCCACCTGCACGTTGGTGCGGGGAAAACCGTCGAGGATGACACCGTTCTGATACTCCTTGCGCAGTAACTGCCGCAAGAGGAGGCGGACGACTTCGCGGTCGCCGACCATGATGCCCGCGTCTTTCAGCGCCTTGGCTTCCGGCGAATCGAGCAACGCGCTGATCACGACCGGGGCGCAGGTCAGGCCGCGGCTGCGCGTGATGAACGCCGTATTCGTGCCCTTGCCCGAACCGGGGGCGCCGCCGAGTAGAATGATCTCCTTGGGGAATCGCAGATTCTCCCGGCCGAAATCCGCTTCGAGGTCCTGCCAGACCGAACCAAAAATCAGCTGGGCATCCTTGATCTCCAGGTCGCTCAGCTTGTTGGGCGTGGGAGGGCTGGCCGGCGAAGGAGTGACAACAGGCGGAGACATCGGTGGTTGGAGGACGGGCTAGAGGGGGTTGCCGACGACTTCGACACAAGAAAATTTTCCGCCGTCGGGGCACGAGTGATTCAGCCTCCGAGCCCTCGATTGACTCGGTCGCGATGGGGTGGGGGAACCGTGGTAAACGTTCCGGCCCACGCCGCTTGCCGCAGTGGAACTCCCGGTGGAGCGGCTGGTCAGAGAGGGGTGCGCCTCGTGCGGGCTCCGCCCGTGCGATGGCCACGTTGAAGCTGGACCTGGCGGGATCGCGCAAGCGATCCCGCCTTGTTTTCGGTTCTGGCCGGGCGGCGCTCGGGCGGTCCGGTTAGCGTTTTTTCGCGATCACTTGCGGTGACGCTTCCATCTGCCCGCGGGTGACGCCCAATTGGTTGATCAGCTTCAGTTCCCGCCAGAGTTCCGCCCCGGTGATCTCGCCCCGCAGCAACCGGCCGTAGCGGGCGAGCGTCCGGACGACCTCGTCGGCCGGCTCGTTGACGAATTCCACACGAAAACTCCGGGCGCCCAACTCGATGAGGCGCCCGACGTATTCGGCGCCGGACTGCGCGCGGTTGTTGAACACGGTGTTGCGGCAGCCGGCGTCGGCCTTGAGCGGCAACTCGGCGCCCACCCGGTCGCGCAATGCCACGCGGTGGGTGTCGCACGGCCGGCCGCAATCGCGGTAGTCCTTGCCGGTGGAGAGAAAGGCGCAAAACACGCAATGCTCCATGTGAAACATCGGCATGTGCTGGTGAATCGTGAGGTCGAAATTCGTGCCGGGGGCCGCTTGCAGCAGCGCTTCGAGCTGCACGGCGTTGAGGTCGTAGCTGGCGGTGACGCGTTCGAGCCCGAACCTTTGTAGAAAATAGTTCGCGGTCCACGGGTTCGCCACGTTGAGCGAGAAGTCGCCGCGCTTCCGGTCCTTGGCGAAGAACGCGAGGTGGTCGTAGTTTCGCACCAGGTAGCCGTCGGCGTTGCTGGAGCGTACTTGTTGCAGGATCCATTCCTCGCCCGGCTTGAAGATCCGCGGCGGAGCGACCCAGATCGTGGCAGGCGGGCGCGGAGTTTCCGGTCGATCCACGGCGGAGTCGCCGGCCTGTAATTCGCGAAAGCGCGCCACCGCGTCGCGGTAGTGTTTAGGGTTTTCGAATTCGCAATAGATCGTGCGGGCGCCGGCCTGCCAGGCGGCGTCGAGTTGCTCGAGCAGGCGGATGACCGCGATCAGTTCCGGCGAGCGGGAAGAGGCCGCGCCGCGCGGGAAATCGGGCTGCCGCAGCTCCGTGGTCTGCCAGCGCTGCGGCTGACGCCGCAAACGGTCCAGCTCGACCACGATGTCGCGGCGCATCCGGTTCAGCTCGCTGACGGGCAGGATGACTTCACCTTCGATGAACGATTTCAGCTCACCCAGTTTGAAAGGCGTGGCGCCGAGCCGGCCGAGTTGTTCGCGCAGGCGTTCGGGGGTGAGCGGCTGCCGCTCGGCGGAGGAAAGCGGGAGGGACGATTCCAATTTCGCGACGTGGCCGAGTCCGTCGCTGGCGATGAGCGTCAGCGGAGTACCGGCGCGGCCGTGCAGCTCCAGGGTAATCGGACGTTGGTGGCGGATGGCGTCGCCGGCAAAGGTGGCGCGCACCTCGCGGTCGAGGGCGGGGTCGTTGGTTTTCCAGACGAACTGGCCGACGCGGACGCGGCGCCAGTCGATGTCGCCGTGGCCGAAGCGCAGCGTGCTTTCGCCGCCGGCGCCGCGCGGCTCGACTTGATAGACCCGGCCGCCCTCCTCGCGTTCGTCGGGTTTGCCGGCGTCGAAGACGAGCCCGTCGCCGGGCTTGAGCGGTGCGACGAGCCGCAGCGTGGCCGACTCGTGGCCGACGGCGGTCACTTCGCCGAGGAAGACGCCGCGCTTGGTGCCGAAGCGGGCATGCGCGAGTTCCTGATTGTTGATGCCGCGGAACCAGCCGGTGTGGAGCCCGCGGGAGAAACTCATCTCGAGCTCGTAGCGCGCCGATTTGACTTCGTTGGCCGGGGGCGGCGTCCCGGGGGTGGCGGCGAAGATCCGGTCGAGGGCCTGCCGGTAAACGCGGGTGATGCTCGCCACATATTCGGGCGACTTGAGCCGGCCCTCGATTTTCAGCGAGCTGACGCCGGCGCGGACGAGGTCCGGCAGGACGTCGAGGCCGGCGAGGTCCTGCGGGCTTAGCAGGTAGCGGCGGTCGCCGAGGTCGACCTGCTTGCCATCGGCGATGAGATCGTAGGGCAGCCGGCAGGCCTGGGCACACTCGCCGCGATTGGCGGACCGCCCCCCCAGCGATTCGCTCGTGAGGCATTGGCCGGAGTAGGCGACGCAAAGGGCGCCGTGCACGAAGACCTCGAGCGGGAGTGGCGTTGGGGCCGCCTGCCGGATCTTTTCGATCTCGGCGATCGAGTTCTCGCGGGCGAGCACCACGAGTTGCGCCCCGAGTTCGCGGGCGAACTCGACGCCGGCGGCACTCGTGATCGTCATTTGCGTCGAGCCGTGGATCGGAAAATCGGGCGACAGCGCCCGGATCATGCGGCAGATGCCGATGTCCTGGACAATGGCGGCGTCGACGCCGGCGGCGATGATGGTGCGCAGGTAATCCTCTGCCGCGGCCAGCTCGTTGGTGAAGACCAGCGTGTTGAACGTGACGTAGCCCCGCACGCCGCGCCGGTGGAGAAATTCCATCAAGGCCGGGAGGTCGGCCTGGGTGAAATTCTTCGCGCGCATCCGCGCATTGAAGCGTTCGAGGCCGAAATAGATGGCGTCGGCCCCGCTCTCGACGGCGGCTCGCGCGCATTCCCAATCCCCGGCGGGCGCGAGCAACTCCGGACGCGCGAGGGCTCGCGCGGGAAGCGGGTCAGTCGTGGCAAGCGGGGAGGGAACAGACATGAATCCGGTATCCTACGCGGCGAAACGCCCGCCGACAAGCCGGACGCGGCGATCGCTCACTTGTGCCGGCCGTGCCGGATGATGTCCCAAACGACGTAGAGGCCCAGCAGCGCCGAAAGCAGGTAGCCGACAATGCCGAGCATCGGATAGCCGAACAAGAGGGGCTTCGTGCCCGTGGTGACGATGAGCGAGGAGCCGATGATGAGCGAACCGATGATCACTCCAAGGGCGATGCGATTGGCGGCGATCTTCATTGCGTCATCGTGGTCCTCGAGTCCGCGATGCTGGAGATTGACCGTCAGGTCGTCGCGCTCGAGCCGGCGCACCAGGCGGCGCAGTTCGGAGGGCAGGTTCTGCATGCCGGCCAGGCTGCGGTTCATGAACGTGCGGACCCGCCGCAGCAGGGTGGCGGGGCTGGTCCGCTCGCGATAGACTACGGCGGGGTCGAGTTCGATTTCCACAAACTGCATGTCGTCGCCGTGGATCTTGTAATCGATCTCGTGCATCGGGGTCAGTGGGGCGGAATCGAATTCATGCTTGGGGAATTTGGCGGACCGCGCCGGGGTTTCAACCGGCATCCGCGCCATGCCTCACCGGCTCGCCGGCAACCGGGTTGCTGGCGAACTTCGGCGCCGGGTGGCGCCTACGGTTTTCGCAGGGCGGCTTTGACCAACCGGTCGTCGCCGTCGTTCGGCGCCGGGATGAGAGCGAGGGTCGCGCAGAGCAGATTGTAGACGTGAATGTTTTCCACGGCCTCGATCGTGGCGTTCGATTTGAAGGCCGGGCCGTGCGCGATGAAGATCCCGTGCATCACGGCCGCGGCGTTGTCGTAGCCGTGTTCGCCTTTCAGGCGATAGTCCCGGGTGCGGGCGAGCGCGCTGCGGCGCTGGATGCGCCAGCCGGGATCGGGCACGATCCATACGTCCGGAATCCGGTGGCTGCCGGTCAAATGCCAGCGGGCCGGGAGATCCCCGGCCCGATACACCTTGTGGGTCGACGGCAGGGTCGTGAGGCGCCGCACCAGGGCCGCCACGTCGCCATCGAGCGGCCGCAATCCGGCCAGCGGGCCGTCGAAGTCCACCTGCACCGTTTTCAGATCGACATGGTCGTCGAGCATGAGCGTCTGCGTCTGGCCGTCCGTCGTCGCCATGCCGTGGTCGGAGACGATGACGAGGTTGAGCGGGATATTTTCCCCCTGCGCCTGCGCCGCGATGCGGCCCACGCGCTCGTCGAGGAGTTTGATCGCCGCCCGCGTGGCCTCCGCCGCCACGCCCTGATAGTGGGCGGTGGAATTTGTTTCTTCGAGATAGAAGGTGATGATCGCCGGTCGCTGGTCCTCCGGCAGGCGCAGCCAGGTGAACAGTTCCTCGCACCGGGCTTCGAACGTCGCTTTGAGATCGAAGGGCTTGGCGATCGTGGCGCGGAATTTGCCAAACGCGATTTCGGAGCCGACCCAAAAATTACAGGCGCTTTTCCGGCCCTGTTTTACCGCTGTGATCCAGATCGGTTCGCCGCCCCACCAGCGGGGATCGTGCTGGGCGGCCGCGGTCTTGTAGTTGAAAAACTCTCCGAGATCGGGATCGAAAAAAATATTGCCGATGATGCCGTGGTGCGCCGGGTAAAGGCCCGTCACGATCGAGTAGTGGCTGGTGAACGTTTGCGATGGGAACGTCGGGATCAGGCTGCGGGCGGAGACGCCTTCGCGGGCGAGGCGCCGCAGATGCGGAGTCTCCGCCGGGTTCCGTTCGCAGTAGTCCCAACGAAATCCGTCGAGCGAGATGAGCAGGACCGGCGCCGGTGCGGCTGCTCCCGCCCGGGCGGCCAGACCGGCCAGCCCGAGGGAAACGATCACCCAGCGCAGGCCGCGGTAGTTCATTTTCGCAGGGTCACGACGGTGGCCCCCCAGGAGCCGGTGGATTCGGCGCCGGCGCGGAACGACGCCACGACGGGCAAACGCATCAGCAGCGCGTGAACCGTGGTGCGCAACGTGCCGGTGCCCTTGCCGTGGATGACGCGCACTTCGCGGAGGCCACGCCGGGCGCACTCTGCGAGATAAGCGGGAATCAATGCTCCGAGATCGCCGGGACGAAAGGTGTGCAGATCGAGCTCACCGGTGATGGGGAGGAGCACCGGCGGATCGTCGTCGGGGTGCGGCGCCATGGATGAATCACGGGTTTTTTTCCGGCTCAGGCACGGCTGGATTCACCGGCGCGGGCGGCGCCGTGGGCTCGGGCCCGCCGGTGGCCGGTGGGGTGGCGGGCGCGGTGGACGTGGCGGACGGAGTTTCTGGCGGCGGATCTCCCGTCGTCCCGGTTGGGGGCTCCGTGGGAGTCACCGGGATTTCCGTGCTGGCCGCCGGGGTCGCTCCGGGGGTGGTGGTGGCGGGGTTTGCCGCGACCTCGTCGGAGCCATGGTAATTCCAGCCGTGTTCGGCCGTGTCGCCAGACGAATTGGGATGATATTCGTCGTGCCCGTAGCCCTCAGCGTGCGATTGGAGTCCCTGATTTTCGCCGGTGGCCGGCGTGTCGGGCGAGGGCGCGGGGGGCGGTGACTCGAGGGCGCGGGCGGCCGCGGCGGATTTTTGTTCGTCTTCCTCTAGGGCGCGCTTGAATTCCTCCTCGACGCCGGCGGCGGCCTTTTTGAATTCGCGAATCGATTTGCCCATGCCGCGGGCGAACTCGGGCAGCTTCTTCCCGCCGAAGAGCACGAGGACGATCACAAAGATCATCACCATCTCGGGACCGCCGAGACTTTCAATGAAGGCAATGGAGTGGCAGAGCGAAGGCATGGGAAAATCCGACCGAGAGTTGAGAAAAAGGTAACGGCGAAATTACCGCCGATAGGCGCGCTACTTGACGCTGACGCTGACGACAAATTTTCCGGTTTCGCCCGGAGCCACGTGGTGCAGCCCCACCTTGTGTTCGGCGGCATTCGGCGGCCCCATCCAGGGTTCGACGCAGTAAAACGGAGAATCCGGTGCGAGGGTCCACGTCACTATCGTCGCATCGGGCGCGGGCACCTTGTCCACACCCAGCCGTACGATGATATCGCCCGGACGGCCTTTTTCCCCGAAGACAACCTCGTGGCTGCGGAGGCCGGTGTGGAGAGTGTCGACCAGGGCCGGGTTGGCCAGGGATTCCTCGTGCTGCAGGGCCGGACCGGCGACCAGTTGCCCGGTGGCCTGATCCTGCCGGAACCGTTTGGTGGCGGGAATCCGGATGATGTAGTCCCCTCGGCCCGCGCCTTCGCTCCACGGCACGGTAAAATAGAAATGATGCCCGGCGCTCCACGGCAGCGGTTCGCTCCCCAGGTTTTTCAACGCGTGCTCGCACATCAGGCCGAAGGGCTCGAAGCGGTAGGTCACCGTGAACTCGTAGTCGAAGGGATAGCTCGCGCGGGCCTCGTCGCCCGGCATGAACTGCGCGATGAAACCCCGGGCGTCGGCGTGGACGACTTTGAAGTCGCCCTGCCGCGCGATGCCGTGAATCGGAATTGGCCGGCGCACGCCGTCGGCGGCGCGCCAGAAGAAAATCTCGCCGCGGTCGAAGCAGCGGCCGTTGAAGGGAAACAGGATCGGGTTGCCCCCCCGGACTTTCGCGACGTCGCCGAAATCCGCCTGTTCGGGCCAGTAGAGCACATCGCGCACCGAACCGTCGCCCAGCGTGACATTCCAGTTCATCAGCCGCGCGCCTTTTTCGGGCAGCGCCAGAAAAGTGGAATTGCCGACGCGCCAGCGCGTGAGCGTCTGCCCTTGGTAGGAAACCTTTTCCATGGGAAGGGATGATTCTCCGTCCGGTCGGTGCCGCCAAGTGTTTTATGGAAACGGGCGGGGATTTTCGACGGCCCGGGTGCTTGCGCTGCCGGCGCCGCGGGGTATGCATGGCAACCTCATGCGCGCGTGGTTGCTTCCGCTCCTCGGGCTTTGGCTCCTCTCCCCCCTTTTGGGGGCGGAGCCCGCCGGCGTGGCCGTGACCTCCGCGCCGACCCCCGAACCGGGGATGGCGGCGCAGCCGTTTCGCGTGCAGGTCATCCCCGTGCGCGGGCCGATCGGATCGGCGGTGCTCTATCTGGTCCGGCGCGGCCTCAAGGAGGCCATCGAGCAGAAGGCGGACGCCGTGGTGCTCGACATGAAAACGCCCGGTGGAGAGCTCGACTCCACGTTCAGCATCATGGAGGCGATCGCCCGCTTTCCCGGCACGACGGTCACCTACGTGAATTCCGAGGCGATGTCCGCCGGCGCTTTTATTTCCGCCACCACGAACGAAATCTGGTTTTCGCCCGAGGGCATCATCGGGGCGGCGGCGCCCGTCTCGGCCGGCGGGCAGGACGTGGAGGCGACGATGAAGCTGAAAATCGTCAGCTATTTGAAAGCCCGGGTCCGGGCGATGAGCGAGGGCAAGGGCTATCGCGGCGAAGTGATCTCGGCGATGATCGACGCCGACAAGGAGCTGAAAATCGGCGACGACGTCATCAAGGGTAAGGGCGAACTGCTCTCGCTCACGGCCGGTGAGGCGGCAAAATTCTACGGCGATCCCCCGCGCCGCCTGCTTTCGGCGGGCACCGCGAAAAACGTCGACGAGCTCATCGCACGGCGGTTTGGACCGACGCGCCCGGTCGTCACCACGCTGGCCATGACTTGGTCCGAGGCGTTCGCGGTCTGGCTGAATTCGATTTCGCCCATCCTGATGGGGCTCGGGATGCTGGCGCTGTTCATTGAGTTCAAGACCCCGGGGTTCGGGATCTTTGGTATCGTCGGCATCGTTTGCCTCGCGGTGGTTTTCCTGGGCAACTACGTGGCCGGCTTCTCCGGTCACGAGCCCGCGCTGATCTTTGGCCTCGGGCTGATCCTGGTGGCGTTGGAACTTTTCCTCTTTCCGGGCGTGGTGCTGGTCGCGCTGGCTGGCGTGGTGTTGATGTTCGGTTCGCTCGTGTGGTCGATGGCGGACATCTGGCCGAACGAGCCCGTCGTATTTTCCCATATGCTGTTTCTGCAACCGTTGCTCAACGTCGGTCTCGGCTTGTTGATCGCGGTCACGCTGGGTCTGCTGCTGGTGCGTTTCATTCCCCACGGCTGGCTTTGGGACTGCATGATTCTGAGTTCCGCCGTATCGCGGTCCGCGCAGGCGGCGGGGGGCGCGCCGGAAAGCCTGGCGGACACCAACAGTTTGATCGGTCGTCGCGGTGTTGTGGCGACCGCCCTGCGACCTTCCGGCCAAGTGGAGATCGATGGTGTGCGCTATGAGGCGCGGGTCGAGGTCGGCGCGCTGGATGCCGGCACCGCGGTGACCGTCGCGCGGCGCACCGATTTTGCGCTCATCGTGGTGAGGGCCGCGACATGAGTGCGATCGTCCTCCTTTTTCTGCTGGGCATCGTGCTCCTCGGCTTCGAGGTGATCACGCCCGGCGGCATCCTCGGCGTGCTGGGTGGCCTCGCCATGCTGGGCGGGTGCGCCGTGGCGTTTAACACGTTCGGCGGGCTGGGCGGCGGGCTGGCGGCCCTGGTCGCACTGGCGCTGCTGGGGCTGGCCCTTTACACGGAATTTGTCCTGCTGCCGAAGACCCGCTGGGGCCGGAAGTTTTTTCTCCAGCAGGCGGTCGATGCCACCAGCCAGCCGGCGGTCGCCGATGCGGCGGCCGTCGTGGGCAAAATTTGCGAGGCGGAGACCACGCTCGCGCCGAGCGGTTATGTCTCGCTCGACGGCCGGCGTTATGAAGCCTATTCGCGCTCCGGGCTCGCCGCCAAGGGATCGCGGCTCCAGGTCGTCGCCGTGGATAATTTTCGATTAATCGTAACCCAACTCCCAACATGAATCTTCCGTTTGCCCTCCTGATCGTTGCCGGCGTAGCCGTCCTGATCGTCTTCGGTATCTTTGTCTCGTTCTTCAGCGTCTGGCTGCGCGCGCTGCTGGCCGGGGCCGGCGTGAGCCCGCTGAACCTCGTGGCGATGCGCCTGCGGCAGGTGCCGTACAGCGTGATTGTCGACGCGCGCATCCGCGCCACCAAGGCGGGCATCAAGCTTTCGATCGACGAAATCGAGGCCCAGTATCTCGCCGGCGGCAACGTCATCGCCTGTGTGCATGCGCTCATCGCCGCGCAAAAGGCCGGCATCGCGCTCGACTGGCAGCGGGCCTGCGCCATCGATCTCGCCACGAAGGGCTCGGGGAAATCCGTGGAGGAGGCCGTGCGCACGTCCGTCGACCCGAAGGTGATCGACTGCCCGAATCCGCAGGGCGGCCGCACCACCATCGACGGCGTCGCCAAGGACGGCATCCAGGTGAAGGTGAAGGCGCGCGTGACCGTGCGCACCAATCTCGACCGCTTTGTCGGTGGCGCGAAGGAGGAGACGATTATCGCGCGCGTCGGCGAGGGCATCGTGTCGACCATCGGTTCGTCGGAGAGCTACAAGACCGTCCTCGAATCGCCCGACAGCATTTCGAAGACCGTGCTCGCGCGCGGTCTTGATGTCGGCTCGGCGTTCGAGATTCTTTCGATCGACATCGCCGACGTCGACGTGGGCGAAAACGTGGGGGCGAAACTGCAGGAGGCCCAGGCCGAGGCGAACAAGAGCATCGCGCAGGCGCAGGCGGAAATCCGCCGCGCCGCCGCCGTGGCGCTCGAGCAGGAAATGAAGGCGCGCGTGCAGGAGATGCAGGCCAAGGTCGTCGAGGCCCAGGCGCAGGTGCCGCTCGCGCTGGCGGAGGCATTTCGCCAGGGCAAACTCGGCGTGATGGATTACTATCGGATGGAAAACGTGCAGTCGGACACCGCGATGCGGAGCTCGATCGCGCACCCGGAGGGGAAGAAGTGACCCGCTAGGGAGCGGGCCGGCCTCGCTCCACGTTCCGCCTCAACCGCCCTCGCGTCGTCATGAGTTGGTTGCTCCAAAACATCCCGCTGCTGGCTTTTGCCTTCATCGTTTTTTCGGTGGTGCGCGCGATCAAACGCGCGCGGGATCAGAGTGCCGAGCACGAGGCCGGGGACACGGACTCGGACGAACAACGTCGCGTGCGCGAGATTCAGCAGCGCATGCGCCGCATCGTCGCGGAACGCCGCGGCCAGACCGCGCCATCCCCGGCTGAATCGGACGAGCCTCCGGTCGTGGCGATGCCGCCCCGCACGGAACCGCTGGATCCTTTCCGGCGCGGGCGGGCCGAATTCGAACGCCACACGCCACCAGCCCCGGTGGCGCCGCCGCTGGCCCTGGCCGTCAACGCGGCGGAGCTCGCGCGGCAGGAGCAGCTGGCCGAGGAAATGCGGGTTCTGGAAGAAGCCCAAATGTTCGCCCGCCGGCGGGCGGCGCAGCTCGCCGCGGCGACGAAGGATACGGCGGCGTCGGAGGCTGGGCAGCTGGCTTCGGGCCGGCAGCAGCTGCTCCAGGATTTGAGCGACCCGGCCAGCCTCCGCCGGGCGTTTGTGCTGCGTGAAGTGCTCGGCCGGCCCGTGGCGCTGCGTTAGTACCGGGGCTTCATCTGCCCGTGGCCGTACCCCTGAAATTGCATGGGGAAACGCCGGCCCTGCCACTCGACTTGCAGATTGCTGCCTTCGCTGGCCCAGACGTTGTGCGGGCCATCCCACGGGATCATCTGGGATTTACCCTTGTCGAGCGTGCCCTTGAAAATTTCCTCTCCGTCGGAATCGTCGCCCACCAGCTTCGTCACGCGGACGAAGACGGTATCGACGGCGATCAACTTGTAACCGTTCGCGGCGCTCGGGCTCGGAGTGGCGGCGCTCGGCGCGGCTGGGGCCGGCTGGCGGGGCGGGGTCGGATGCGATTCGCCGCTGAACAGCGCCTTGATGATCATCCCGACGAGAATGACGACGACCACGATCGCACCGATCTTGGCGTATTTGAAAACGACGGCGGGGTCGGGGCCCCGGGGCAGCGCCGGGCCACTGCCCCGCGGATAGCGCGGCTGAGCGTGGGGCGCCTTGGCGTCGGCCGCGGCCGACCCTTCCTCCGGGGGCGCGGTGCGATCGTTCGGTTCGCCGGCCGTCGCCACCGAAATATCCATGCGGCCGTAGACTTCGCGGCTGGGCTGGCGGGGGCGGACGTCGCCGCGGCCAAGCGCGGCATAATCGTTGAGAATGCGATCCGCGGGGACCTTCAGGTAGTTGGCGTAGTTCCGCAGAAAACCGCGCGTGTAGATTTCGGTGAGGCCGATGTCGAACTGGTTGCTTTCGAATTTCTGCAGATAGTCACCCCGAATCTTGGTGCCCTCGGCGGCTTCGCGGATGGAAATACCCTTCTTTTTGCGCGCTTCCTCAAGCCGTTCGCCGATGGTCTGCATGGGTTTGAGTTAGGCGGTTTAAAGCTGAAGGGGAAGGAGGATTTTGTCCGCGGCCCCGCTCAGAGCGAATCGAGGTCGACCAGGATCTCCCGCGGACTCGATCCGTTCTCGGGCCCGACGATGCCTTTTTCTTCCATGAGATCCATGATGCGGGCGGCGCGATTGTAGCCGACGCGCAGCCGGCGCTGGATCATGGAGGTGCTGGCCCGGCGCGTGGATTTTAGGATTTCCAGCGCCTGCTGATAAAGTTCCTCGTCGTCGCCCAGATCGCCGTCCGCGCCTGCGCCGCCTTCCTCCTCTTCATCTTCACGCGCCGCGCGGTCAATCTGCTGCTGCACGGACTGGGCGTACTGCGGCGAGCCGTTGCGTTTGAGGAATTCGACCATCCCCTGAACTTCCTCGTCGGAAACGAAGGCACCCTGGGCGCGAACGAGGCGGGATGTGCCTGGCGGGGAAAAGAGCATGTCGCCGCGGCCGATGAGCGTGTCGGCGCCCTTGGTGTCGAGAATGGTGCGCGAGTCGACCTGGGACGCGACTTGGAAGGCGATGCGCGAGGGGAGATTCGCTTTGATCACGCCGGTGATGACGTTCACCGACGGGCGTTGCGTCGCGATGATGAGGTGGATGCCGGCGGCGCGGGCCAGTTGGGCGAGGCGCGCGATGCTCGTTTCGATCTCGGCGGGCGCGACCATCATCAAATCGGCCAGTTCGTCGATGATCGCCACGATGTAGGGCAGCCGCTCGGGAATTTCGAGGTCGTCGGCCGCAAGCGGATCGACGCCCGTGAGCGAGGCCTGCGGATCGGCGGGCGGGAAGTCCGGCTTGCCGTTCTTCTTGCGCGTGTTGAACCCGACGATGTTGCGGACGTTGGCCTTCGCGAAAATCTGATAGCGCTGTTCCATTTCGCCGAGCAGCCACTTGAGCGCCGCGGGAACTTTCTTCGGCTCGGTGACGACCGGAATCAGCATGTGCGGCAGCGAGTTGAAGATCTTCAACTCCACGACCTTGGGGTCGACCATGATCAGGCGCACGTCCTTCGGACTTTTGGAGTAGAGGATCGAGGCCACGATCGAATTGATGCAGACCGATTTGCCCGAGCCAGTGGCGCCGGCGATGAGCAGGTGGGGCATCTTCGCGAGATCCGAAATGAGCGGCTTGCCGGAGACATCCTTGCCGAGCGCGATCGGGAGCTCGGCCTTGGCTTCGGCCCAGTCGACGCTTTCCAGCAGTTCGCGCATGCCCACCGGAGTGGGGTGCTGGTTCGGCACCTCGACGCCCACGGCTGCCTTGCCGGGGATCGGCGCGAGAATACGGACCGACTGGGCCCGCATGCCAAGGGCGATATTCTTGTCAAGCCCGGCGATTTTTTCGACCCGCACGCCGGCGGCCGGCACGACTTCGTAGCGCGTGATGACCGGTCCGACGTGGATTTCGCCCAAGGTGACTTCGACGCCAAACTCGCTGAGGATGCGGAGGAGGTTTTCCGCGTTCTGGCAGTGTTCTTCCTCGCTGTTGCCGGCGGCGGGTTTGACCTGCTCCTTGAGTAGCGAAAGCAGCGGAAACTGGTAATTCGCGTCGTCGCTCTGCGGCAGCGTGATCTTCGCTTTTTTCGGTTCCTCCGGCTTGACGATGTTGAGCTCGACCTTGCCGGTGGCGGCCGCCAGCGGCTTCGTATCGGTCGCCGTCGCGGTCACGGCCGGTTTGCTCTCGGTCGTCTTGGGCGGAAGCGCGGGCTTGCTTTCGACTTTGGCCGGCGGGGGCGCGGTCTCGGGGGCGGGGGATTCGGCGGGCGGGGCGGGGCGGCTCGCGCCCCGGGCGAGGGGATCCTCGGCGGATTTGGGCGCAAACGTCTTCTTGCCCGTGGGCCCGACCGGGGCGGCCGCCGCTGCGGTCGCCGGCGCCGGGCTCGCACTGGCCGCCACCTTGGCCGCGACCGTCGCAGTCGCGGTCTTTTGTTTGGCCTGCGCCTCTTTTTCCTTCTGCCGCTGTTCCTCGCGTTCGGCCTTCAACTTCGCCCGCTCGGCCCGCCAGGCACCGAAGTTATGGAAGATTTTTTCGAATTCGCCGCCGATGTCCTTCGTGAAGATGAAAAGCTGCGCCCCGATGTAGACGGTGCCGAAGATCAGCGCCGAGCCGAAGGGCCCGAGGGCGTCGGCGAGCAACCGGTGATAGAGCGCCGCCCCGACCCAGCCGCCAAATCCCCGTGGAAAATAATCGCTGCCCCATTTCGCCGGGTCGTTGCCCCAGTTCATCGCGTCGAACATCGCGGCAAGGCCCGCCAGCGAAAGGCAGGCGACGATGATCGCGACGGTGCGGGTGCCGGTCAGGTGCTTCGAGCTGCGGACGGAGACCCACAGCATCCAGAGCAGGAAAAGCGGGATGAGCCAGGTGCTGGCGCCGAGCGAGAACAGCATCGCCCAGATGGCGTTGGCCCCCAAAATCCCGGCCGGATTTTTTAACGTTGGCTGGGCCGTCCGCCAGCTGCTTTGCGCGGGATCGTAGGCCAGCAGCGCGATGAGCAGGAAGATCCCCAAGGCGAAGCAGACCAGCGCCGCGCCCCAGTTGGGGTGGTAGCGCGGGGCCTGAAAGGACGGGCCATCGTTTAAGTTTGAAGTCTCCGACTTGGACATTTGTGTGGGCCAGCTGCGAAATTGGTGCGAATTCCACGCTAACGAGCGGGGTGGTCAATTGTAAACACCCCCCGGGCCCTTTTCACAAAAAACTCGTCAATGCCCATGCGTGAACTGCTTCGTTTCGAGCCACTTTACCAGGAACGGGTGTGGGGTGGCCGGGCCTTGGAAAAGTCGCTGGGGCGAAAGCTTCCGGCCGGACAGCCGATCGGGGAGAGCTGGGAAATCGTCGACCGGCCCGAGGCGCAGTCCATCGTCGTCGGCGGTGCGCTGAACGCCCAATCGCTCCGCACCGTGCTCACGCACCACGCCGCGGACGTCATGGGGCCGAAGTGGCCGGCCGCGAAACCGTTTCCCCTCTTGGTGAAGTGGCTGGACTGCCACGAGCGCCTCAGCCTGCAGGTTCACCCGCCGGCGGCCGTTGCGGGAGAGCTGGGCGGCGAGCCGAAAACCGAAAACTGGTACATCGCCGAAACGGCGCCGGACGCGGAATTGATCGTCGGGCTGAAGCGCGACGTGACGCGCGAACAATTTGAGCGCGCGATCGTGGCGCAAACGCTGGAAGCCTGCGTGCATCGGTTCTCGGTCGCCGCCGGCGACTCGATTCTGGTCCGCAGCGGCCAGGTGCACGCGATCGACGCCGGCAACCTCATTCTCGAGATCCAGCAGAATTCCGACACGACCTACCGCGTTTACGACTGGGGGCGGGTGGGGCTGGACGGCCTCCCGCGGCAGTTGCATGTGCCGCAGTCCCTGCGTTCGATCGACTGGGCGGATTTCGAGCCGGCACCCGTGCGTGCGGCCCCCACGTCGGGCACGATTGCGGATTGCGAGGCGTTTCGCATCCGGCGGCTGGTGCTCGGGGCCGGCGAACGCGTGCATCTGCGGGCGGGCGAGCAGCCCCGGTTGCTGAGCGTCGTGAGCGGCGCGGTGCGCGCCAGCTCGGAGAATGGCAACGGCTCGCGGACGCCGGCCAGCCCGCGAGTTGGCCGGGGGGGGAACGTGCTTCTGCCCTATGCCGGGGCGTTTACCTTCACCGCCGAGACCACGACGATCCTGTTGGTGACCGAGGATTTCGTTTGAGCGCGGGTCGCGGCAGGCCGCCCCCAGCGATCCCTTTGGGACAATACTTGAAGAAACGCCAAAGCCGTAGTTAGATGGGTTCTCTTTTGCATCATGCCAGAGCCCGAAAACCAGGATCCAACGATCAATTCCTCCGTGCCGGACGCCGCGTCCGCACCCTCGCTTGAGACTGCTTCGGGCGCTGGGGACCCCGCGTCGGCGCTGGCCGCGGCCAAGGCCGAGGCGGCGCAGAACTACGAGCGTTTAATGCGCACTGCGGCGGATCTGGAGAATTTCCGGCGCCGGGCGCTGCGCGAGAAAGAGGAATTGCGGCTGTTTGCGGCCGCGCGGGTGATCGAGGAATTGCTGCCCGCCATCGACAATCTGGGGCTCGCGATCAACGCAGCCCGGCAGCCCGCGGCGGACGTCAAGGCGCTCGCCGGCGGAGTCGAGATGGTGCTGACGCAACTGAAGGTCGCGCTGGGGAACCACGGCCTGAAGGAAATCAATCCGGCCGGTGCCGCATTCGATGCCAATCTGCACGAGGCGATTTCCGCCCAGCCGGATGGCAGGGTGGCGGAAGGTCATGTGGTCAACGTGGTGCGCACGGGCTTTGCTCTCAACGGCCGCTTGGTGCGACCGGCGTCGGTCATCGTTTCCAGTGGTCCGGGTAAATCCGGCGCCGAGAAACCCGCCAAGTAACCGCAACTGCTTGCCCGCGCGGCGGATTGATTTTCCGACTTCGCTTCGAATCACACGCCCATGGCCAAACATGACTATTACGAACTGCTCGGTGTCGAGAAGAGCGCCACCGCGGACGAGTTGAAGAAAGCCTACCGCAAGAAGGCGGTGCAGTATCATCCCGACAAGAACCCCGGCAACAAGGAGTCGGAGGAAATGTTCAAGAAGGTCTCCCACGCCTACGAGGTGCTGAGCGATGCGGAGAAGCGGGCGGCCTACGATCGCTACGGGCCGGCCGCTTTCGAAGGCGGCGCGGGCGCGCCGGGTCCCCGGGGCGCGGCCGGCGGCGGCTTCCACGATCCCTTCGATATTTTTCGCGACGTTTTTGGCCAGCAGGGCGGCGGGGGCGGGGGGATTTTCGACGAGATGTTCGGGGGCGGCGGCGCGCGGCGGGGTGGTGGCCGTGACGGCGATGACCTGCGTTACGATCTCGAGATCATGCTGGAAGAGGCGGCGCAGGGCGTGGAAAAGGAAATTTCCTTCCGCAAGAACATGACCTGCGAGCGGTGCGACGGCAACGGGGCCGAGCCCGGTTTCAAGCGCGTGACGTGTTCGACCTGCCGGGGCGCGGGTCAGATCCGGCGCTCGGGCGGAATCATCACCTTCACGCAGACGTGCCCCACCTGCGGCGGCGCGGGCACCAAGATAGAAAAGCCCTGCACCGCCTGTCGTGGCGAGGGCCGGGTGCCGAAGAGCACCAAGCTGAACGTGCGGATTCCCGCCGGCGTCGATACGGGTTCGCGCCTGCGGTCGTCCGGGAATGGCGAGGCCGGCGTGGCCGGCGGGGCGCCAGGCGATCTCTACATCGTGCTTTCCTTGAAGGAGCACGAACTCTTCGAACGCCAGGGCGAGGACCTGTTTTGCGAGATCCCGATCAAGTTCACGCTGGCGACGCTCGGCGGCACCATCGAAGTGCCCACGTTGTTTGGGAAAGTGTCGTTGAAAATTCCGCACGCCACGCAGAGCGGCACCACCTTCCGTTTGCGGCACAAAGGCATGCCCAGCCTCCGCGGCGGCCATCAGGGCGACCAACTCCTCCGCGTGCAGGTCGAGGTGCCGCAATCGCTGACCGGCGAGCAGAAGAAGTTGCTCGAGGAATTTGCCCGCGTCAGCGGCGATGCGGCCGAGCCGACCTCGCGGAGCTTCTTCGAGAAGGCGAAGAAGTTTTTCTGAGAGTTTTTCGCCGGGCGAAAAACTAATTTTAGTTTTTGGCCCGGCGAAAAACTACGTCCATCCAGACCGCGAGCGTCAGCACGGCGCCGCGGGCGATGAATTTGATTTCGGGTGCCACCGCGAGCAGAGTCATCCCGTTGAGCAGCGCCGTCATGATGAGCGCGCCAAAAATCACGCCGCCGACCGTGCCGCGGCCGCCGCGCAGCGCCGTGCCACCGATGACGCAGGCCGCGATCGCGTCGAGTTCCAACAGGTCGCCGACGGTAGTGGTCGACGCGCCGGAATAGGCCGTCGTCATGAAACCCGTGAGTGCGACGGTCACGCCCATCAGTGCAAACGCGGCGACGAGCACGCGCGGCACGGCGATGCCGGAGAACACGGCGGCTTCCTCGTTGCCGCCGATCGCGTAAAGATACCGGCCGAACGGCGTGTGGCGGGTCAGAAAATAAACGATCGCTCCCGTGGTCGCGAGGATGAGCAGCGAAAGCGGAAGGCCGCGGAACCGGTTGCACATGATCGCCAGGCCCGCGAGCGCGGCGGTGGTGGCGAGCCAGCGCAGGAGTTCGGTGGCCGCCGGCCGGACCGTCAGCCCGTGGGCGAGGCGGGCCGCGCGGCCGCGCCAGGCGATGACACCCAGCCCGACGGCGATCGCGAGGGCGAGGCCGAATCCCGCCGGCGCCGGCAGATAGTACGTCGTGAGCAGCGAATAGAGATTGTCCGCATCGCCGCGGGAAACGGGGACCGTCGAGTTCTGGATGATCAGCCAGAACAGCCCTTTGAAGATCAGCAGCCCGCCGAGCGTGATGATGAACGACGGGATGCGCTGCCGGACGATGAGGGCGCCCATCAGCGTCCACAACACGAGCGCGGCTCCGAGGCCGGCGAACAGCGCGGCGGGGGCCGGCCAGCCGTGTTGCGCCACGAGGACGGCGGCGATGCCCCCGATCAACCCGACACCGCTGCCGACCGAGAGATCGATCTGCCCGGTGAGCAGGATCATGAACATCCCCAGCGCGAGCGTGCCCGTGATGGAAAATTCCACGATGAGCTGCGTGAGATTACGTGGCCCGAGGAAGGCCGGTTCCTTCACCGCGAAGAACGCGCAGATGGCCGCGAGCGCGAGGGGCATGGCGAGGTTGCGGAGCACGAGGCGGGAGAACATGGGGCGGGGAGGGGAATGACTAATGACCAATGTCTAATGACGAGTGCCGGAGGTCGGGCTTTGCGCTTTGGGCGGCGCGGAGGATGCGGTCGGTGGTGCGGATGATCGCGACGAAGATGAGATAAAGCTCTTTCGCCTCTTTCCAGAGAATGCGCGCGGCAGCTTTTTTCGCTGGCGCAGCCTTCGCGATCATGCGGAGCCAGGATTTCGTTTCACGCGCCTCCTTGCGGCAAAGTGCGACCTTGTGACGAAAATCTTTTTTCGACTCCGCGTCATCCGCTTCGCAGTAATTGGCGCCCACACTCGTGCCCGCGCGGACGAGTTGGTTGATAATCGGCGCTGTTGCCGGATTGGTGGGCAGGGCGAGGCAGAATTCAATGGTCGCCTCGCCGAAGACCGCCGTGCGCTCCTCTAAGTCATGGCCGGTGGTTTTCATTAGACATTGGACATTAGTCATTCGCCGCGCGGTGCGTGGCGTGCCCCATGGCGGCGGCCAGTAATTTCTCCTGGGTAAATTCGCTCCGGGTAAATTCGCCTCCGAGCCGGCCGGCGGCGAGCATGATGATCCGGTCGCTCATCCCGATCAGTTCCGGCAGCTCGCTCGAAACGAGGATCACCGCCTTGCCCTCCGCGGTGAGGCGATGGATCAACGCGTAGACTTCGAGTTTGGCGCCGACGTCGATGCCGCGGGTGGGCTCGTCGAGCAGCACGAGCCGCGGCTCCGTCATCAGCGCCTTGCCGAGCACGACCTTTTGCTGGTTGCCGCCAGACAGGCCGCCGACGCGCGACTCCAGGCCGGGCGCCTTGATCCGGAGCGACGTGAAGAAATGCCGGTTGTGGAGATATTCCGCGGGGCCATCGATTCGGCCCAAGGCACGCGTGAACCGGCCCAAACTCGCGAGCGACAGGTTGAAGCCCACCTCCTCCGCCAGCACGAGTCCGTAGCGGCGCCGGTCTTCGCTCGCGAGCACGACCCCGCGGCGGATCGATTCGCCCGGTGTCGGATGCGGGTAGGGCTGGCCATGGATCGAAACTTCGCCGTTCACGCGATGGCCCCAGCCGCCGAAGAGGTGCATCAACAACTCGGTGCGGCCCGCGCCCATCAAGCCGCCGAAGCCGAGCACCTCGCCGGCCCGCAGGTCGAACGTGAGGTCGCGCAGGAAAGGCGGGGCGCTTTTCGACGGAGCCACGGTCAGGGCGCGGACGGTGAGGACGATGGGCGGAGACGAGGGTTTCCCCGCCAGCGGGTCTCGGCAGGGAAACAGATCGGTGATTTCACGGCCGACCATGTGCTTGATGACGCCCGGAATCGTGGCGTCGCGCGCCGCCAGGGTGGCGATGCTGGCGCCGTCCCGCAGCACCGTGATCCGGTCCGCCAGCGCGAAGACTTCCTCGAGTTTGTGGGAAATGTAGATGCAGGCCGTGCCTTGGGCGCGCAGGCGGCGAAGGTGATCCAGCAGCGTCGCGACTTCCTGCGACGAGAGCGCGGCCGTCGGCTCGTCGAGCACGAGCACCCGGGATTGCTTGTCCATGGCGCGGATAATTTCGACGAGTTGTTTCTGGCCGATGCCGAGCTCACGCACCGGCGTCTCCGGTGCGACGGTCAGGCCGAAGTCGGCCAGCAACCCGGCGGCGCGGCGGTGCAGTTCCGGCCAGTCGATGCGCCAGCCGCAGCGTGGTTCGCGGCCGAGAAAGATATTTTCAGCCACGCTGAGTTCATCGACCAGCGCGAACTCCTGCGTGATCACGGCGATCCCGGCGGCCTCCGCGTCCCGGATGCCGTGGAACGCGGCCGGCTGGCCGGCGACGCGCAACTCGCCTTCGTAACTACCGTGCGGATGGATGCCGGCCAGCAGCTTGATCAGCGTGGATTTACCCGCGCCGTTTTCGCCGCAAAGTGCATGGATCTCGCCGGCGCGCAGGTCGAAGTTTATGTCGTGCAGTGCGACGACACCGGGAAATGTTTTCGTCAGGCCCCGCGCTTCGAGTAGCGGCGCGCGAAATGACGAAGGACTAAGGTCTAATGGCGAATGGTCGGAAGCGCGCACGGCGTTCGATCTCCGGCATTAGACATTAGTCATTCAGCGCAGCTCCGCGGCGCTGTGAAATCCATCGGCGACCACCGTGCTCGCGAGATTCTCCTTATCCACGCTGATGATCTTTTCGAAGATCGAAGGGACCGGCTTCGCGCCGTTGTCGAGTGTGCTGGTCGTGACGGGCTTCCGGCCTTGCGCGACGTCCACGGCCACGCGGGCGGCGAGGGCCGCGAGATTTTTTAACGGCTTGTAGACGGTCATCGCCTGGGTGCCGCGTACGATGCGCTGGCACGCGGCAAGATCGGCGTCCTGCCCGGTGACGAGGATTTTTCCGGCAAGACCCTCCTCCATCAACGCCTGGATCGCACCGCCGGCGGTGCCGTCGTTGGAGGCGATGACGGCGTCGAGATTGCGGCCGGCCTTGGTGATGGCGGCGTTCATGATCTTCTTCGCGTTCTCCGGTTTCCAGTCGAGGACCCAGTCCTCGTGCACGACTTCGATTTTCCCCGCCTTGATCAGCGGATCGAGGATGTTGTCCTGGCCCTGCTTGAAGAGCCGGGCGTTGTTGTCGGTCGGCGCACCGTAGATCCGGACGACGCGGGCCTTGCGGTCCGAGGGCAGGCGCGCCGCCGCGTAGGCGGCCTGCGCCTCGCCCACCTTCACGTTGTCGAAGGTCAGGTAGTAATCGATTTTCGAGTTCAGGATGAGGCGGTCGTAGGCGATGACGGGAATCTTCGCCTCGTTGGCGGACTTCACCGCACGGGTCATCGCGGCGCCATTGTGCGGGACGATGACAAGCACATCGACGCCGCGGCTGATGAGGGATTCGACATCGCGGACCTGGCGGGTGTCGTCGCTGTTGGCCGATTGCACGATGACGGTGGCACCGAGTTTCCGCGCCTCGGCGGCAAACGTGTCGCGGTCGCGCTGCCAGCGCTCCTCTTTCAACGTATCGAGCGAAAGTCCGATGACGGGCTTTTCCCTGGAGGCAAACCCGGTCGTGGCGCCGGCAAGAAAAAGGAGGGAGAGCAGACGGAGTTTCATGACAGGGAGAGAGGGGATAAGCGGATTTACAACTGCCGGGTGAGTCGCGAGGCTTGTCATGTTGTGAGACTCGACAACGCCAAACTGCTTTCCCTGCCCCAAGCCGTGGCCTGGCGCGAGACCATGCGGGCCGCCGGCCGGCGGCTGGTGCTGACCAACGGCGTTTTCGACCTGCTGCACACCGGCCACCTCTACTTCCTGCAATCCGCCCGCGCGCAGGGCGGGTCGCTGATCGTGGCTTTGAACGCAGATGCGAGCGTCCGCGCCCTGAAAGGCCCCAGTCGCCCGGTGCAAACCGAGGAGGAACGCGCCTATGCGCTGGCGGCCCTGGCGTGCGTCGACGCGATCGTGATTTTTCGGGAGCCGCGACTGACGCTGGAGATTCGCGCGCTCCGGCCCGATGTCTACTGCAAGTCGGGCGATTACACGCTGGAAAAACTCGACGCGGGGGAACGCGCGGCGCTCGAGGCCGCCGGCACGCAAATCACGTTCCTGCCCTTCCTGCCGGGCTTCAGCACCACGAATCTGATCGCGAAGATCCGGGCGGCGGGGGAAATCTGATCGCACATGCGCATTGTCATTCTCGGTTCCGGTCGCGGCTCCAATGCCGCGGCGATTCTTGAAGCCCGGCAGGCCGGTAAACTCGGCCGTGCCGAGGTCGTGCAGATTTTTTCCGACCAGCCGGCGGCCGGCATCCTCGCCCTGGGGCCGCGCTTCGGCGTGCCGGCGGACTTTCTCGATGCGGCGCCCTTCAAGACCAAGCTCGATGGACGGGCGGAGGAACACTACATCGCCGCGATCGCCGCGTGTCGGCCCGACCTCGTCGTTCTCGCCGGCTTCATGCGCGTGCTCAAGCCGGCGTTCCTCACCACGTTCGAGGGCCGGATGATCAATCTGCATCCGAGCCTGCTCCCGAGTTTTCCCGGGCTCGACGGGATCGGCCAGGCGTTCCGCCGCGGGGTGAAGATCACGGGCTGCACCGTGCACTATGTGACCCAGGAGGTGGACGGCGGGCCGATCATCGACCAGGCCGCGGTGCGCATCGCGGACGGCGACACGCTCGAAGCGGTCGCCGCGAAAGTGCACGCCGCGGAACACGCGCTGCTCCCGGCGGTGATTGCGCGGCTGAGCGAGCGGGCGCCGCCGACGGGCGGATAACAACCGGGTGGCGCCGGCGGCGGTGATGCATGCGATCCGGCCCGATCGCCACGGACGCGAAACCGGGGGCCGGCGACGCGCGTGGTTGAGCAAGGGACGGGACGTGACGCCTAAAGCAGGCCGGGGTGGGTGAGAATACGGAAGCCGCTCCTACAGGAATCCGCGTGAATCCGCGCTGTCCGCGGGAAAGCTTCGGCCGGGGTCGGGCTGAGGCGGCGGCGCGCGGCCACCGCGTCGTCACGGGCATAGCTGAGGAAGATCGCCTTGGGCGCAGGATCGGGCATGGGGTAAACCGGCAGGGGAAACTATCTGCGCAACGTGTCCGGCGCTGGCGAGTGCATGGTGGGTGAGTGGCCGTTGAATACGGAGCGGGGCCGCGCTCGCGGCTTGCGCCGCCGCCGGCCGGGGCCGACGCTGGGCCCATGGCGTTGCATGAGATCAAAGTGGAGATTCCGGCCGGGGCCGCCGACGCGGCCAACGACGTGCTGCTGGAGCACGCGTTCGAAAACTGGAGCGTCCTCGAGGACGTGATCGTGAAGCGCGCGTGGGTCGCGGGCATTTGTCCGAGTGCGGGCGAGGCGCACGCGCAGTGGACCGCGATTGCACTGCTGCTCGGGGCGGCGGGCATCGTGCCGATGGGCGACGTGGTGTCTCGCGCGCTGGCCGATGCGGACTGGCGCGACAGCTACAAGGCGCATTTCAAGGCGTGGCAGTTCGGGCGGTTGCACTGGGTGCCGCAATGGGAACGCGCGACCTTCCACCTGCCGCCGGGCGACGCGGTGTTGTGGCTCGATCCCGGCCTCGCGTTCGGCACGGGCAATCACGAGACGACGCGGCTCTGCGTGGAGCGGCTGGTGGTGCTCACCGCGGAGCATGGTCCCGAGGGCCGGGTGATCGATGCGGGTTGCGGCTCGGGCATCCTCGCGCTTTCGGCGGCGCTGCTCGGTTTCAAGAACGTCGTCGGCTTCGACAACGACCCCGAGGCGGTGCGCGTGAGCGAGGAGAATGCGGCGCTCAACGGCCTCACCGGGCGGGTGAAATTTTTCACAGGCGACCTGATCAGCGGCCTGGCGGGCCGCGAGGCCGAGATCGTGCTGGCGAACATCCAGGCGGACATCCTGATCCGGTTCGCTCGCGAACTGGTCGACGCCGTGGCGCCGGGCGGCACGCTGGTGTTGAGCGGCATCCTCGCCGGGGAAAATGCCGACGTGCGCACGGCCTTCGAGGTCGTGACGCCGAAGTGGACGATCAATGCCCGGGTGATGGGCGAGTGGAGCGACATCGTCCTGGCCCGCCCAGCGGCCAAAAAAGGGGATTGATCCGGTTATCGTGGTCTCGCCGCCTAACCTTTCCCTCATGTCCACCTCCCCTCGTCCGCGTTACGGCGCCCTGATCGGTTTCCTGCTCGCGACCTTTGCCGCGGCGGCGATTGGATCGTGGTCGACCTTCGAGAATGTCCGCACGTGGTATCCGACGCTGGAGAAACCGACGTGGACGCCGCCAGGCTGGTTGTTCGGCCCCGTGTGGTCGGTGCTCTACGTGGCGATGGCCGTGGCGGCGTGGCGGGTGTGGCGGATGCAATCCGGCGCGGCGGCCCGCGGCGTGCTCCGGCTCTACGGCGCTCAACTCGGGCTCAACGCGCTGTGGTCCGTGCTCTTCTTCGGCCTGCGGCGGCCCGATCTCGCGCTCGTCGACATCGGCGCGCTCTGGCTGCTGCTGGTGCTGGCGCTCGGGCGCTTCTGGCGGGTCGACCGGATCGCCGGCGGCCTGTGGGCGCCGTATGTGGCGTGGGTGAGCTTTGCCTCGGCGCTCAACGCGGCCATCTGGTGGCTCAACCGGGCGTAGGCGGGAGCGAGGTCCGGCGCTACTTGAGCGCGAGCACGACGGCGCCGGCCGCGATCAACGCGCCGCCGAGGCCGGTCTTGAGGGTGACGGGTTCGTGGAGGAAGAGCGCGGCGAAGAGGAGGACAAAGAGCACGCTGAGCTTGTCGATGGGCGCGACCTTGGCGGCGTCGCCGAGCTGCAGGGCGCGAAAGTAGCAGATCCACGAGAGGCCGGTGGCGAGGCCGGAGAGCGTGAGGAAGAGCCACGTGCGCTTCGAAAGCGCGAACACCGCGCCGGCGGGACCGGTGGCGAGCGCGACAGCCCACGCGAACGCGAGGACGACGGTGGTGCGGACGGCGGTGGCGAGGTTCGAATCGACGCCGGTGACGCCGGCCTTGGCGAGGATGGCGGTGGCGCCGGCGAACAGCGCGGAGAGCAGAGACCAGTGGAGCCAGTTCATGGGGGCACGCTGCCCGATGGTGGCGAATCGCGCAACGGTGCCGGCGGGAAAATGCCGCCGCCATGCCGGCAAACTTGACACGAGGCGCGCCCGGTTAAGCGTCGCGGGCGCCCCAGTGAGTCCAACCCCGGCAGAACCGAGTCCCGCGGCGACGAATGATTCCATTCGACCTCAGGGCAACCACACTCTGCCCGCAGATGAAAGGTGATATGTACCCCAATCGAATGATCAAAGCCATCGTGGTGTCCCTGCTCGTGGTCGCGGAGCTTGCCGCCGCGGACGAACTCGCCGTCCTCCGGCCCACTGCCGCCGGGGTCGCGCCGGGCAAGCAGTTGGAAGTGTGGCTGAAGAACGAATTCTACCAGCGCGTGGACCGGCGCAGCGCGGCCTTCGAGAAGATGATCAAAAGCGAATCGGCGGCCCGGGCTTGGCAGGCGGACCGGAAGGCGTTTTTTCTCCGGCAACTCGGCGGCCTGCCGGAGCGCACGCCGTTGAACGCCCGGGTGGTCGGCCGGTTGCAGGGCAAAGGTTACCGGGTGGAGAACATTCTTTTTGAGAGCCGGCCGGGGCATCACGTGACGGCGAATCTCTATCTGCCGGAGGCGCCCGGGCCCTGGCCCGCGGTGCTCGTGCCCTGCGGTCACAGTCACGACGGCAAGGCGGCGGCCGGTTATCAACAGGTGTGCAGCCTGCTTGCGCGCAACGGCATGGCGGCGATGTGCTTCGATCCCATCGGCCAGGGCGAACGCTACCAGATGCTCGATACGACCCGCGAGCATACCACTTTCGACGGTTCGCCCCGGACGAAGGTGCCGCATCCCAACGTGCACGTGCTCTGCACCACCGAGCACACGATGGTTGGCGTGGGGAGCATCCTGCTCGGGACGAGCGTCGCGCAGTATCGCATCTGGGACGGCATGCGGGCCATCGATTATCTGCAGAGCCGGCCGGACATCCGCGCCGACAAAATCGGGTGCACGGGCAACTCGGGCGGCGGCACGCTGACGGCCTATCTCATGGCGCTGGACGAGCGGATCGTGGCGGCCGCGCCGGTGTGCTACCTCACGACGTTCCGGCGGCTGATCGATTCCAACGGCGCGCAGGATGCCGAACAAAATGTTTTCGGGCAGATCGACTTCGGCATGGACGAGGCGGACTACGTGATCATGCGCGCCCCGAAGCCGACGCTGATTCTCGCCGGGACCCGCGATGTCACCTTCGACTTTCGCGGCACGTGGGAACTCTTTCTGGATGCGAAGCGCTTCTACTCGCGGCTCGGCCGGTCGGAGGGGGTGGAGATCAACGCGCCCGATGCTCCGCACGGTTATACCCTGCAGCAGCGCGAAGCCGCCGCCCGCTGGATGCATCGCTGGCTGCTCGGTTCGGACAAGCTGATCCGCGAGGTCGACTCCCTGCCGGACAGCTTCACCGACGAGCAACTGCGGGCGATGAGCAAGGCGGACTGGACGCAGGAGCAGCTCTACTGCACGCCGAAGGGGCAGGTCATGCTCCTGCCCAGCGAGCGTTCGGTTTTTCAGATCAACGCGGAAATCGCGGCGTCGCTCCGCGAGACGCGGCGGGCGGCGTGGGCCGGCCGCACGGTCGAGGCGAAGCGGGAAATTGTGCGGGAAACGATCGGCGCCCAACCGGGCGGCGGGCAAGCGGCGCCGAAGGTCGAGACCATCGCGAAGATCGAGCGTGCGGGTTACACGATTCATAAACTCGTGCTCACCGTGGACGAGCGTCTGTTGCTGCCCGCGCTCGCCTTCGTCCCGGCGAATCCGAAGGGTCGCGCCACGCTTTACCTCCACGGCATCAGCATGACGGCGGATACCGCGCCGGGTGGTCCCATTGAAAAGCTGGTCAGGGAGGGTCACGTCGTGCTGGCCGCGGAGCTGCGCGGTATCGGCGAGACGGAGACCGGTCGCGACAAACCCGACTACGGCTATGGCTACTTCGGCCGCGACAATCAGGAGATCTTCCTGGCCTACCTCATCGGCAAGAGCTACGTCGGCATGCGGGCGGACGACGTGCAGCGGTGGACGCGTTTCCTCAACAGCGGATCGCTCACCGGCACCGCGCCCACCGAGCTACACCTCGCGGCCGTCGGCGAGGCGGCGATTTCAGCGTTGCACGCCGCAGCGCTGGCCAGCGGTGACTACCGCAGCGTGACGTTGCGCCGGATGATTCCCTCGTGGGATGCCGTCGCGGCCGCGGCCGAGACCGCCGACCAGGTCGTCAACGTCGTGCATGGTGCTCTCAAACATTACGACCTGCCGGACCTCGTCGGGGTCATCGGTAAGGACAGGGTCACGATCGAGAGCCCGGTCGATGCGATGGGGAAGCCGCTCAAGATGTAGGGGCGGCCGCGCGAATCTGCGAGTGCCGCGGGCAGTCCCCAGCCTGGCCCCGGCTGAGATTTTCTCTACCGCTTATTTTCCGCCGCGCTTGCCCTCAAGCTGATCGAGCCAGCCTTCGATGGTGAAATCGGGAGTGCCCTTTTCGGCGGGCTGCAGCACGGCGAGGGCCTCGGGCGAAAGCGGGCGGACCCCGACGTCGACGACGGTCGCACCGCGGACGTGGTGCTCGGTGCCGGGCGCGCGTTCGAGCACGATGCCGTTCCGGTCGCACCACACGCCGGCGTTGATGACGGGAAGGCGACGGACTTCGTCGGCGCTCATGGCCGGCGAGCCGAGGCGTTCGGCGAACCACAGCATGGTCTCGCGGTAGTCGGAGTACGGCCGATGGCCGCCACCCGGTTCGAGGAGCTGTGCGCGGAGTGGGAACGGAGAAACCGGATCATTTAACCGCGGATTTCGCGGAGGGACGCGGATGGGATGGAGCGGTTTGAAGCGGTGCCGGCCGGTAAAGGGTTGTCCCGCGGGAAACGCGTGATTGGCTTGGATCCGCTCCGCGTCATGCCGGCGCGGACACCGTTTGGATCCCCTCGTTGCACTTCCAAATATGAACCCCAGTCGTCGAAAATTCCTCGCCAGCGCCCTTGCGGGAGGTGCGGCCGCCACGTTGCCGTTCTCTTCGCGGGCGGCGGCAGCCCGGGGCAACGAAACGCTGCGCGCGAAGTATGCGAAGCTGGATGAAGTCCTGAAGCAGCCCGTCCTGCGGCGGGAGTATTTCACCGCGCCGGTGATCATCGAGACACTCGAACTCCTCCGCTGGAACAACAGCTTTCTGTGTCGCGTGCGGTCCCGCGACGGCGCCGAGGGCCTCTCCGTCTCGAACAACTCGCAACAGGTCTCGCTGGCGGCGATCCACGTGAACCGGTTGCAACCGTTCTTCATCGGCAAGGACGCGCGCGATTTGGATGCGTTGCTCGAGGAGGTCTACGTTTACCAAAGCAATTACAAGCTGCAGAGCCTGGCGCTGTGGGTCCCGCTCGCGACGATCGAGTTTGCGATCCTCGACATGCTCGGCCGCATCGCGAACCGGCCGATGGGGCTGTTGATCGGCGAAAAAATCCACACGCCCGTCGTCTCCGTCTACCGGGCGAATGGTGAGCGCGACGTCACCGCGGAAGCGGTCCTGGCCAATCTGAAGCGGCAGGTGGAAGAATCCCAGGCCAAGGCGCTCAAGATCAAGATCGGCGGCCGCATGAGCCATATTGAATATCCCGCCGGCCGTTCGGAGAAGTTGATCCCGATGGTGCGAAAGGAATTTGGCGACCAGATGGTCTGCATGGCCGACTCCAACGGTTCGTATGGCGTCGAGGAGGCGATCAAGTTCGGCTGGCTGCTCGAGGAGTACAATTACGCGTTCTACGAAGAGCCGGTGCCGTTCGACTGGTATGAGGAAACCAAGACGGTGGCCGACGGAGTGAACATTCCGCTGGCCGGCGGCGAACAGGAGGCGAGCCTGCACGCCTTCCGGTGGCTGATCGCCAACGACGCGTTGGATATCGTGCAGGCCGACGTCTACTACTTCGGCGGGTTGATCCGTTGCATGAAGGTGGCCCGCATGGCCGCGGCGATGGGCAAGACCCACGTGCCGCACATCTCCGGCGGGCTGGGTTATCTCTACATGATCCACTTCGTCTCGGTCATTCCGAATGCCGGGAAGTACCATGAGTTCAAGGGGCTCAGTCAGGCGATCCCCTTCGAGTGCAAGACTTCGTCACTCAAGACGGACGGCGGAGTCGTGACGGTGCCCACCGGACCGGGCTCGGGCATCGAGATCGACCCCGCGTTCGTGAAGAAGCACGTGGTGGTGAAGCGCGACGCCGTCCGGGTGGAGGAATAGGCAAGTCAAACGGCCACGCGCATTGAACTGTAGGAGCGGGTTTACCCCGCGATGGTTTGGAGGAGGGTAATACAATCGCGGCATAAAGCCGCTCCTACAGTCTCGGATCGCGGGGTAAACCCGCTCCTACAGGGTGAGCCAATCGGGGAAAGGGCTCGAGGCGTTGGTCAGCGGCTCGAACCACGACCAGTCGTCGTCGGAACAGAAGTAATACCGTCAGCTAGTAATATTTAGACTTTAAGTTGGGCCAGATTTTACCCAAGTTTTGGCATGGCGGGAAAATTACCGGATTTGGGGGGCGAAGCGGGTGGCGGAAGTCGAGGCGGAGTGGGCCAAACCGCAGGAAGCGTGGGCGC